>CAZGRL010000084.1:0-15367 GCA_964528155.1 uncultured Anaerolineaceae bacterium
ATGTTCCTGGAGAACCTGCCGGTCGTCGACTACATCTTCCTCCCAAGCCAGAGAGCCATCTGGAGCACGTCACGCATCCCGAAGACCTACCCCATGACGATCGAGTACTATCGAGCGCTGTTCGACGGGCGATTGGGGTTCGACCTTGTGGCCATTTTCACGTCCCCCATCCAGATTGGCCCCCTTGAGATATCAGATGTCGGCGGGACGATCGCCTGGGGCCATCCGCCGACGATCCCGGTATTCGACGGCAATTTCTTCGGCGCGGAGGAGGCGTTCAGCGTCTACGATCATCCTCCGGTCTGGATCTTTAAGAAGCGCGCCGACTTCGATATCAACAACGCCCGGGCTATTCTCGATTCGGTTGACCTCAGCCAGGTTGTCATCCAGAACGCACGCGAAGCCAGCCGGTAGACCGGACCGAGGCCCCTGAAGCTGGGGACGGTCACGCTGACCTGCGATGGAAAGCCCGCAAACCGGCTCGGACCACCAGCGAGGCTCCAGCAGCCCATGCCGATTCTAGATGTCGAGATCGTCAGCTTGACCGAAGACGGTGAGGTCGAGGGCCTTACCCGGCGGATCGCCGAGGCCGCCGGCGCTGTCTTTCGATCGAAACCAGGGCAGACCTGGGTGAAACTGACGGTCATACCGATCGAACGCTACGCCGAGAACGCAGGGGGACCACCCGAGGGGGTATTGCCCGTGTTCGTCCGTGTTCTCAAGCGCAAGGTTCCACGAGGGTGGGAGCTACAGACAGAGGTCCAGGCTTTGACTGAAGCCGTGGCACAGGCGTGTGGTCGTTCGGCCGAAAACATACATATCGTATTCGCACCGGATGCCCAGGGCAGGGCTGCTTTTGGGGGACGAATAGTCACAGATTGAATAGCCAGTTTCGATCCTCCACCCGCTGTTCGGGCCATACACTTCGGTCGGTCCGCCGAGACTGCAACCTGAGCCCGATTCTCCCCTGGCGGGCTAGAATCCTGCCATAATGTCCGTGACTGGCAGTCGGCCACCTTTGACGAGAATGCAGATCGAATTGAAGAATCCCGCCCTATCCGCCGGGATCCTGGCCTGTGTCGGCTTGATCCTGGTTCACATTCTGATCTCGGCCCATGGCCCTGGGGTCTCAACTGACGCCGTCAACTACCTGGCTACTGCCGATCATCTGGCGGCCGGAGGCGGGTTCACAAGTTTCGAGGGTGGGCCTTACGTGCTCTGGCCGCCGCTCTACCCGATTTTGTTGGCTATACCTGAGGTGATGTTCGGGCTTGATCCACTGACCTTCGGCGCGGGGCTGAACGCGATCGCTTTTGCGGCGATCGTCTTTCTCTCCGGAGTGCTTGCCAGCCGGATCCTCGACTTCAACTGGCTCCTAAGCACGCTGGCCGCAGCCGCCGCCCTGCTCTCCTCCGGGATCTTCTCGGTATCGGTGAACATCGGATCCGATTCGCTGTTCATTGTCTTCGTACTCTCCTTCTTGCTGTTGTTCGAGAAGTACAGTCGTCTGTCTGACCGCGCCTCGTTGGCAGGCATGGTCGTGCTCTGCGGCCTGGTCTGTCTTCAGCGATACATTGGCGCGACCCTCATTCTCACGGGGTTCGTCGGGATCCTTTATCTGCGTCGGATGGAGCTCCGGCGCGGATTGATCGAGGCAGCAACTTTCGCCGGTCTGAGTACACTGCCCTTGTTGTTCTGGATCGTAAGGAACTACAGCGTAAGCGGAACGCTTCTGGGTGTACGCAACCCATCGACCTGGCGACCGGACCAGAACATACAGGACATCACTTTCAAGGGCCTACGCTGGTTCATCCCATATCAGCTCTCGTCACAGCCCTTCTTCTGGCTCGCCATAGTTGTAGCGACCCTTGCTGTGTTGCTTGTCTACCTTCGCCATCGCGAGCCCGTCCACACCGACAGCGCGCCTCGTCCGATCACTCTTGTCCTGATCGCGTTTTCAGTCATATACCTCTTGGCCGTGATCGTCTTGACAAAATCGGTCGATCACAAGAACATACCTTACGATGATCGATTGTATCTGCCGGCCTTCTTCTCGTTGCTCCTGCTCGCCCTGATCTTCATCCAACGGTTCATCCTTCCGATGATTGAAGGTAGGAGCGCGAGAATGGGACAGATCGCGCTCATCGGCGCATCCCTACTTTGGCTGACCTTCCCGGCTAACGGGATGTACAAGTTCTGGTTGAGATGTCTCAGCAGCGGTGGGATTGCCTACTACAACATCTACAACGTGCCGGCCTATCGGGATTCGGCCGTCACTCAACATCTGGCACAATGGGTGACAGATCCGGCAACGACCATTTTCAGCAACTACCCGGCCGCAGTCTACCTTTCGACCCGGCGAACCGTCAGGAGCCTGCCCAGCAGGACCGACTTCTTCGGCGCAAACACCCCGCTACATCAGTTCGTCGGAGTGTGGCCCGGAGATGCTCCGTCCATGCTGGTCTGGTTCGAGCCGAACACGAAACGCAATCTGTACACGCCGTCGGAACTGACCGCACTTGCCCACTTTCAGCCGGTCTTCACCTCCGATGACGGAGCGATCTACCGGATCCTGGCCAGATGATCGGACCTTCAGCCTGCTCCGACTACGTGGCGGCTGAAGACAGGACCTAGTGAACATGAGCCGATCTTTCGGCGACTCCCACGCGCTCACCTCGATGGATCCTGAGGGCCTAGCCGACCAGATCTATCGCCGGATCCGCGAGCTTCCTCGCAAGAACACCCCCAGCATTCGCACCATCCGGAAGGAGTTCACGCGATTGCTTCGTCAAGCCGATGCCTCGCTCGTGCTCGAAGTCGCCAGGGCCATTATCGAACGCGGAGAGCATCGATGGGTGGCATATGAGCTAATCCATGAACACCCCGGGGCGATGAGAAGGATCGGTAAATATGAATTGGAGGAATTCGGCCGAGGCATCGATAGTTGGTGGTCCGTGGATCCGTTTTCGCTCGAGCTGGCCGGTCCTGCGTGGCGAGAACGTCAGGTGAGCGACAAGTTCATCGTCAGTTGGGCGAAATCAGCCGATCGTTGGTGGCGGCGCGCCTCGCTCGTCAGCACCGTTCCACTAAACGCCAACGCGCATGGCGGACTTGGCGACGTGGAACGTACGCTGATGGTGTGTGAGATGCTGGTCGCCGACAGAGATGACATGGTCATTAAAGCGCTCTCCTGGGCGTTGCGGGCGCTTGTTGCGGTTGACCGCCGAGCCGTAGAGACATTTCTGGATACGCACGCGGCCGCCGTCCATGCCCGTGTGACGAGGGAAGTCACAAATAAGCTGGAAACAGGCCTGAAGAATCCACGACGGCGACCGGGCCAATGAGCCCTTCCGGCGTGTCTCCGACCGCTCGCCAGCGTCGGAGAGACTGAAAGTGCATGCCCGACGATAGACGACGGACGGGCAGGAAGAGACGGAGGATGGGGGACCGGGAAACAGAAGACCTGTCTTCCGTCTTCCGTCTCCCGTCTCCCGTCGTCGGTCGTCCACCGTTTGCCGTCCGTTCATGGGACATATGACGCCTGAGCCATGCGGTTGAGTGACGCAAGGTGAGGAGTGATGATGGAGACGCAGGACAAAGTCGTCTGCAGGACGCCGACGCCCGGGAAGAAACCGACGCGGATCGCTCGGTGGAAGTATGACCTCGTCCGGGAAGTGATCCTGCGCGCAGTCCCCCCCGCTCCAAAGAGCGTCGCCTTTGCCGAGTTGTCCAAGCTCGTAGCCGGGCGCATCTCGAAAGCGGACCAGAAGCGGTTGGGGAACATATCCTGGTACACAACGACAGTGAAACTCGATCTCGAGGTGAAAGGCGAGATCGAGCGCGTTCCTGGGCAGTCGCCGCAAGAGCTCCGACGCTCCGTCCCGCGACGCTGAGAGCGAATGTCGCGGGCAAACCGTGGTGTCCCTCAAGCCTGCGATCGGGAGATGCCTATCCGTTGAGGACACGCGAGGCCAGATCACTCGGAATCAGTATCTCGAACCTGGTCGCGGACGGCGAGATGGAAGAAGCGCGAAAGGTCCTCTCGCCTGTCTAGACAGAGCGCATCCCCTTCCGAATACTGGATCGGATCGGTGAACAGATCGGCGTCGGGGATATTCCACCAGTGCGTGTGTTCCTTCGGAGCGTGGCCCAAATGGATGCCCTCGGAGGATGGCCGATTATCGGCTCCGCCCTGGCGCGGCAATTGGATCGAGATTCGCAAGGGACGTTGCGTGCCTGCCGAGATTTCATTGTCGACAGCGGGAAGTGGTTCACCACGGACATCCTGGCCGAGCGCGTTCTCGGTCTCGCCCTGACGTCGGATTTCGAGGCAAACCTGGCGCGGCTCGACCCGTGGAGGCAGGATCCCGATCGCTGGGTTCGGCGGGCCGTCGGGGTCGGCATCCACAACTGGGGAAAATGGTCTCGAGGCGCGGTCGACCTCGAACCTCAAGTCAAGGCTCTGCTGGGATTTCTCGAGCCGCTGTTCGTCGAGCGTGAGATGGACGCCATCAAAGGCATCGGCTGGGGGCTCAAGACGATCGGACGTTTCTACCCCGATCGTCTGGCCCGATGGCTGCACGATCAACGAGTCATCGAACGCCGGCCCTATCGGCGTTTGATGCTTCGCAAGGCGCTCACCTACCTTTCCGAGGAGCAGCGCGCCTTTGTGCAGGGGGACATGCAATCTCCGTGATCGAGTATGAGGAAATCAACCCGCGCAAGATCCTTAATGTCCATCGACATGTCGACGGACCCTGGTTCTGGAACAAGTATTCTGCCCATCCATACATCGGCTGCCGGAGCGGCTGCCTGTTCTGCTACCTTCGTGGAGGGCGGTACCTTGGCCGGCGCGATCCGGCGACTTTCGACACGCTCATCCAGGTCAAGGTTAACGCCGCCACGCTTCTGCGGAAGGAGTTGAGTCGACAGGAGAAGGACATCATCGTGTGCGGCGACTGGCAGCAGCCGGCGGAGAATCGATATAGGCTCACGCGGGCCATGCTTGAAGTCATCCACGACCTCGGATTCCCGTTGTTCGTCGTCGAACGATCCCCATTGATCACGCGCGACCTCGATCTCCTGAGCTCGATCGATTCGCAAGCCTGGGCAGGTGTGGTGATGAGCCTGAGCAATCTGGACAACCAATTGAAGCAGGCATTCGAGCCCCGCAGCCCCGGCGTGAAGCGGCGACTGGAGGCGATAAGTGCACTCGCAGCCGGCGGGATCACCGTCGGAGCTTCGTTGATGCCGATCCTGCCCGAAGTCGGTGATCACCCGACTCAGATTGAACAAACCATCCGGGCCGTGCGAGATCACGGGGGGACGTTCGTGCTGGGCGGCGGGCTTACCATGGATGGCCTGCAGGCCGAGATGACGATGGCGGCTGCACGGGCCTTCGATCCGGGTCTGGAGACTGCGTGGCGGAAGCTCTATCGATGGGATGAGGGCGGCAAGCCCTCGTATTCGCCGGATCAGGTCTATTCGACCAGGTTGCAGCGGACGGTGCGCGAGCTGTGCCAGAAGGTGGGGGTGAAAGACCGGATACCGCGCTACGTCCCTTCCGGTCCCTTGGCCGTCAACAAGCGGATCGCCGAGAAACTCTTCCTGAAGGCCTATGACCTCGAATTGGAGATGGCCGAGAGCAGCCGGATCTGGGCTTACCGCCGGGCGGCATGGACGGTCGACGAGTATATTGTGAGCATCGGAGAAGTGCATCGAGGCGGCGGGGAGGCAGCCCTTCGAGAGCTTCCGGGCATCGGAACGCGCCTGGCGGCTCAAATTGCGCGCTGGTTACAGCAGGATCGACCTGGAGTTGAGGCGTGATCGTCCTTGCACTCACCGACATCCATGGGAGCAACACCGCAATCCAGCGAATCACCGACGAGCTGGAGGCGGCCGACGTTGTCATCCTTTCGGGAGACCTGACAAACTTCGGACACAGGCGCGATGCCGAGCAGATCATCCAGGATGTCACCCAGCACGCCCGGCGCGTGTTGGCTGTTCCCGGCAATTGCGACTACCCGGACGTGTCGTCGTATATGGACGAGCTTGAGATCAGCCTCCACGGG
The DNA here is from genome assembly GCA_964528155.1 of uncultured Anaerolineaceae bacterium. Classification (GTDB taxonomy): domain Bacteria; phylum Chloroflexota; class Anaerolineae; order Anaerolineales; family E44-bin32. Next base: position 6,072 of record CAZGRL010000084.1, read on the forward strand.
GCACACAAAATCATTGACGGAATAGGCTTCGTCGGTGTCGGTGGTTCTCTCCCTGCCCCCGGCTCGACACCGTTCGAGTTCAGCGAGGACGAGCTGAAGAGCTTGCTCGATGGTGCAGTGGACGGTCTTCCCGACGGTACGCCGATGATCCTCGTTGCCCACCAGCCCCCCTTTGGAACGCCAAGCGATCAGATATACTCGGGCGAACACGTGGGCAGCACGGCCGTGCGTACGTTCATTGAAGCCTATCAGCCGATGCTGTGCTTGACAGGCCATATCCACGAGGCGGCGGGGATCACCTCCCTCAACCTCACACAGATTGTCAATCCAGGACCGTTCGGCCGTCGGGGCTACGCATATGCGGTGGTTGGACAGACGGTTGAGCAGCTCGAAATCCGGCATTGGGTCTCCTAGCAAACCCAATGCACAAGCCAGGCCGCAGAGTGCCTGGCTCACAACGAAGGAGCATCGATCTCGATGAAGAGCTACAGGAAGGAGCTCTGGTTCAACGTGCGCGGGCGGCGGGATTTCATCAATATCACCCCCGAAGTCAACCAGGCATTGCAGGAGAGCGGGATCCAGGAGGGGCTGGCCCTGGTCAACGCGATGCACATCACGGCGTCCGTCTTCATCAACGACGACGAGCACGGTTTGCACCAGGACTACGACGACTGGCTCGAAGGACTTGCGCCACACGAGCCTGTGAGCCATTACCGCCACAACCGCACCGGTGAAGACAATGCCGACGCGCATTTGAAACGACAGGTCATGGGGCGCGAGGTAGTCGTGGCGGTAACGAACGGAGCACTCGATTTCGGACCGTGGGAACAGATCTTCTATGGCGAATTCGACGGCGGTCGACGAAAGCGCGCGCTGATCAAGATCATCGGCGATTGACACCGAACGGACCGACACAATACGATCCCACTCCCGCCAAAGGAGGAACCAGGATGAAGCCCAAGTCGGTTGACGAGTACGTCACGAGTCTCGACGATTGGCAGGCCGAGATCGTCACAGCGCTTCGGGAGCAGGTCAAGAAGGCTGTTCCCGATGCGAAGGAAGCCTTCAAGTGGGCCCAGCCGGTGTACGAGGTCAACGGACCGTTTTGCTACATCAAGGCATTCAGCAAATACGTCAATTTCGGCTTCTGGCGCGGGATCGATCTTGATGATCCGCAAGGCCTCCTGGAAGGCGCCGGCGACAAGATGCGCCATGTGAAACTGACCTCGGTCAAGGACATCCGCGAGAACGCCTTCCAGGATTACCTGCGCACTGCGGCCAATCTCAATCGGAGAAAAGGCGACCCGACGAAGTCATCTGGCCGCTGATCACCAACCGGCAACCTGGTGCGCAAACGCGGTTCATCGCTCTGTTTGGATCGCAACCTTGCCCGATCCGCAGCAGAACTGGCCCAGAAGGCGCGATGTCAGCGACTCGAAGGGCGCGGCATCCTGGAAGAGGCAAAAGATGCAAGTGAAGAAGATCAACGACGAGCAATTCGAAGTGAGCCTGGAAGGACCCCCTGCGACGAAGCATCTCGTCAGCCTCTCTGAGGCGTACTACCAGAAGCTCACCCAGGGAAGGGTCAGCCGCGAGGACCTGATCAGCCGATCGTTCGAGTTCCTGCTGGAGAGGGAGCGCAATACAAGCATCTTGCGCTCCTTCGAGCTTCCGGTGATCGGGCGCTATTTCCCCGAGTACGAACGGGAAATCCAGAGGCGGCTGGGGTGACACCGTTCGTGGCTGATTTGGTTAGATCTTCCTTGCGCCGGGCAAAGGACGGAGCCGAGATCATTAGCCGGTGACGAACGCATCTCACAAGGGGAAGAAACCGGTGCGAAGGTCGTGAGGCGCTTGAGAGTCCTCCCCGAGCCGATGGCGATCACGCGGCTTGAGCCGGAGGCGGTCTCCCCTACATGGGTGGAGACAGCCGGATTCTCATGCATCTTGAGGACCGATGACTCGCTAACCATCGTTTGCGCCCAGGCATTCATCCCAGAAGGCATTCCATCGGATCGAGATTGGCGATGCCTGGAGGTCGCAGGACCCCTCGACTTGAGTCTGACGGGTATCCTGGCCTCACTGACCGCCCCACTTGCCCGGGCGGGCATCCCCGTATTCGCCCTGTCCAGCTACGAGACGGATTTCATCCTGGTGAAAGAAGAACGCCTGTCTGCGGCTAGGCACACTCTCGAAGAAGCCGGATACGTCGTCGTCGAAGACTAGCTCGCGCCGCGTGCACGACAATCGGATCGGACCGAATGGCATGGCCGGGGCGATCTGCGTTGGCGCGGGCTGCCCCGTCCGGCCGCGCCGATCTCGGGTCGCTCTGAAGGCGCAATTCGGATGGGAAGGGGAAGTACGGGAACAACGTGGCTTCAAACTGGGACAGATCAACCGCGCGACAGAGCCCGGATCCCTTTCCACGGCAGTACTCGCAGCCGGCGCCACACGCTCTCCTCATGGACTCGCCCGGCGAAGTCCAGCCAGCCCCGCTCGAGAGTCGGCCACGATCTCATCGGGGTCACCAACCACATGTGCAGAGAAAGGCCAAGCTTTGCAGCAAGGGCTGCCCCGACGAGGAGCGTTCGGCCGAGCTGGTAATGCTGGTCACACGCTGGCGCCTCGACGCCGGGCACGGGCCTCTCCCCAAAATCCACAGCCGAATCGAAGCGTGCGCCATCAACTTCCCAGTACCTGCAGCCGGTCCAGACATCTTCGCTTTCATCGCGATGGATTTCCGGACAGCGACCCGAGGCGAATCTCGAACATCGGCCAGGGACGGCGAAGTTCTTTGCTTCGACGACCACGAGGTGGTTCGCACCGCGCAGGAAGAGATCAACCTCTGTCCGTGGCCCAGCTCCATCAACCGCTTCAAGAACGGTATCCAGTCCTTCGAGCCGACCCCCTTGAGTCCCATACCCCCAGAAGTACGGAACGAGCTGGTCGCGAAAGTCATCGGCTGAGAGCGCCGTTCCCCACAGCGGTCGAATAGCAATCAGGTCATGAAGCGCGACGGTCGGCCGGGCCAGGGGATAGACCAGGTTCCACAGCAGCGCGCTCTCGGAACCTTGCATCGCCATATTCGCCAGAATCCCGGCAGGCAACACTTGGAAGATCGGCTCTCCCAGGCCGACCAGGACATGCTTCGGGGTATGTGTGATCTGCTCTTCGCTCACGCGCTTGATCTTGTCAGCATGCGCCGACCGGATCGATGACGGTCCCTTGCTCTTACCAGATCCGACGAGGGCTCATCTCTCTCGCACACAACCGAACGGAGTGCGAGCGTGATGTTGAATGCAGAGAGGACAAGAGTAGTTGAGGGGATAGTACGACCAGGTCGAGGCGCGAGTGGCCGCGCACGAGTGACGCCCGAGGAAGCCTCGGAGGCGGCCGCACTCACTCGTCTCGTCGCCCGAACTCTTGAGCTTCGAGGGCATCGAGCTTGGCCAGCCGCTTCACATGGCGTTCCTCCCCGCTGAACCTGGCGCCGAGGAATGACTTGACGACATCCTCAGCCAGTTCGGGTCCGATGACACGCGCCCCGAGGGAGAGCATGTTGGCATTGTCATGCTCGACCGACTGGTGTGCCGAGTACGTATCGTGACACATCCCGGCCCGGATGCCGCGCAGCTTGTTGGCGGCGACCGCTACTCCAACGCCGGAGCCACAGATGACGATCCCGCGCTCAGCGTCACCGCGCTGGATGGCGCGACCGGCCCATTCGGCGACATCGGGCCAATCGATCGGCGGATGGTCCGCATTCGTCCCCAGATCGATCGGCTCGTGGCCGACCGCGCGCACGGCGTCAAGGACGACCTGCTTGAGCGGGAAGCCCGCGTGATCACACGCGACGGCGACTTTCATTGTGTGCCCGCCTTCTCGACCTGCTGCTCCAGCAGGCCGCGGGCGACCTCGGCGATGCGATCAACGGTCAGCCCGAGATGTTGATAGATCTGCTCGTAGGGGGCGGAGGCACCGTAACGCTCCAGCCCGATCGCCACGCCGCGTTCACCGACCCATTGCGACCAACCCTGTCGAACACCGGCTTCCACCGAGACCCGAGCGGTCACCTGCGGTGGCAGGATCATCTTCTGATAGCCGGGAGACTGTGACTCAAATGCCTCCCAGCACGGGAATGACACCAATCTGACCGCACGGCCTTCCGCCGCGAGCAATCGTCCGGCCTCGACGATGAGCGAAATCTCCGACCCGGAGGCCATCAGGATGAGCTCCGGCTCCCCATCCCCCAGGTCGGCCAACACGTAGGCCCCCTTCCGCAGGCCGGATGCCGGGCCGAACTCGGCACGGTCGAGGGTCGGCACCGACTGGCGGGTCAGGATGAGGGCGGTCGGCCCCTGGGTGCGTTCCAGCGCCAGACCCCAGGCTACAGCCGTCTCATTGGCGTCGGCGGGGCGAACGACAAACAGGTTCGGAATGGCCCGCAGCGCGGCCAGTTGCTCGATGGGCTGGTGCGTCGGTCCGTCTTCACCCAAACCGATTGAGTCGTGACTGTAGACGTAGATCACGCGCAGTCCCATCATTGCCGCCAGGCGAAGCGTCGGGCGCATGTAATCCGAGAAAACGAGGAACGTGCCGCCATATGGGATCAACCCGCCGTGCAGGGCCAGTCCGCTCAGGATCGCGCCCATGGCGTGTTCGCGGACTCCGAAGTGAATGTAGCGTGCATCACGGTTCTCGGGGCCGAACGCCGGTTCTCCGCGAATGTCTGTCTTGTTGGATCCGGTCAGATCGGCCGATCCGCCGATCAACTCGGGCAGCACGGGCGCAAGCGCGTTCAGCGTCTTGCCTGAGCTGGCGCGTGTGGCCATGCCCTTGGCATCGGCCTCGAATACGGGCAGGTTGTTCACGTATCCGCCGGGCAGCGCGCCGTCCTGCGTTCGCTCGAACTCAGCCGCCTGATCGGGATACGCGCGGCGGTACTCCGAGAACAAATCCTGCCAGCGCTTGACCTCGGGTCGCCCTCTCTCCCCGATCTTGTTGAAATGCTGGGCCACATCCTCAGGGACAAAGAACTTCGGCTCGAGCGGCCAGCCGAGTTTCTTCTTCGCGCCATCGGCTTCCTCTTCACCCGGAGGCTCGCCATGAGCTGCCGCCGTGTCCTGCCTGGTCGGCAACCCGAATCCGATGTGCGTCCGTGCCAGGATCAGCGAGGGACGAGTGTCGGCCCGAGCGTCGGTCAACGCGGCATCGATGGCGGCGACGTCGTTTCCGTCTTCCACCCGGACCACGTGCCACCCGTACGCCTCGAACCTCGCCGCCCGATCCTCGGTGAATGCCAGGTCGGTGCTGCCATCGATCGTGATCCGGTTGTCGTCATAGAGAAAGATCAGCTTCCCCAGGCGCAGATGGCCGGCCAATGACGCCGCCTCCGAAGCCACGCCCTCCATGAGATCTCCATCAGACACAATGGCGTAGACGCGGTGATCGACGATCGGGAAATCCGGTCTGTTGTATCGAGCCGCAAGGCGTTCGGCCGCGATCGCCATCCCAACTGCATTTCCGAACCCCTGTCCAAGCGGGCCGGTCGTTGTCTCGATCCCCGGGGCGGCCCAATGCTCCGGGTGTCCGGCCGTCTTGCTGCCCCATTGGCGAAAGTTCTTGATCTCCTCCAGCGACAGGTCGAACCCTGTCAGGTGCAGGAGTGAGTAAAGCAACATCGAGCCATGACCTGCGGAGAGCACAAACCGGTCCCGATCCGGCCAGCGCGGAAGTGTAGGATCGAATTTCAGGTGACGGCTCCACAACGTGTACGCCATCGCAGCGTCGCCCATCGGCAAACCAGGGTGACCGGAATTGGCCTTTTCCACGGCGTCGACCGACAGAAAACGGATCGTATTGATCGCTCGAGTTTCCAGGTCTTGCTCAGGCATTCTGGGCTCCATCGAAGAGGTTTTGTCGATTGCGTCGAACGAGGCTGGCCCGCAGCGCCGGGGTCAGTCAGTGGCGCTTGCGGCGAATCATATCACACAGGTGTGGGACCAGATCCGGAGGAGCGCATCGGGCATCATTCGGCCGTCGGCCGCGATCTGCTGCCGGAGAAATGATTCTGCCACCATTGGTTGATGCCGCGCATGCATTCAACCCCGACACGGCGCTCGACATCAGCCTCACAGAACTGCACCGACGCGCCGATCCGGTGCAGTCGTTCGACATCGGAGCGGGCCTGCTCGATCGGGACCAGCGTATCCAGCGTCCCATGGCCCCAGAAAATCGGGACCCCGCGAAGATGGGCGGCATCGCCATCGGGCAGAAAGCCAGCCAGGGCGACAATGCCTTGCGGCCGAATGCGTTCGTCCCTGGCGGCTGCGAAGGCGAGCGCCGCTCCCTGGCTGAAGCCGACAAGGATCATCCGAGCCCGGTCAAGACCTCTCTCGATTTCCAGCCGGTCGAGAAGCGTCGTGACGGCAGCCACAGCCGGCCCAAACTCGTCGAAGGTCGCCTTGCCGGCGGGGAGTGGCTCTTCCCAGCTGTATCCCCCATCTGCCGACGGAAATGGAGCGCGGGGCGCGATCGTCAGCCCTTTCGACGGCAGGGCCTCGGCTACGACCCACATGACGGACTCGTCCCCTGTCCGCCCGTGAAGCAAGACCACGGGCGGATCGCCCGGCTCGGTGGCGGCCCGCCAGCGATAGAAGAGCACCCCCTCACCGCCGGCCAGGCGCGGATCACTCATCGTCAAGCTTCCTGGCAATCCTTCCCATCAGCCAGAGCCAGGCGGCGATGAGTATCAACGGAAGCAGGCCGATCCCGGTGCAAAGCAAGGCGAACACCCCGGCTTGACGTCCGTAGATCAGGGCGATCAGGCCGTCCCCTACAAGGAACAACAGGACCAATGCGCCGAGGATGAGACGTGTGGTCGTCGATCGGGCGTACTTGCGCAGATCACGCGACATGCTATCTGGTGTGTGAGAAGCGAGCCCCGACGGCCGTCTGCAAACCGCGCCCGAGTCGACGTCCAAGCTTGAACTCGTCCCTCAGCTTCGGGATGACTTGCTCAGCAGCCCGCTCTCCCAACTCGCACATGTCAGCTGCGGACGGTTGGTCAAACATGCCGATGTGCGAGACTCGCGGCCGGATGATCACCTCGGGCCTGTCGAGCTCGAGACAGATCTCGGTGTACATCCGCATCAAGATCTCCGTCGTTCTGAGAAAGACTTTGAGCGCCTCGCCGGGTCTGAGGCGGGTGAACATGTCGATGATGGGGATCGAGGCCAGCGGATTCGAAGACCCAACCTCGGCCCATTCTTCCCTGGGAGGGGAAAGGGCGACGGCAACCACCGGTCCGGGAAACAAACTCCGCGCGGGCCGGACGGGGACGGGATCGACGATGCCGCCATCGACCAGTCGGGTATCACCCATGATCTTTGGAGGGAACACGCCCGGCAGGGCGATCGTCGCCAGGACCGCGTCGACCAATCGACCTTCCCGCAAGACGATCTCTTCGCCCGAGTTAAGGTCGGTTGCCGTCACTGCACAGGGCACATTCAGGTCCTCGAATGTGCGATCTCGGAGGGTCTCATGCAGGAGCTTCTCGATCCTGTCGAGGCCGATCAAACCAGATCCGGAAGGTCGTGCGCGAAAGAGGTCTCGGCGCGTCGAAGCGTCGGCCCAATGGACCAATTCAGGGGGCGAATATCCCGCGGCGTACAACGCGCCGATGATCCCACCCATACTCGTCCCAGCAACGGCGCGGATACGAAAGCCGGCCTTTTCAAGGGCATACAGAACTCCGATGTGGGCCAGCCCGCGCGCGCCGCCACCGCCGAGTGCTAAACAGATGTCCATGATCGTCCCTTTCGGCGGTCGTCACTTCGGCCGCCGGTGATATCTTGCCGCCAGGTCTCTCACCCCAATCGCGTGCCGCGGGCGGGGTCATCGCCCGGCTTCGATTCAAGTGAGGTTGACCGTGAGCGAATCAACTGGAGGAGGCCTTCGGTCAACAGGTCCGCGTCCGCCAGAGGATCCTGGGGGTGCGGGAGCTCGTGCTCGGGAGTGACGCGCGCCGCCAGACGTTCGGCGCTTGCGCGCAGTGCGTGATCTACATCGGCGAGCGAGGCGATCCAGTGCAACAAGAAATAGGCGCTGTGATCCCGGTTTGTCAGTCCGATGGCTTCACGGTAGCCACGGATGGCATGTCCGGCTGCACGGCGCGCGCACACCCGGGCCCGACCTTCATTCCCGCTCGTTCGAGCCTGCCGGGCCGCCAGCATTTCAGCTTCGATCTTCCTGACGAACTCCTCGCGGAACACTGGATCATGCTACCACACAGAGTGATCCCGACTGGGCTCCTGCGCAGCCCTTCCGGTCCGTTTCAGGCAAACCGGCCCTAGGCACGAAGCCAGGTCACCGGGGTTCTCGGCAGACTGGATCGGTCACAAAAAGACGCCGGGCCAAAGTACATGCCCGGCGTCACTATCCCCGATGTGATTCGGCGATCTCATGCCTGCGGCGGCCCGGAGAATTTCGCTCCACGTCCTATCCCGCAGCCGGACCGGCAGACTGCGCCGTGAGGCATGCGCTACAGCGCGCTTACACCGGTCCTGCGCGCCAGATGTTCGAGGAATTCCTCCCGCGTCACGTGGTGGCTGCGGAACGTACCTGTCATGGCGCTCGTCACCATTCGCGCATTCGCCTTCTTCACCCCCCGCATCATGGCGCAAAGGTGTAAGCCTTCAATCACTACAGCTACACCGTGTGGCTTCACTGCCGCCTCAATGAAATCGGCGATCTGCCTGGTCATTCTCTCTTGAACCTGGAGCCGGCGTGCAAACATGTCCACGACCCGGGGGATCTTGGAAAGGCCGATCACCTTTTTCGTCGGCAGGTACGCCACGTGAGCGCTGCCGACGAAGGGGAGCATGTGGTGCTCGCACAGGCTGTAGAACTCGATGTCGCGCACGATCACCATCTCGTCGTACTCGACGTCAAAAAGCGCATTATTGATCAACGCCTGCGGGTCGACCCGGTAGCCAGCGAGCAGCTCATCATACATCCGCGCAACGCGTTCCGGTGTGCGCTCCAATCCCTGACGCGCGACGTCTTCTCCGAAGGCTGTAATCAAGTCACGGACAGCCGACTCGATCTCCGGCTTGACGACGCCCACTCCGTCCAAGAGTCCGGCAGCGGCTTCAATATCCTGCATGTCTGCCTCCACTCCGATCTCCATCTCCCGCCCTGATCCTAACACAGGTCGATGTCTCCCCTGAGCCCCTTTGGCCTCCCAGCCTGCGCGAGTTGGGGTTGTTTTGAAGGATGCGGGCGGCTTCGCCGCC
>CAZGRL010000085.1:0-15157 GCA_964528155.1 uncultured Anaerolineaceae bacterium
TCCAGATGTTCGCGTATGTACAGGTGGTGTTCCATGAGTTTCTTCTCGAATCGATCGACCAGATGGGCCGACTGTGAGCGCAGCCTGGGCACGAAGCGGATGGCGTCCATGGCCAGGTGATAGCGGCTGATGCGATTGGCCACGACCATGTCGAAGGGCGTGGTCGTCGTCCCTTCCTCCATGTAGCCCCGCACGTGGAACCGCTCCGGCTCAGGCCGCCCGTGGACAAGGTCATGGATCATGCGAACATAGCCGTGGAAGGCGAAGACGACCGGTCTGTCGGCGGTGAAGAGGTCCAAGAAGCCCTCGGCGTCCATGCCATGGGGATGGTAGGCCGGCGGTGAAAGGGTCATCAGGTCGACGATGTTGACCACGCGCACACGTAGACCCGGCAGATGTTTCCGGAGCAGCCAGGCCGCCGCCAGCGTCTCCAGCGTCGGCACGTCACCGGCACAGGCGAGGATAACATCGGGGTTCCCATCGTCGTTTCCGGCCCATTCCCAGGTCGAGGCGCCACGGGCGCAGTGTTCGCGGGCTGCGTCCATCTCCAGCCATTGCAGCTCGGGTTGCTTGCCGGCCACGATAACGTTGATGTAGTCGCGCGAGCGCAGGCAGTGATCGACAACCGAGAGCAGACAATTGGCGTCAGGGGGTAGGTAGATGCGCGTAACGGTCCCCTTCTTGTTGATGATCGTATCCATGAAGCCGGGGCCCTGATGGCTGTACCCGTTGTGATCTTGCCGCCAGGCGTGAGAGGTCAGTAGATAGGTCAGCGAGGCGATCGAATGTCGCCAGGGGAGTTCACGGCAGGTCTTCAGCCACTTGGCGTGCTGGTTGACCATCGAGTCGACGATGGTGGCGAAGGCTTCATAGCAGGGGAAAATGCCGTGCCGGCCCGTCAGCAGGTAGCCCTCCAGCCATCCCTGGCAGAGGTGCTCGCTTAAGACTTCCATGACCCGACCCTCCGGCGACACATGGTCGTCCAGCGGGATGGTCGGATTGACTGAACATCGGTCGGTGACCTCAAAGACGGCGCCCAAGCGGTTTGAGTTGGTCTCATCCGGGCAGAACAAGCGAAAGTTGGCATCTTGCGCGTTGCGTTTGAAGACGTCGCGCAGGAAACCACCCAGATTGCGAGTCGCTTCGGCCAGAACCACCCCCGGCGCCTGAACTTCGACGGCGTAATCCGTGAAGTCCGGCAGATCCAGCGCCGTTAGCAGCTTGCCGCCGTTGGCGTGGGGGTTCGCCCCCATCCGCAGGTCGCCCTTCGGCGCCTTGTCAGCGAGCTCGGGGATGAGTTTTCCCTGCTTGTCGAAAAGCGAATCAGGCTGGTAGGAACGCATCCATGATTCGAGGAGCTTGAGTTGCTCGGGATCAGACCTGACCTCGGTTAACGGCACCTGGTGGGCGCGGAAAGTGCCTTCGATCGGAACACCCTTCCATTCCTTCGGCCCGGTCCAGCCTTTAAGGGTGCGCAAAATGATCATCGGCCAGGTTGGACGCTTCGAGAAACCTTGCTCACGGCTTGCCTTCTGGATGGCACGGATCTCGGCATATGTCTGGTCGAGGGCGTCGGCCATCAGCCGATGCACCGCCATCGGTTCGTCCCCTTCCACCAGAAGGACCTTGTAGCCATGCCCGGAAAAGAGTTGGACGAGCTGTTCGTCGTCGGTCCGTCCCAAAACGGTCGGCCCCGAGATCTTGTAACCGTTGAGGTGCAGGATGGGCAAGACGGCGCCGTCGCGGACAGGGTTCAGAAAATCCACCGATTTCCATGAGGCCGCCAGTGGTCCCGTCTCGGCTTCGCCATCGCCGACCACGCAGGCCGCGATGAGGTCCGGGTTGTCGAAGGCGGCGCCAAAGGCGTGAGCCAGCGAGTAGCCCAGCTCGCCGCCCTCGTTGATTGATCCCGGCGTTTGCGGGCTGACATGGCTGGGTACCCCTCCGGGGGTGGAGAACTGGCGGAACAGGCTTCGCATCCCCGCCTCATCCTGAGTGATCTCGGGATAGATCTCCGTGTATGTGCCTTCCAGATAGAGGTTCGCCAGGATAGCCGGCGCGCCATGTCCGGGACCCGTGATGAAAATCACGTCGGCGCCTGTATCCCGAATCAAGCGGTTGAGGTGCACATAGATCAGGTTCAGGCCGGGGGATGTGCCCCAGTGTCCGAGCAAACGGGGCTTGATATCTTCGGCTTTGAGTTTTCGCCGAAGCAGTGGGTTCTCCTGCAGGTAGATTTGGCCCGCTGCCAAGTAGTTCGTCGCTCGCCAGTAGGCATCCATCTGCTTCAGACGATCTTCGCTTACTTGAGACACGATCGCTTCCTCTCTAGTCATGCGTTCTCGAGTCCCCCACTCATCTCGCGAATCAGATCGCGTGTGTGCCGTGCGATCATGCGTTCTTCATCCGTCTTCATCACACGCACGGTGACCCGGCTTTCGCCAGCGGAGATCACCGGCTCGCCTCTCTCATTTCGCCCCGTATCGAGCTTCACACCGATGAAGGCCATGTCCCGGCATATTCGCTCCCTGATCACAGGCGCGTTCTCACCGATACCTCCGGTGAACACCAGGGTATCCAGGCCGCCAAGCGCCGCCGCCAGTGCGCCAAGGAACTTCCTGGCCTGGTAACAGAACATGGCCACGGCTTCAGCGGCATGCGGCTCTTCGTGTTCGAGATCGAGAAGCTCCTTCATCCCCGAACTGATGGCGGATACTCCCAGAAGGCCGGATTCCCTGTTCAGAAGATGATCCAACGCCGGGACCGTGATGGATCTCTCACGCAGCAGGTGAAGCAGCACGCCGGGATCGAGGTCGCCGGATCGGGTGCCCATCACCAGCCCGCCCAAGGGGGTGAGCCCCATCGTGGTATCGATGCTTCGGCCGTCTGCTACGGCAGTCATGCTGGCACCGCCCCCCAGGTGGGCGATGATCACGCGCCCGGCCCCAGCCTCCGCGCCCGCCTCACGGGACAACTCCTGGAGGATGTACTCGCACGAGAGGCCGTGGAACCCGTAGCGGCGAACTCCCGCGTGCCACAATGATCTCGGGAGGGCGTACATGCTGCTGACCCGGGGGAGTGAATGATGGAAGGCGGTATCAAAGCAGGCCACCTGGGGCACATCCGGATACCTCTGAAGAACCGCCTGGATGGATTTGATCTCATGCGGGAGGTGATCCGGGGCCAGGTGCACCAGGCTGTTCAACCGTTCGATGAGATCCGGTGTGATGACATGGGGCCTGTAGAAGTCAGCCCCACCGTGCACCACCCGGTGACCGACGGCATCCGGCGACACGGCGGGGCGCCGGCCGCGGAGCCAGTCGAACAGCACGCGCAGGGCATTGGCATGATCGGGGATGTCGAGGCGTTCATCCGCCAGAGCGCGGCCGTCATCGCCCCATACACGGAAGTGCCCGCCGTCGAGGCCGATCCGATCGAGATCGCCCGACAACACGCGCTCTTCTTTGGACTGAAATCGAAAGACAGCGAACTTGAGACTGGAAGACCCGCTGTTGATAGTCAGCACGGTCTCATTCATCGGACTCACCATGAGCGTACTGCGGCACAGGCTGATCCATCAGCCGGGCTGCGGGCCCGCCGGACGAATACCCCCCACCAACCCCGATTCGCACTTTCCAGTGCAATCTTCCTATGGAGGTCGAAGCAGACTGGCTCACGCCTCAGATCCCAGCCGCCGTCAGGATTCCCAGGATGTCATTCAGGGTGATCGTCAACGATGGATGCGTCATCTCCAGCGTGGCGATCTCGTCTTCGAGGCGCTGAAAATGAGATTCCGATCCATGTGCGCGGCGTGGGTCCCCTGGTCCAAGCGTTCGATGTCCCCGACCAACGCACCCAGCCGCGTTCGAGTGGGTGCGTCTTCCCCTTCCAGTCGATCGATCTCATCCCGGAGCCTGTCAATGGCGTTCTGCAGGCGTTCTTCGTCCATGTTTGACATCGGTAAGTCGCCCTTCGATCAGCTCAAGGCTTCGCGTCGGCCGGAAAGCGGAAAGACAACCGCATCCAACCGACGCGTGCCCCTTGTCATGCACCCGTCATTATCACCGATGGAGTTAAGCGGAAGGTTAAGCCGATTCGGAGAGAGAGATGGCTCATGACTTGTCCCGGAGAGGCCAGGATGAACGACTAGTCCGCGGGGGAGGATATCCGGCTGCTGATTGCATGTGGTTTCGTTGGTGTTGGAAGGGGCCTGTGCCCACAAGATCATGACGCATGCCGTGACAAGTCCTGCATGGGCACACATACGATGCTGCAAAGTCTGGCATGACGATCGAGGCAGGTAGCGGATCAGCGAAGCATGTGGTAAACCCAGCGGGAGTTGACGGAGCCATACGGCACAACATCCGTCCGAGGCTTCTCCCTGCCGTGAAGGCTGAGCCGCTCCGCGAGAACTTGCGTCACTTGTATGGCGACGTCGCCTGGTTCGGCGTGCTCGCGGGAACGGCGATGGCCTTTCTATCCGTCTACGCGGCCAGGATCGGGGCCGGCGCCGATCAGGTCGCACTGCTAACAGCGGGACCGGCAGCTTTCAACCTCATCTTCTCCCTACAGTCCGGCCGATGGCTTGAGGGGAAGCCGCTGGCGGCCGTGACCTTCAGATCCTCCCTGGCCCACCGCGTGATCTATCTGCTGTTCGTGATCCTGCCCTGGGTCGTCCCCCCTCGCCTGCAGGTGTGGGGCTTCGTGGTGTTGGTAGCCCTCGGAGCAATCCCCGGCACACTGCTGGCCATTGCCTTCAACGCCACTTACGGGGATATCGTTCCACCGGAATCCAGGGCGCATGTGACCGGACGGCGGAACGCCTTGCTGGCGATCGTGCTCACATCATCGGTCCTGGCATCGGGCGAGATCCTCGACCGATTCGCCTTCCCGCTCAACTTCCAGCTGGTCTTCGCCCTGGGCGCGCTGGGAGCGGTCATGAGCAGCTACCATCTCTATCACCTGCGGTCGGTCCCGAAAACAGCGGACGGCGTAGATCGGCCCCCTCGTCCGATCGGTTCTCTGGTCCGGCCGGGGACGTTCCGCCTGCCCGACGCCACACGCCTCTCAATCGGGCTGCGCTTCCTCGCCCGATCTCGCGAGAAGCCCGTGGTGCGCCTGGATCTCTTGCGCGGTCCGTTCGGCGGTGTGCTTCTCTCCTTCCTGGTGTTCTATTCCGTCCAGAACCTGCCCATCCCGCTGTTTCCGGTCTATTGGGTCCAGGGGCTCGGCCTGACCGACGCCGCCATTAGCATCGGGCAAGCGGGGTTCAACGGCGCGATGTTTCTTGGGTCGCTTCTCGCCGGGCCGATACGCCAGCGAATCGGTCGAAGATCGCTCGTGGTGGCGAGCGCCGCCCTCTACGGCGCCTACCCTCTGTTCAATGGACTCGCCCGGGATGAATGGCTGTTCTGGGCGGGATCGCTTGCCGGGGGTGTGCTCTGGGGCCTGCTAAATGTCGGATTGATCGACTATCTGTTTGACAACGTTCCCGACGACGATCGGCCGGCGCATATGGCTTTGCACAATCTCACTTTAAACGCCGGTATCCTGGCCGGGTCCATCATCGGGCCCATGGCAGCCGCCTCGATCGGGCTGCGCGACATGATGTTTGTCGCGGCCGGCCTGCGCCTGGCCGCCGCAGGCGTGTTCGCGATCATCAGGAGATGAGCGAGCTTGCGGCGGAACGGAGGGCCAATCCCTCAGATAGCGACGATCGCCTCAGGTTTTTGCTGTTGCGAAGAATGGAGCGGCGCGCCAGATCCGGGTTCAGAAAGTGATTGGACTAGCGATGGTGAGGGATGAAAATCGTGAACACGCTTCCCTTCCCCGGCTCGCTTTCGACCCGAACCGATCCCCCGTGGGCCTCGACGATCGTCCGTGTGAGGTACAGACCCAGGCCGCCAACGTGGTCGCCCGAAGGGCCCGCGGAACGCAGATAGGGCTTCTCGAAAATGACAAGTTGATCCCCCTTCGAGAGGCCTGCCCCTTGATCAATCACCCGCATCTCTGTGCCAAGGTCATTCTGTTCGGCCTCAACCCGCACCGTCATGCCATCTTCGGAGTACTGAATGGCATTCTCGATGAGATTGCCCAAGGCCTGACGCAACCGGGCGCGATCCGCGCGAATCGGGCCTGAAGGGCCCTGGAGTTCCCAGCTAAGCTTGATCCCCTTCTCCTGTGCCAGGCCTTCGTAGGACCCGAGCGTATCGCCGATGAGATCGCCCAAGGACACCGTGGCCAGGTCGAGCTCCACAGAACCCGACTCCATTCTGGCTGTCCCAACCACGCGCTCAACGAGATCCGCCAGATGGCGAGCATCCTTGAGGGCACGCTCCAGGAAGTCCTTCTGTACTTCGGGATCGTCAACCTGCCCTTCGGCAAGGAGCTCGAGGAAGCCCATCAAGGTATGCATGGGCGTTCGAAGACTGTGTGAAGCGCTGACGAGGAAATCCTCCTTGGTTCGCAAGAAGGCGCGCTCTGCTTCCTCGGCCCGCTTGCGTTCGGTGATGTCTCGATCGATCCCCAACACCACTTCACGCCCGCCCAGGCTGATGAGCGAGGTGACCACTTCGACGGGAAAGACGTCTCCGTTCTTGCGTCGGTGGAAGGTCTCCAGGCGCAGGGCACCGCTCTCCCGGATCTTTTTCAAGTACTCCGCGCGCTCGGCCTGATCCCCTGGAGTCAGGTTGATCAAGTCCACGGACTCCCCGATGAGTTCGTCGCGTGTGTACCCATTCATCGTGCACGCTCTCGTATTGCAGTCCAGAATCAGCCACCGATCGTGCGGGTCGATGAGCAGGATCGCATCCGGCGAGGCTTCGAACAATGTGCGGAATTGAGCATTGCTTTCGCGCAGCGCCTGCTCTGCCCGCTTCCGTTCGCTGACGTCAGTGAAGACGGCGATCGTCCCGGCGAACTCTCCGGTCGTCGATCGTGGCCGACCGCTCACAAGAACCGGGATTCTCCTGCCGCCTTTGCTCAGAAGCTCGACTTCGTAGCGATCGGTTAAGCCGCTGCGACGGCGCTCATCCGCTTGCTCGACCACAGGCTGTTGATCGGGAGGGAGAAGCGTGGTCCAGTGCTGACCAATCATCTCATCCGGGGCGTAGCCCACAAGTGCGGCCGCGGCCGGGTTGACGTAGGTGAATTTGCCGTGGCTATCCTCCACAACCACCCCGTCGGCCATCTCCGCCAGAATCGATAAATTGAACTCGGAGAGCTCCATGAGTTCCTGCTCGGCTTTCTGTCGGTCCGCAAGCTCCTGGCGAGCCTGGGTGAACAGGCGGGCATTCTCGATCGCCACGGCGGCCTGATCGGCAAAACTCTGCAGTACCTCGGCGTGCGCCTGCGAGTAGAACCCGGCGGTCTCGCTGCATAGATTGAGGATGCCGATGACCTGTCCCTTGCTCACGATCGGAGCGGTCGCATAGGATTCAATCCAATCCGTCTCGGGGAAATCAACCCAATCTGAGGCATCTTTCACGTTCGGGATGGCATAAGGACGGCTGTTGCGCACGATGCGCTGGAAACTGGGTACATCGCGAACCGGTAGGCGTAGGCGCTCCAACCAACCCGGAAGCCCGCGCTCGGCATAGCCTCTACCGCGGACGCCGGCCAGAATTTCGCCCCCTTCCTCATGTTGCAGAAGCATGATGTCGACGGTGTCGCTCGGTACAACCCGGCCCACGTTGGCCAGAATGCGATCGAGCACTTCATCCAGGTCCAGCGTGCCGCTCAGCGCCGCAGCCGAATCGCGGAGCGCCGCCTCGGTCGCCGCCAGGCGACCGGCATCGACGACCGCCTTCTCCAGTTGCCGCACCGTCATCGCCAACGCCGACTCGGCGCGGCGGCGCTCGGCCAGGTCTTCCTTGGCGCGCTTGTACAGACGACCGTTTTCGATGGCGATGGCGGCTTGCCGGCCGATCGTCAGACACAGCTCGATTTCCTCCTCGGTGAATTCCCTCCAGGCCCTGCTGTCCCAGATCTCGGCGTAGGCAGAGACGCGACCCCCGATTGCGAAGGGGATCGTCAGAGTGCTCTTGCCGCCATACAGAAGCAAGTGTTGACGTTCGCTCTCGCTCAAGTCCGGACCATTAACGTGGACCACGCTCGGCCTGCGCGCCTCCAGATCTTCGACGGTGCCCGGGAAATCCGTCGCGAGGTTGTATGTGTGGCCGAGGTCCGATTCCCTTTCCGTCGCCCAGGCGCTGTAGTACTCGGCGACGACCGTGGAGGCCTTGGTCTCCTGATCGTACGTACAGATGTAGGCACTGGTGGCATCGATGGCCTTGCACGTTTCCTCGGCGATGCGAGCCAGAATGCTGTCCAGATCGAGCGTCGAAGAGATCAGCGTGCTGGACTGGATGAGAGAGCTCAGCTGTTGCAGCCGACGATGTTCAAGGCGCACAGCCTGCGCATTTTCGATGGCGACGGCCATCTGCCCCCCGAGGACCATGGCGACCTCGAGATCTTCATCCTTAAATCGTTCAGGATCAGAGGACTCCAGGAGAATCAGCACCCCTTCAGCCTTGTCGCCCCGGATCAGCGGAACACCCAGGATCGCCTGCGCGTCGAACAACTCGAGCAACCTCTGGTTGACGACCGGGGAGGACCGCGCTTGGTTGACATAGATCGGCCTGGCCTCACATACAACTTGCCGCGCCAGCGAATCGGGGCCGGACAGGGAAAGCCTCCGACCGACGAAGTGCTCGATTCCCATCCCGTGTCCCGCAAACCCGACCAACTCGTCGCCTTCCACCATCCAGACGAAGGCCGAGCTTGCATCGAAGACCTCCGTGCTCTCCTTGGATATCATGTCGAGAAGTTCGGGCAACTGGATATCCGACGTCAGGGACAGGCCGACTTTGGCTACGGCCTCTGCCAGCTTGCGATGGCGTCGCTCCTCTTTCAGAAGCCGCTGAAGCTCCCTCTCGGCCGTTTTTCGGTACGTCACGTCGGTGACGATCCCCAGGATGGCCGGTTCGCCCTGATAGCTTATCAATCGCGTGGCGGCGTGGGCGTCCACCAGGCGTCCGTCCCTGTGAAGGAGGCGAACCTCACGCGGTGGTTGCTCACGACCTCGCAAGAGTTCCCTGAAATTCTCCTGCACCTGGTCGAGGGAATCGGGGGCGATCAACTGAAGAAAGTTGAAATCAGAGCTTGTCAGCTCGGCAATGGTGTAGCCCGTCAGTTCCTCAGCGGCAGCGTTGGCGAAGACTAGCCGCCCGGACTGATTGACGAAGACGCCATTAGGGGACTTTACGGCCAGCCCACGGAAGAGCGCCTCCGATTCCAGCAGATCTCGCTGAGTCCGTTCGCGCTCAGTGATGTCGAACAGGGTGCCGGCCACGCCCAGACCGCCCTCCAGGTCGACCGACTGACCGAGGACCTCGCATTGGATGAGACTGCCGTCTTTGCGAACACCCCGGAAGGTGTAATGGACGCTCTTGACCTCGCCGGCTAGCCGCCGGCGGACGTATTCGGCCACCTTGTCACGGTCGTCGGGATGGGTGAGGTCGGCCGGCCCGAGCTTGCCGATGAGCTCCTCGCGCTCGTAGCCGAAGATCTCCGCCAGACTCGGGTTTGCATAGATGAATTTGCCGTCCCGGAAGACGTAGGTGCCGGCCATCGACCCTTCGGAGACGGCTTCGAAGAGGCGGAAGCGCTCTTCTGCATTGGGCTCGAGGGCATTGGGGAGGGCCGAAGAGGCCGTCGTTGGCGGCCGCGCAGACTTCTCCGGCGACTGATTGGCTGCGGTTCTCTTGCCTTCTGAGGTTGAGGATTCTGGCCGTCGCTTCGTAGGCGTCACGATTGTCCCCTCTACGGCAGGCTCCGCCGACGAGCCGCTCTGGACCGGACGCATCCGGTGACGGCCCTGCGAGCCGGCCAGCGATGAATTAGAACATGTATCACATTCTGGCGATCGCCGCCAGACAAGGGCCTCCGCCATCCAGCGATGCAACTCCGCCGCCAAGTGTCGCTTCCCACGACGCGCTTTCCGGTAGAATACAACGCCAGTGAGCGATAGGATGAAAAGATGACAATGACCGCGCTCCTCACGCCGGATCAGGCGAGAGTTTGGGACGAGGAACGCCGATCGCTTGGTCGAGTCATGGATGCCCTCCAGGCGTGGGAGGTACCCGAGGCTGACGTCAAGCGACTGCGAAAGGCCCTCAAGCAGCTCGATGAGCTCTTCCTGATGGTATTCGTCGGCGAGTTCAACAGCGGCAAGTCAGCGCTGATCAACGCCCTTCTCGGCGCAGCCTATCTAGAGGAAGGGCCAACGCCGACCACGGATCGGGTCTACTTGCTGGTGCATGGCCAGCCTGGGGTGAGCGCCCGGACCGAGGAGAATATCCGCCAGATCGGCCTGCCCGCAGGGCTCCTTGAGCAGATCCATATTGTGGACACCCCGGGGACGAACGCCGTCTTGCCCGAGCACGAAGCCATCGCTCGCGACTTTGTCCCCCGCAGTGATTTGGTGGTGTTTGTCACGTCAGCCGATCGGCCCTTCACCGAAAGCGAGCGGCTCTTTCTGGAATCCATCCGCGAGTGGGGCAAGAAGGTGATTATCGTCGTCAACAAGGTCGATTTCCTCGACTCGCCCGAGGCAGTCGTTGAGGTGGAGGAGTTCGTCCGGGCGCAGGTGCGACGCTTGATGGATTTCGACCCCGACCTCTTCTCGGTTTCGGCCCGCGCCGGGATGCGCCTAGCGGCCGGAGCGTTGCCACCAAACTCACCCGAAGTGCAGGGATTCCGTCGATTCCAGGATCACCTTGTTGAGCGGCTGTCGCAGGCCAGTCTGGTGCAACTCAAGCTACTGAATCCGCTTGGCGTTGGCCGTAAGCTGGTCGGCGATCATCTGGGCAGAGCAGAGGCACGCAAGACTGTTCTTGCCGAGGACGCCAGCGCCTTGCGCCAGGTTGATCGCCAAATGGAGCTGTACCGTGACGACACGATGGCTGGCTTCAGGCAACACCTGGCAGGCATTGAGAACGAGCTACTACAGATGAGTCTGCGGGGGGAGAAGTTCCTTGACGAGCACATGCGCCTGCTCAAGATCGGAGAGATGTTCCAGGGCCGGCGGATCCGAGAGGCTTTTGAACGAGAGGTCGTCGGCGACACCCCTGAGCGGGTTCAGGTGCAGGTACAAGAAGTGATCGACTGGATGGTGGAGCGGGAGCTCGGCCTGTGGCGCCAGACAGCGGCCGATCTGGGGCGCCGGCAAGAGACCGGGGCATTGCAGGACGCTGCCAGCAAGGCCGCGGGCGGGTTCGCCTACAATCGCCGCCAGCTCCTCGAGGGGCTCGGAGCTCAGGCGGACCATGTGATCGAAGGCTACGATCGCCAGGCCGAAGCCGCCCGGTTGACGGCCGCTGTCCAGGATTCCGTGGCGATGGTTGGCCTGGTGGAGTTCGGCGCCATCGGACTGGGCCTGGTTCTGAAGGCAATCTTGACGACGGCGGCCGCCGATGCGACGGGCATCCTGGCTGCCGGTGTGTTGGGTGTGCTTGGATTGGCAGTCATCCCTTGGCGGCGGGGAGTCGCCAAGCGCGAGTTCCGGCGCAAGATGGAGGAACTGAGAACGCAGCTGACCTCGACGCTTACCAGAAGCTTCTCACGTGAGCTTGAGCAGGCGCTAACCCGCATACGCGAATCGCTGGCGCCGTACCGCCGATTTGTCATCGCCGAGGAAAGTAGGCTCGAGCATGTGATCGAATCATTGCGCGCGGCGAAACTTGAGATGGCCGAACTGGCGGAGAGCATCGAGGCCGGGTGGGCCGCCGAAACGGATCAATGAGCCGACGGCTGACCGCTTGCTGGTAATGTCAGCGGAAGCTCGAATTGCTGCCAAGCCACCGGCGGTGGCCCTCCCGGCCCCCCTGCCGCCGGCAAGACCATCCTGGCCGTGCGCCTCTTCCTCGCGCCGGCATGTGACGGAGAGAAGGCCAAGCCAAAGGAGGCCGGCAAGCTTCGCTTGCCGGCCTCCTTTGGCCTGGCTGCGACTGGATGTGGGTGGGGATTAAGGAACGGGCAACTCGGCCAGCAAGGCGGAGAAGGCCTGCCGATTGGCGTCGACGTCGAACCAGTGGATGAAGTTGACGCCATGCCTGAGGTAGACGAGGTATTCCTCGGGGTCGACTTCCCTTCCGAAGAAGTCGCGCACGCCCCAGTACAGGACGTAAATATCGGCAGCGTTGATCAAGTGTGGGAGTGCCGCCAGCTCTTTTGGGGAGAGGGCCGGGTAGGCCGCTGAGGACAGGAGCGCCTGCTGATATGCGCCGAGGAACGTCCGGGCGTCGTCGAGGCGAAGCTCCCCGTCGTGTGAGCCTTCCCACCCGGTGGTGAAGTACCAAACGGCCAGCGCCACGTCGAAGGCGCGCAGGTCGACCTTCGACCAGTCGAAATCAACCAGCCCAGATATCTCTTCGCCCTTGAAGACCAGGTTGCCGGGGTGGAAGTCAGAATGGATGACCACTTCGGGGAGGGATCGAACAACCGGCGATGCGAGAGAGGTTCGGGTCTCGGCGATGCTGCGGCGGACGACTTCGAAATTGTCGGCCATATAGCGGTCAAAAGCGGTGCCCTTGGAATTGGACGGGCTCCGATCCCAGACCATCGCGATTTCCCCCAGCAGGTCCAGGATCTTCTTCTCGGCCCGCATCCCTTTGCACACCAGGGTACTCACGGCGGTGTGGTATGCCGCAAGGAGCTCACCGGCGTTGTGGAGCTCCTGGGGGGTGCAACGAGGGTCGATCCAGGTATAGCGATCCTCCCCGTGGATGAAGTCGAAGATGGCATAGTAGCATCCAGTCGGCTCACCCTTCTGCCCGGGTCGCATGTAGTACGTCGACGCACTTCGTGTCCGATGCAAGCGAGCGACAGGACAGCGGCTGTGGTCGACGAGATGGTCGATCAGCGAGTGTTCGAACAGAATCTCATCCCGCTTGATCCCGGATTTGTAGCGACGCAGGAAGTACTGGCCAATTTGACCGTCTTTCTGAGTCTCAATAGCGTAGGAGATGTTGACGGTTCCGCGCTGATCGCGTTCACAGCCGATCAGCTCGCCCAGGTCGTAGTGGGAAAGCACATCACGGAGCTCGTCGGAGGGGTCGGTGGCCATCGATCGGCTCTGGGAGGACGGACTGTGGCGCTGGCCAGAGTGTGGGCCAGACCCTCCCATTGTATGACCGAATGCGGCGCCGGTCACGACGAGGGGGCCGCTGGATGCACCCATGTGTGTTGGGATTGACCCAGGCGGAGGCACCGCTCCTCAATGCTTCTTCCAGAGGGCGGAGGGCGGACTGCAGGTCGGGGAACGTGAGCTGGAAAGGCGAGCTAGTCGACCACCCGCAAAACAAGGATCGTCACATCGTCGGCCTGAGTCGCGCCTGCAACGTAAGTCTGCAGGTCGTCACGCAGGGCATGGACCACATCTTGCGCCGAGAGGGAGGCATTGTCGGCCAC
The DNA here is from genome assembly GCA_964528155.1 of uncultured Anaerolineaceae bacterium. Taxonomy (GTDB): domain Bacteria; phylum Chloroflexota; class Anaerolineae; order Anaerolineales; family E44-bin32. The sequence goes on from CAZGRL010000085.1 coordinate 13,471, forward strand.
CACGGCTGTCAGCCGTTCGGGTCCGAAGAATCTCCCCTGAGGGTCGGTGGCCTCGGTGACACCATCGGTATACAGGACGAGCAGATCGCCCTGGTCGAGCGAGACAGCCTCATCGGCGTAGGTGGAGTCTTCGGTCAGCCCGACGGCGGGACCCGTGGGAGCGAGCCACTCCACATTGCGCCCCACCCCAGCTTGCCCCCGCAATAGGATCGGAGGGTTATGCCCGGCGTTGCAGTAGGTCAGTCTGCGCGAATCCGGTTCGAATGCCGCCAAGAAAAGGGTGACGAAGGTGGTGAACTGAATGTTGTGGATGCATAAGCGGTTGATGCGCGCGACGAGCTCGGCCGGGGACCGGTGATCCTGGGTGAGCGTCCGGAGCATGGTCTGCAGGCTGGCCATGATCAGACTTGACGACATGCCGTGACCGGCGACATCGGAGATGGCCAACCCCTGTCGTCCTTCGGCAAAGGGAAAGAAGTCGAAATAGTCTCCGCCGACAATTTGGGCCGGGCGGCTGAATGCGGCGATTTCCAGATGGGGGAAAGTCGGGGCCTCCTGCGGCAGGAGCGAACGCTGCACAGCGCCGGCCAGCTCGAGTTCGTTCTCCAGACTGCGGCGCTCTTCATCGGAGAAATGCTCGATGCAAACGCAGGAGGTGTAGTCCATCTGGATCAGGCGCGACTCGACGGGCTCATGGCAAACGACGCACGTTCCCAGGGTGTTCTGATCGGCTTGCTCGAGAGCCGTGTCGATCACGGCCAGATGGCGTTCGAGAGCATCCCGTCCGGAAGGGCCGAGGGCTCCCTGGATGGATTGCGGCTCGGCGCTGCGCGCCCACTCCTGCAGGATGTCGCGCTTGCTCCTCAAGCTGGTGCGGATGCGTTCGAGAAGGCCTTCGTCCATGCACTTGTGCTCCTTCGGCAGACCGTTTGAGGCAGGCCATAACCCCCGTTTAGTGCTTTACAGGTTACCACCGAAAGGGGCTGAAGGCAATCCCCTGGAGGGGGATACGGCACTTCACGCAGCACCCTGCGGCAGAAAGCGGGATCGCAAATCCAGAGAACAACAACCTGTAACCAACGTCTTCAGGCTCGTCTGGCCCGGCTCGCCAGCCAAAACACACCAACGACGACGAAGCCGGCCAGAAGCAACCCGAAGCTCCCGGCGACCATAGTCCATTTCAGCAGGGTAAACACCGGAGCCAGCGCGGCAGCCAGGGGAGTAGCCAGCGGGAAGCGGGCCATGACAATCGAAGTGGAAAGATTCTCGGAGGCGTCGAAGAATACGGCGAACACGGGAGCCAGCCGCGCTCGCTGCGCCCACAAGGAAGCCGGACGAATCCGCCGAGACACCCATCCGATGCTTGTGAACAGGAAGAAGCCGTATACGAGAGGCCAGGCGACGTCGAATGTGTAGCGCGCCCGGACGTAGGCCTCCCGGCCAGCGCGACCGTACGATTCGGCCCATGAGTACAGATCGGACGGGGAGTATATGAAGGACGCATCTGGGGAACCAGCCGTCCCGGCAGCCCGTTCGGCGATGGCTGCCTGACGCGGCAGGATGGTGCCCGCGAAGATGCCAAAGAGAAGGAATGCTGCCAGAGCCACCCACCCGCTTCGAGACCAGTCTGTTCGGCCGCCACCGGTTACGGCCATGTTGCACTCCCATCCAGGGGATAGATCCTAGT
>CAZGRL010000086.1:0-14831 GCA_964528155.1 uncultured Anaerolineaceae bacterium
TTACGCGGCACAGTCCGCCAATGCCTTGCGGGAAGGCCGCCGGCGTCGCCATCCGAGCAAGATGCTTCGGTGGTCCTCACGGCGCGTCAGAGACACACGGCCGAAACGTGGGAATGTTGCCCCCAGGGACAAGAAGCAGCTCAGATAGACCCACTTGGAAGAGCCCCTAGGCTATTGCATCGAAGGGCCGCATGATCATCGAAGGCTTTTGCGACCTATGTAGGAGAGGCAACTTTGTGCGGCAGGATGACGGGCGAGGTTAATCCGATCGGCCCCGTCCTTCGCGATCCTCGCCCAACTCAATCATCTGCTGAGGATGAGCGAGACTCCGCGAGGGCTCAGCCACCCCATCTGTCGGGGGACACCGACTGTAAAGGTGTCTGCGGGGATGATGATCCCTCCATGCTGGGCTTCTTCGGAGTAGCCCCGTCTTGGGAGAAGCCGCCATCTATGCTGTCTCCGGGTCACTTGAGGGAATTATGGCGGAGTTGGAGACAGACTCGAGCCCTATCCCGGGGGCCATGTCCCGTGGTCAAGTATGATGCTACGGTATGTGCACCCAGTCAGTCTGGTAATAGGCGTTCCAGGAGCCAACATACCCCGAAACGCCTGTCATCCAATCCCTGCCGGCCACATACGAGCCAGACGCAGTGGCCGCGCAATAGGAAGCATTGTTGCACGTCTTCTGGGCGTAGAAATGCCTGCCCGCGCTGTCCTGAAGCTCGACGTTCACCTTCAGTTGGGAATGCGCGCTGGCGCAAGAGACCTCGCCCTTGCCCTTCACGCTGGAGCCAGACTTGTACGGATCATACGCCCAGACCCCGCAATCTATGGGGATGTCGGGTCCCCCAGGTGGCGCGGGAGGTGCCGCCAATGCCACCTGAAAGGCCGGAAATACCAGGGCGATGATAGTTGCAAGGACGATTATCCGCTTTGACATCTCAGTCCTCCCTGTTCAAAGGGTACTTGGTCCCCCGGGATAGAGCGAGGCGCCCACACCATCCATACTGCGCATTGAGCAGGCCTATGCGGAGCAAGCGTGGGCCTATACATTCTCGCGTGCAATGCTGATTAGTTGTCTGTCAGGTGCTGTCAAGCACTCCGAGAGAGCCAGCAAGCAACCGCTGACAGTTCACCTGCCATGCCGGATCTACCGGATAGAGAGAGCCTCTCTCATGAGCAGGGAATCCGCCCTAGCAATCGGCGGTAACGGGAGCTCGGGAGATCGGTCTATGACGCGGGGACCCTGCACCCACCACAGTGTGTGTTCCCGGCTGACAATCTCCGGACAGGCAGTCACTCGTGGGCAGCGTGCGTCCCGTGGGCCTATCCTTCCGACGCGAATGGATTCTGCATGACATAGCCGATTCCCCTCACCGTCTTCAAATACCTGGGGTACTTTCTGTTAGGCTCGATCTTCAGCCGAAGTCGCTTTGCGCATCCGTAGATCTGATCCAAGGATCCCTGCTGCGCTGGGATCCTCCAAACCCTGGACCAGAGCTCTCCGTGGGTGATCACCTTCCCAAGGTTGGTTGCCAAGAGGAAGAGAAAACCGTGCTCCAAGTCGGAGAGACTAATGGGGTGACCCCATCGCGACACTGACTGGGCAGTCAGATCAATCAGGATCCCGCCCACCCTCAAGACTCTCTCACCCTTGGGGACACCAATGAGCTGCTCGGCCCTATCAAGCAATGTTCCATCGATCTCGATTTCACCTCGAGCCGCCTTGCCAACTGCGCGCCGTAGATCCGCCACAGACGCATCAGGCAACAGCATCACGGGCACACCAATCCCCATAAGGTTCTCTAGTGATCTGGTATCTTCGCCGTCTGTCAGTGCCACTAACCTGATGTCGCGCCCAAGCTTGGAGCGCAACAACGCCCAGTCTCTCATCTCAGACATTCCGGTCGCATCGACGTTGACAACAACCACATCAGCGTCCGAGCGAAAGTCCTCCACGCGGAGCAACTCATCTAGATAAGCAAACTCATCGACCCAGCCCACACTGGGATCCCGAGTCAAGTCCGCCAGGATCGCTCGTCGTCGGTCCGCATCTGGCTCGACAAGCACTATGTGCCTTTGAACCATCTTGCCCCCTTCCCCAGACTGCTTTGTAGCTCCCGGACATCCCCGAGTCTGCGTCCGCCGCGCGGCATTGCCGATTCCGAGGCAACCAAGCCGGGTTGTTCCGGTCAAACCCGACCCACCAACCGGATCAGAGCCAAGCGAAAGACGATGCCATGGCTTCCTCTTCGCAACCTTCGTTCAGGCGAACCAGGGTTGTACCAGCGCCATCGATGAATTCGCTGCCAGACGATGACAGCTGTCCGGCAACGGCAGACTTGCATCAGTTCTTCTTTGCATGGGCTTGGGCACCGACAGGCACCGCCACCTGCACGCTTACCTGACAGGACCGGCTACGCGATTATAGCCCACGCCTCCCTTATGCAGAAGCGCGCATGCGCCCCCTCGTCCCCGGCGCGCCGCGAGGAGAACAACGAAAGCAGCATGGGGCACGAGTCGCGCGGCAAGGCACCAATTCTCAGATTCAAGTTCCTCACGAGGGGTTGTCGCCGACCCGGCGAAACATGCCTCAACGGATCTAACCACTGTGGGAAGGGAGAGCGCGAGCATGCCGTCGTTTGCGATACCTCACCTAGACACTATGCAGCAGGCCGCGGTGGATCACCCCGATGGCCCGCTTGAGGTGATCGCCGGTCCGGGCGCCGGAAAGACACTCATCCTGGTGGAACGCGCCGCGCGGCTGTACGAGCGCGGGACGCCGCTCACGGGCATGATCCTGGTCACCTTCATGACACGCGCCGCGGGAGAAATGCGCGAGCGCCTGCAGGTGAGGTTGGGGATGGACGTGGACGGCAGGACGCTGCGCAATGTCAGCACGATCCACGCCCTGGCCTACCGTATCCTGCGGGCGGCCAAGAAGAAGGCGGGCCAGCCAGGCTGGAGAGTGGCCGACGAGAACGAGGCCCACGATGCCCTGAGGCAGGCGATGGCCGAGACCGCCATCCCGCGAGAACTCTACACGACCGCCGATCTTGTCCGGCAGATCGAGGCCATCCGCGGCCTCCCCGAGAACGCCAGAGTCCCTGCCGACGAAAGCGTCCTGGCTCTCTATGGACGATATCAACAGATCCTCACGAAGGCCCGCAAGTGGGATCTGGGGGAGTTGGTACCGGCGGCGCTGGAAGCCCTCCGCAGGGACGACTTGCTCGCCTCGCTCTTCCGCAAGCTCTGCCTGCATCTCATGGTGGACGAATGGCAGGACGTCAGCCTGCTGGAGTATGAGTTCCTCAAGGAGCTGCTTGATGGAGACAGCATCTTCGTCGTGGGCTCGCCGGCGCAGTCGATCTATGCCTGGCGAAGGGCCCACTACGATGCTCTCGAGGAGCGCTTCCGTCGCGACTTCCCTCACGCGGGGAGGCTTGTGCTGCAACGCAACTACCGGTCCACGCGGCAGATCGTTGAAGCCGCGACGAGCCTGATGCCGAACGGCTACCCGGAGGCGCACATGGAGCCGGAGAAAGGGGACGGCCCGCCGGTCAAAGTGCACATCGCCTATGAACCGGACTCCGAGGCAGATCTGGCAGCGCAGTTGCTTGAGCGCTACCATGAAGAGGAAGGCCTGGGCTACGAGCAGGCAGCGGTACTCTTTCGCGAGTGGCGGCAGTCCCCGGCGATCGAACGCGGGCTCGCGGCGCGAGGCATTCCCTACACGCTGGCGGATCGATTCACCTTCTACGAGCGGCCGGAGGTACGTGAGATCCTCTCCTATCTGATCCTGGCGAGGGCGATGCACCACAGTCGGCCCGCGGAAGAGGACGACAGCGGGGCGCTGGAGGCGGTGATCAACGTCCCGCCGCGCGGGATCGGCCCCAACAGCCTGCATCGCCTGCGTGCGGGCGAGCCGTATCTCACCTGGACGCTGTTCTTCGGAGGGATGGTGCGCGACGACCTGCGCGAGCAGGTAAGGGAAAGTTGTCGCGAACTCTTCGAGGTGCTGGTCGCGCTGAGCCACGAAGTGGACGACGCGCCTCCTGAGAAGATGGTGCAGGAGGTCGTCGAGCGGACCGGGTACCGCGCCTGGCTGGACGAGGATCTCGGGGGCGGCCGCAGCGCCTACGCGATCGAGGCATTGCAGAAAGAGGCGGCAAGCCACGGGTCGACTGCTGCCTTCTTGCGGGCTATGCGCGCCAGAATGAGGTCTCGCCTCGAGGCACGCCCGGGCGACCAGGGCGTGACGCTTTCTTCAATCCATGGGGCGAAGGGCCTTGAGTGGCCTCTGGTGATCGTTGCGGGTCTGTACGAGGGCAGTCTGCCTCACGTGATGGCCCATAACGGCGGCGCCACGAAGGATCCCCCCGACGAGCGGCGGCTGGCGTACGTGGCCCTTTCACGGGCAGCGGAGCATCTCATCCTGACCGCCCCTCGGCACGTCGAGGTCAACGGGCATCTGGTCACCGTGTCGATCTCCCGCTACCTGGGTGAGCTACCTGGCGCAAGGACGGGCTAGCGAGGGCGCATACAGACAGGCCGTGACTGCCACCAAGCGGGTACTCGCTGGGACTGTCGCTGCATCGACCCGTTTCCACCGTACCACCAGGGCAGGGGCAAGCCGTGGTAGAATGTGTACACAATTGCGTCAACATTGGAGGTCCACAATGGCGAGGTCGGTTGGAATGCGTGAACTGCGCGCAAGAGCGAGCGGCATCCTGCGCCGCGTCCGCGAGAAACATGAAGCGGTGGATGTCACCTACCGCGGCCAAGTCATCGCCCGTATCGTCCCCGTCCCGCCGCCAGCCGAGCAGGATGAGACCCTCAGTGCAGTCTGGACCGACATGGACCAGCTGGCCGGTGAGATCGGGCGGCACTGGAGGCCAGAAGGAAACAGCGCGGCCGAGGCCGTGAGTGAAGGCCGTAGAGGATGACCGATGTCGTTGTCGACGCGAGCGTGTGGGTGAGCCGTCTGGTGGAGAGCGACGCGCACCATACTCGTTGCAAGGCATGGATGGAGAACCAGGCAACCGAAGGCGGTCTGCTCATAGCGCCCCTGCTGATGTTGGCCGAGGTGGCGGGAGCGATTTCCCGCGGCACAAATCGGCCCGGCCTCGCGCACCATGCCGTGAAAGTCCTCCAGGCACTTCCAAACCTTCGGCTGGTCTCGATGGATCCAACATTGGCGGGCCTGGCTGCCGGACTGGCTGGTGACCATGCGCTCCGCGGTGGAGACGCAGTCTACGTGGCGACCGCATCGCAACTAGGGGTGCCGTTGGTTACGCTCGACGGCGAGCAGCTTCAGCGAGCGAAGACCATCGTCTCGACCTCGTCACCATGAGAGGGCCGATGCTCTCTGGACCGGCCATTTCCGCGACGAGTGCAAAGCGAGAGTTGGAAGGTGTGGCATGGACCCGATTCCTGACATGGTTCCAATATCGGAATTCCGCGCGCGCCAAGACGAGCGTCTTGAAAAGGCATCCTCCGAGCCGATCCTTCTGACCCGGCACGGCCGCGCCGCAGCGGTGCTTCTTGGGCCGGCATCCTACGACAGGCTGCTCGAGGACCTTGAAGATCTGGAATTGTCGCTCGACGCGGTGGAAGCCCGGAGCGACACGGAGCCCCGAGTCGACTTAGCCGAGTACCTTGCGGATCGAGGCGACTGTGCGCCAAGCCCTTCTGATGGCTAGTTCGCCGGCCGAAGGGCATAGACTCCCCGCGCGGCCCTCTCAAGGGCCATACTGACTATCCATGGGAAGATCATGATTACAACAAGGGTAACGAGCCGCGTCCGTGTCACAATCGCCAAGGGAATCCGGGACTCCCTCGGGCTGAAGCCAGGGGACTGAGTGCGCGTCACAATCCATGAAGGCAGTCTAGTGATGCAGCCCGCCAAAGTTGGACTCCGAGGGCTACGCGGTACGGTCGAACCACGGCAAAGGCCGGAGGATTTCGACGCGGTGCGCGACAAGGCCAGGAAGGGGATCGCTCGCAGACGAGCCAATCCACGCGGGCCGCACCAGCGGGATGGATGAATCATGAAGATACGTGTGTCCCATAGCAGGGAACTCGAGACACCGGAAGCCAAGGCGCGCTGGTTCCAATCCCTGCCGCTGTCGACGCGGATGGATCTGCTGTGCGCTTACACTGACCTGATCCTGGAGAACAACCCGCAGGTCTTGGAGAAGAGGAATGCTGAACCGGCTTCAGGGCGTGTTCGCCTCATTCGAAAGGAATGAGGTCAAGTATCTTGTCATTGGCGGCATCGCAGCCGTGCTACACGGAGTGCCCCGGGCCACGTTCGATCTCGACATCCTTATCGAGGCGACAACGGAGAACGCCACGCGTCTCCTCAAGGGCCTTGAGGAGGCAGGCCTCGGCACTGCGTCCCTGACGACGGCGGAGGCGCTGCTGGGGAACGAGATAACTGTGTTCGAGGACTTCGTGCGCATCGACGCACAGACTCGCACACCGGGCCTCGATTTCTCAGACGCCTGGCAACGCCGAGAGGTGATGCAGTATCAACATCAAAGGCTCTATGTCGTGTCGCGGGACGACTTGATCGCATCGAAGCGGGCTGCTGGCCGCGAGGTCGACATAGAGGACGTACGGCTCCTGGAGTTGGACGACGGGGAATGAGGCGGTCCCGGCGGACTTCTGATGGCGTACTCTGACGCCCTGGGCGTCCCAACGAAGGGTATTCGGCGACGTGTCTGCACTCTTTCCTGACACCAGCCTGGAGGCCGAACAACTTCTGCTCTCGCTGCTGCGCGAGGCTCCCGCCTGGCGGAAGTTGGAGATGGTCGATGAGATGAACCGCACCGTTAGAACCTTCGCAACGGTGGGCCTGAAGGAGAGATACCCAGATGCGGGGGCAGCTGAGCTCGATCTTCGGCTAGCCGATCTGCTTCTTGGGCCAGATCTGGCCGCCCGGGCTTATGGCCCGAGCCTACAATCAGAGTGACATCCTACTGCTGCAAGGGGTCCCCTTCACACTGCAAGAGGTGGGGACGCTCGACGTGCTGGAGGCTGTGTGCTTCAGCGTGGTTCACCCTGCACTCTCCCTGGAGTCCGGGACTTTCGAAGGCCTGCTCGTTGGCGAAGGTGTTCATAGCGACCTCATCGGGTTCGCCCATTCCATGGGCAACGCGCACCGGGTAGTGCGCTCGCTGTGACGAGTCAGGCACTACGGAGATCTCCACCCTGACGTACGCCCCCGGGAAGATCGCCAGCCCGAAATGTAGCCACATGCTGTATAATGTAGTCACATAACACCAAGGGAGGGGAACTGGATGCATGAGACGAAAGTGGGTATCCGAGAACTGAAAGCCCGCTTGAGCGAGTACATTCGGCAAGTCAAGGCCGGTCGGACAGTCATCATCACCGAGCGCGGTAGGGCTGTGGGGAGGCTCGTGCCCGCCGATTATCCGATCGAGGACCGCCTTCAGGCTATGCTGGATGCTGGGCTGGCAGAATGGAGCGGCAATCGCTTGCCGCCGATGAAACCTCCGGCGAAAGTCAAACGGGGCCATTCAGTGGCCGACATGTTGGTTGAGGACCGACGGTGATCGTTTACTTCGATGCGAGCGCGCTTGTGAAGCGCTACATCGCCGAAACTGGCTCGGAGGAGGTGTTGCGGCTATCGAATGAGGCCGCACCGGCTGCCACATCCATCGTAAATCGTAAGCCGCGCCGAGGTATCGGCAGCGATTTCCAGAGCAGTGCGCGCCGGGGCACTTTCTCGATCAAGGGCCCGTGCCTCCCTGGATCTCTTCCGCGCTCATTGGGTCGATCTTATAAGGGTCCGGATCGACGAGAGCGTTGTTGCTCGGGCAGACCTTCTCGCTTGGGATCGGGGGTTGCGTGGCTATGACGCCATCCATCTGGCCTCTGCGTTAACGTGGCAAGAAGGCTTGGGAGTGGACACGCTAATGGCTACTTTCGACAAACAGATGTGGGAGGCAGCTCTTGCGGAGGGATTCACTGTCTGGCCGGAGGGCTTGCTGTAGAGAAGCGACTGCATGCCAAGGCATTGGTGGCCGAAGCTGCAGACTCCAAGAACACGACAATCCAAGAGGGGAACCCATTGGCGGACCTTGCACAGCTGAAGGCGCTGAACCCAATCGCGGACGTGGTCCAGCGCTACGGTGTGACGCTGCAGCCCAGCGGCAGGAACTACAGAGCGCTCTGCCCCTTCCACGAAGACCACACCCCCTCCCTTTTCGTTTATCCCGAAGATGGCGGCTTCAAATGCTTCGGCGCCGGCTGCGGCCTGCACGGGGACGTCATCGACTTCGTGGGCTATCAGCTGCACGGACTCGAGTGGGACAAGACGAACCCCGGCATGTTCCAGGCAGCGCTGGAGGCGCTCAGCGCCAGCCCGCGCGCCGCTGGACAGGGCGAGAAAGGCCGACCTCGCATACAGCCCCCCTCGCCGCCCGAGAGCCATAAGCGCGCTCTCGGCGTACAGGCAGGCAAAGAAAAGTCGCTTACGCCGATGATCCTGGCCGCGTTGGACCTGGCCGCTCGTGTCTACCACGAGAAACTCGTCACGCTCGGCGACGGCCCAGAGAGCCCCTTGCGCTATCTCTACGACCGCGGCTTCACCTGGAAGACGATCCGGGACGGGCAGTTCGGGTATTGCCCGTCCCACAGCGATCTCCTGCAGGTGGCGGCTGAGCTGATGTCCGTTCCGCGGGAGGCGCTGCTCGAGGCTGGCGTGCTCCGACCGAAACGCAGTGGCCTCGGAGACTACGAGACCTTCTACGGCCGGATCACCCTCACCGATCGCGATTTCTCGTTCCGGGTGGTCCACCTGATCGGACGGAAGTTCCCGGGGGACAACCTGCCCGAGGAAGCCCCCAAGTACCTCAGCCTCCCCGACTGGCCGAAACCGCTCTACGGGTTCGCCTCCCTGCCCTACAAGGGCCGCGGCCCTGTCATCATCGTGGAGGCGCCGCTGGATATGCTCACACTGCGCCAGTGGGGGTACGACGCCGTGGCCGTAGCAGGCGCCGAAATGAAAGGCCAGTACGCGCAACGCCTGCGCGACCTGGAGCGGCCTCTCGTGATCATCCCCAACAACGACAAGGCAGGCCTCGAGGGAGCCGAACGCTGGCGGGAGGCGATCATGGCCGGCGAGCAACTGCAGATGCTGCGACTCCCGGAGGACGTCGCTGGGCAGCCGGTGAAAGACGTCAACGAGCTCGCCCAGGTCAAGCGAGGGCACAAGATCTTCACCGATCTGGTCCGTAGGCGACTGCCTAACTTGGAAGGCAAGCACTCACGCCTGACCCAATCCTTGTCCAAGAACCGCAGACGGTGATACAGTGGCAAGAAGGCGATGACCCCAATGGACTCAGACGGCGTAGTTAGATACTGGGTTGCTCTCGCGGAGGAGGATTGGCCGGTGGCAGAGCATCTTCTCGCCAGCGGAGATTATCACTACGCCCTGTTCTTCGGGCATCTGTACCTCGAGAAGCTTCTTAAGGGGTTGGTGGTCAAGGCCACCGGCGAGCATGCGCCGAGGACTCACAATCTCGTGTTTCTGGCTGAGCGCGCGGGGTTGAAACCGCCCCCTTCAATCGAGGATGTGTTTCTTAGAGCCACGGGTTACAGCGTTGACGCCCGGTATCCCGGGGAGGGCATCTCAGACCGAACGCGTTACACAGAAGCCCACACGAAGAGCGAACTGGAGGCCTTCAAGGAGGCAGGGGAATGGCTGAAGTCAAGACTGAAATGACGGAGGACCTGACTCAGAGGCTTACCAGACTCCTGGATCTTCTGCGCTCCAAGGGGGGCCTGAAAATCAGCGAAGCCTACCTCTACGGATCTCGGGCTTCGGGAACCGCCAGCACACAAAGTGACATCGACGTGGCGGTCGTCTCCCCCGACCTTACGGGCGATCGGGTCCAGGACTGGTACCGGTTGAACAAACTCGCCAAGGAGATAGACGCTCGAATAGAGGTGGTGGGATTCCGGCCCGACCAATTCCGCGACGAACATCCTCTAGTGTGGGAAGTGAGACAGGGCGCCCGTCTTGTCTGAAGGGCCACCGGAACTCATGGCCACAGACGGGCGGTGTCAGGGCAGGGATAGGAAAGGCAGCCCCAAAGAACGGCAGCGGGATGGGTTTCCAATTACGGCGGACGCGACCATGGATGAAATCCGGCAGCTAGTCCATGCGCCGGTCAACTGGAAGCTCCTGAGAGCGTTCAGGGATCCCGACGAGAGTCTGCGCATTCGGATACCCGTGCGCGAGTGACTCATCAAGCAGAGGGAGCTGGTCGCTATGGGAGCCCGCGGGCGTCCTGGTGCGGATGTGGCCCGGGAACTGGGCGTGAGCTGGGCGGTATGAGACCTGTTCGGGTCCTGGATCCTGGTGCCCAGCGACCGCGGAGGCTTATAAGAGCACTGCCCGAGTGGAGGAGAAAAGCGAGATGGGAAAACGGAACCGGTCCCGAAGGAGGTCCGGGCTTCGCCCAATTCCAGGCGACGAGCATTTGTTTGTGCATGTCAACCTCCAGCGCGATCCGGTAGCTGAGCGGCTCTTCGTGGAACAGATCCGCAAGGACATCGAGCAGCTTACAGTCGATGACAGAGTCACCGAGGTGAGGCCTTAGTCCATTCGATTTTCCATCGGAGGTCGGCTGCTCGGCGCGGCAAGATCCGAGAGGCAAGAATCCCGGTTTTGGGTTAGCATTCGGGTGCCTAACGGTTTCCCGCCCCAGGGCCGTCCCCCTCGGCTCTGGGGCGGGGCCATTTGGTGGAAAAGCCTCCGACGAAGGTCCTGCCTCAGGAAATTGCTCCCCATGAACAATCTAGCCAGTCTAGCCAGGAGGTCGTCATGGCCAACCATGTATGGCGCCTTCAAGATGCCAAGAATCGATTCAGCGAAGTGGTCAACAAGGCCCTGAGCGAGGGGCCGCAAGTTGTGACGCGCCGCGGAGAGGAGGTAGTCGTCGTTGTTGCCAAGGAAGAATACGCGAAACTGCGCAAGTCTCGCCTAAGTCTGCTGGAGTTCTTTCGCAAGTCCCCGCTTGTGGGCGTTGATCTGAACCTGGAGCACGACTGGAGTTTGCCCAGGGACCTTAAGCTATGAGCTTCTTGCTTGACACCAACGTCGTCTCCGAACTGATCGCGCGCCGCCCCGACCCCAACGTGATCCGTTAGGTGGAAGGCCAGGATACGGAAACCGTATTCCTCAGCGCCATCACGGTCGGGGAGTTGAACAGAGGCATCCAGAGGCTACCGGACCCTCGGCGGAAGAAAGCGCTGGCCAACTGGCTGACTGGGGATCTTCTAGTCCGCTTCGGTGATCGTGTTTTGCCGCTCGACGTGCCTGTGATGATGACCTGGGGTGCGCTTGTCGCCCGTATGGAGGCTGGCGGGCAACAGATCCCGGCCATCGATTCCCTTCTCGCGGCGACTGCCGCACAGCATGGGCTCGCCATGGCCACACGCAATGTCCGGGATTTCAAACCGACTGGCATATCCACCATCAATCCTTGGGAGGCTCCACCGTGAGACTTGATGCGTCATAACCGATCTCAATGGTGCAAGCATCGTCTCCGCAGGGCCAGTCCCTGCGGTTTTCGTTTTCAGGAGGAAACTCAGTGAAGACGCTGAATGCACACGATGGGAGCTACCTCGCGGTGGCAGAAGCAGTCCCCAGATCTCAGATCGAACTTCTGCTCGCGAGCGAACGAGTAGCTCTCTGTACCTCCCCGCCCCGCGGGTCAGACGCCGTTGACCTGGATGGGTTCGTCGCCCGGGTGAGACGCCTCGGCGAGGAGATCGCTGGCCAGCTCGTGGCCATGCAGGAGGAGATCGAGCTCGCCCTGGTCGCCCTGCTGGCCGGCGAGAACCTGTTCTTCCTTTCTCTGCCCGGCGCGGCCAAGACCACCCTTTCCAGAATGATCGCGCAGGGGGTCGACGGCCGGCTCTTCCGCATCAACCTGAACCCCGACGTCTCTCGGAACGACCTCTTCGGGCCTCTGGACCCGGCCGCCCTGCGCGAGGGCCGCTGGGCACGCAAGCTGTCCGGGCTGGCCACCGCCAGTGTGGCGATCATCGACGAACTGTTGTGCGCCGTTGTGGCGTAGGGAAGATACCTGCTGGAAGCAGGACAGGTCCGTGTAACAAACCTGTAGGCCATCGTGTTTAGGTCTCTCCCGAAAGGGAAGGCCGAACATAGCATACACGCTAGAAGCGGAGATGTTGAGAAGTCGTGTATCGGCATGCTCTGCAAGGCCTGTGAGGTATGGCCAAGCCGGTCAGTGGTTGAAGTCGAGTTGCCGAGCGGGACAACGTCGGCCCCTGCGCGACCACGACTACGCGCGCAGTCGTGAAATACCATGGATTGAACAGTGCCATGGAAAACACACGTTCACGAGCACGGTGCGAATGCATGCATCGATAAAGGCAACGGAAGACGGCCTAACCCTCACTAGAACGTCAACCCTACAGCAACTACGGGACCGCCTAAGGGTCGAGAGACCTAAGGTGGCGGAGGATCAATAGTAGTCGTCATGAGATAAGGCGCGGAAGGCGCTTCGCGCTGGCCGGCATGACCTTGACGGGATCGCAAACCCGTCATTACTCACGGTGAATAAGTAAGCCGTGAGCAGGACGAAGTGATCCAGTAGTCAGATCGACATTGAAGGGCGACCTCCCGAGTCATCTGATGAAAAATGGCAGGACACAAGAAGGCAGAAAGTACTCGAAGTGAAAGGGAGGTGCGCGTGATGCGTGACCTCAACACTGTTCTAGGAGTATTACGAGATCGGGGCGAGCGAAGGCTCCCTCTCGAGAGAGTTCATCGGTTACTCTACAACCCGGAGCTCTTTTGCCAGGCCTACGGAAACATCTATGGAAAGCAAGGGTCCATGACGCCGGGGGCTGATCCGCACGACACCGTGGACGGGATGTCCCTCCGGAAAATCGAAAGGATCATCAAGCAGCTGCGAGATGGCACCTTCCGATGGAAACCAGTCCGACGAGCCTACATACCCAAGAGCAACGGCAAGAAGCGGCCGCTGGGCGTTCCGGGATGGACAGACAAACTGGTCCAAGAAGCGATGCGGATCGTGCTTGAGGCGTACTACGAACCTCAGTTCAGCGAGTGCTCCCACGGGTTCCGACCCCACAGAGGCTGCCATACCGCTCTCGAAGCGATACGGCTTGGCTTCAAGGGGACAACCTGGTTCATAGAGGGCGATATCGAAGGATGCTTCGATAACATCGATCACGATATCCTGCTGCGGATTGTCGCTCAGGATATTCACGACGAGCGCTTCGTCGGGTTGATCGGGGGACTCCTTCGCGCCGGATACGTGGAGAACTGGCGGCATCACGCAACCTACAGTGGCACCCCACAAGGTGGCGTGCTCAGTCCGCTACTGTCCAATATCTTCCTCCATCAACTGGATGAATTCGTGGAAGGTACGCTGCTGCCAGCCCACAATCGCGGAAAACACCGGCATCGCAACAAGGAATGGGGGAGGATCCAGGCCCAAAGCCTGAGGGCTCTGAAGAAGGGCGAGATCGAGAGAGGGAAGGAACTGCGCATGCCGTATCGGAACATGCCCTCACAAGACCCTTTCGACCCGGACTTTCGGCGCCTATCCTACGTTCGCTACGCCGATGATTTCCTGCTCGGTTTCGCTGGGCCCAAATCCGAGGCAAGGGGCATCAGGAGTCAACTCACTGATTTCCTGTCATCTATCGGATTAAAGCTGTCGCTCGAGAAAACCAAGATCACCCATGCCCGGTCTGACAAAGCCCTGTTCCTGGGTTACGAAATCGGGACTGGGGCAAATGACGCCCGGCGGACCAGGATGGTCAACGGCCATTCCCGCAGGAGCGTCAATGGAGTGATCTGGTTCGGGGTGCCTCGCAATGTGATCACTCAAGCCATGCGCAAGCACACCAAGAGGGGCAAGCCGATCCATCGGGCTCAGCTCCTACCAAGCAGCCCTTACACGATCGTAGCCGATTATCAATCGGAATATCGTGGTCTGGCCCAGTACTACGCGTTGGCGCACAATCGCAGCAGGGCATTCCCGCGCCTCAGATATGTCATGACGAAGTCGCTTGGAAAAACGCTCGCGGCCAAGCTTGGCATGTCCTCGGCTCAGGTGTTTCGTAGGTTCTCCGCCGTCGCCAGAATAGACGGCAAGCCGTACAAAGTGCTCCAGGTGGTTGTTCCAAGGAAGGGAAAGAAAGACCTTGTGGCAACCTGGGGAGGCATCTCCTTGAAACGGGTCACGAGAACCCCAATCAAGGATGAAGTCTTCCACACATGGTCTGGCAGAACGGAATTGTTGGAGCGATTGCTCGCTGACACCTGTGAAGTTTGCGGCTCACAGGAGAGCGTCGAAGTCCACCATATCCGAGCTCTGAAAGACCTGAACAAACCCGGGAAACGGGAAAAGTCCAAGGTGGCCTGGAAGATGGCGGCCCGGCAGCGCAAGACATTTGTCGTCTGCCAAAGCTGCCATCAACTGATCCACCAAGGGCAACTCTAATCTGCCTTGTGTTCTGCTAGCGAGCCGGATGCGGTGAAAGCCGCACGTCCGGTTCTGGGAGGGGTGGTTGGAAAAGGGCCCATAACGAGGCACCTCGCCGGCCATCTACTCCACCAAGGCCTCCGGTTCGGTCATGAACATGCTCCTGGAGGCCTACGAGGAGCATACCCTCTCCGAGCCGGATGGGACGCACCGTCTCCCCCTGCTCCTCGGGATCGCCGCCAGCAATGAGCTCGTCAACGCGACCCCACAGAACGCGGCCTGGGACCGCATCCTGTTGCGCAAGGAGGT
>CAZGRL010000087.1:0-14809 GCA_964528155.1 uncultured Anaerolineaceae bacterium
ATCCTCCCCCATACGGCGGCCCAACCACTCGCTGCCCCGTAGAGTCGAAGATCCCCGAAGGGGGAACGCGGGATCTTCGAGGGCGGACCCGGCCAGCTCGGCGCGATACTATGAAGGAGTCTTGGCCGGGCCGCTCCCCGCACAGAACGCGGGGCAGGCAGCTCCCCACCAAGTACGTGGGGCAGGCGAGGCCGTAAGGCCGAAACATGTTCCATTCAACTTCCGTTGAGGAGTCGCGGTGCGATCGAGACTGGAACTTGCGCTCCATCTGATTGAGCATGCCTTCCGCGTGCTTGAAGCGAATGTCGAAAACGTGACTCTCGGGGAAGCGCTATTTGTCCCAGAGGGTGGCTATCGCTCAATCTTGGGTACCCTCAAACATGTTGCCGGATGGAGCCATGTCTACCACTCATATGCTTTTGGCGATGACCCGAAACACTGGAAGCAGATCGATTGGCCCCATGGGCTTAGGGACACCATCGTCCCGTCGGAGCAGTATCTTGCTGATGTAATTGAATGGTTTGAGCAATCCCACCGACAATGGCTACAGAGCCTAAATGGGATCAGGGAGAGCGAACTCGATGAACTTCGCCCTTCTCACTGGGGGGAAGAAATCCCGCTCTTCGATATAGTGATGAGGATCGCCGGGCATCACATCTATCATGCTGGCGAGCTAAATCAGATCCTCTCGATCTGCAGGGGGGAAACGTGGGAGGAAGGGGAAGAGGTGGAGGAGAACAACATCTCTACTGTAGGCCATCGTGTCCGGCCACCATGGCTAGCTGATGCTGAACCATAGGATGGGGAGCACAGCAGCAGGCGGCTCCGGCAAGAGCGAGCGGCGCACCCAGTTTCGGCCTAACCACTCGCTGCCCCGCTCCCGAAGATCCCTGAAGGGGGAACGCGGGATCTTCGAGAGCGGACCCGGCCAACTGGGCCATTTCGGATATAAGAGTCTTGGCCGGGCCGCCTGCATGCCCCGGACGCATTGTGTCTGGGGTCCTTGCTCTCTTGCAGGGGCTCCCTGTCAAGAACACAAGGGAGGCAGCTCCCCACTAAGCAAGTGAGGCAGGCGAAACCATTGGCCGGCTCAGCCTCCCGTATCTGACGCCCCCAAACTCAACAAGCCGTCAGCCTGCGTTCAGGAAGCCAAGCACGTCCCCGCATATCATTCCGTCTGAAAAGCGATAAGTCGATCGGCGGGCCGCAACCGCTCGCGCCATGCCTACCCATCTGGTGTGGATCGTCCGCACCGCCTTGGCCAGGGGCTGGCACACGGGTGGATGGCTCGCCCGATCACCCGCACTCACGTTCAATGAGGATGCTTTCATGGGTAACCGCTCTGTCGTTCGCGTTGATACAGGTTCAGGCATCTTCTGGGTCATCGGCTGGATGTTCACCATTGCCTTTGCCAAGCTACTCTGGTGGCAGGCGCTGCTGGGACTCCTGGTTTGGCCATACTACCTGGGCCTTGCGGCCCTGGCCGCCCACTAGCATCTCCTCGCTGGTGTGGGTCATCGCTCGCCGCCCGGCCACTCGCCGGGGTCCCATCACCATCGGTGATGGGACCCCTCCCGATCCGCGCAAGCGCCTGGCAAGAGCACCGGGACCCCTTCCGCTTCGCTCCACGGGCAAGCAAGCAGGCAGGCGAAACCGTCAGGCGGATTCGCAGTTGGAGGAGTCATCCAACTGATCGAAGCACCAAGCCGATACTCTGTGGAGGCCCCGATGTCAGCAGGAAGTCATAAGTCGGCACGGGGTGAATGCTAGACTGGTGTTGTCGGTTCATGATGAGCCATAAGGAGAGGCCGCAATGTCTCCCATCGGAAATCCGAGTCATCCCACGAAGCGCGATGCCGAATCCGGTCCAGGAGAGTTCTCGCTGTCAGGCAGGCCCGTCCAATGCCCCCACTGCGGTGGAAGCCAGTTCAAGTGCGGCGAAGCCCAGCTGAACACGGCATTGGCCACGCTGTTGAATCTGGATTGGATCGACAGGTCGGCCAATGTCTTGATCTGCACGACATGCAGCCAGATCCAATGGTTCGGAGACCGGCCCGAGAGGATCTTCTGAGCTCGGGAGGGCGGGTCGGCGAATGCCGTAACCCTTCCCGATTGACAGCGCGCGGATTACATCACAAGAGTCCTCATGGGCAAAGGCTGTGGAGCTGGACGCCCATTGAGCGAGCTGCGTGCAATTGAAGATGAGATTCGCCCAGGCACTCGCCTCGGCTGGATCCGAAGATCCGTCTGCGTCGCCGCAGAGGCAGTCAACTCCCCACCGAGTAAGTGGGGCAGGTGAAACCACCAGGCCCCATGGAGCGGAAGCTCGAGGCATCACTCATCTGGGCTATCGGTGCGTACACTCAGATGCTCGTCAAGTTACAAAACGCCTCGTAACGCAGGACAAAGCGCTCACCTTCGTCACCGGGCGATCTTTGGCCCCCGGCCGTCCTTCGTGTATATTCTTGGCTACATCTATCGCCAACCGGCGCGATATGGAGGATGTCAGGGAAACCGCCGCCCTGTCTGCCTGATCCCGGGGTGGTCCGCTTGGTTTCGTGCGTGGTCTAGGATTGCTCTTCCTGGGGAATTGAAGTTTCGCAAGCTTTCACCGTGATCTTCACTGCCCTCGGTTGACGTTCGAAGGCGGCTTTCGAACGCCTACCACTCAGTCCTCCGCTTCGAAGTAGCTTCAACTCAATGCATGTTGTCGAGCCCGGCGGCTCGTCGCCCGATGGACGTCCGTGCCAAGGATCGGACCACGCCTCGCTCGGCTCAACAACGTCATGCGCAAGCGGGCGACGACAAGATACGCTGGCGCTCCAATGCATGCCGATGAGCCACGAATCTGTCCTATTTCTCATCACCAGGAGAAATCCAATGAATGCAGGAGGCTGAAATGGATCACACCAGTTTGCAGGCACCGGTGGAATCATCAGCGCCGGCCGCAATTCCGGCGCTGTCGCCGACCGGCAGGACATCCCGGCTGTTCTTCATCGATCACTTGCGCGCCGCTTTGGTGATCCTCGTCGTGCTGCACCACGTCGCCCTCGTCTATGGGGCCAGCGTCGTCCCGTTCTACTACTTCGAACCGCCGTTTACCGACCCCCTGGCGTTCCTTGTGCTGTTGGTATTTGCGCTCTTTAACCAGGCCTGGTTCATGGGAGCCTTCTTCCTGTTGGCGGGCTACTTCACTCCAGGATCGTATGAGCGGAAAGGGCCGGGCTCCTTCGTCAGGGACCGGCTGCTTCGTCTCGGCATCCCGATCGTCCTGTTCATGTTCGTCCTCAGCCCGATCTCGTGGATCGGTTTGTACCAAATGCCAACTAGTCTGACCGGGATTACGACCCCGCTGACCTGGCAGGCGTATCCCTATTTCATTGGGCTTGGGCCGCTGTGGTTCGTCGCCATGCTGCTCATCTTCGACTTTGGCTACGTTGCATGGCGCAAGCTGGCATCGAACCCCACATCCTCCTCGATGAACGGATCTTCTCGGCCCAGCTATCTCGGCATCGGAATCTTCATTCTGGCATTGGCGCTGGTGAGCTACTTGGTCCGGATCATTGTGCCGCTGGGAGAATCGGTCAGCCTGTTCGTGGATTGGCTCAGCTTTCCAACCCTCGCCTACCTCCCGCAGTACATCAGTTTCTTCGCAATAGGCGCCATCGCTTCCCGCCACGATTGGTTCCGAACGTTGCCCGGCTCTATGAGCGCCGTCGGCTTTGTGATCGCGGGGGTGGCGGCAGTTGTCCTGTTTCCACTCGCATTCAGCGGGAACATGCTGTCGCTCAAGCTTTCCGATGCATTGGGGAACGCCTTTGGTTATGGGCATTGGCAGTCAGCTGTATATGCCCTCTGGGATTCCATCTTCGCGGTCGGACTGTGCATGGGCTTGATCCCACTCTTTCGCCGGGTTCTCAACGGGAAGGGAAGGCTCGGCAGGTTCCTGTCTCAACAAAGCTATGCAGTCTACGTGTTCCACATTCCTGTCGTGGTCTTTCTTGCGATTGCGCTGCGGGGAATCGAACTTGCGCCGTTGGCTAAGTTCGGCCTTGCATCTCTCCTGATCGTTCCAGCCTGCTTTGTCGTCGCCTACATCATCCGCAGAATCCCCGGCGTGTCGAGGATCATGTAGGCTCGGGCTGGCAATGGCCGAGTTGGATCCGCAGCGGTAGCACGGAGGTAGTTCGCCGCCAGATCGACGGGACCATGGAGGACGATCGTGAAAGCGTCTGTCTACACAAGATACGGACCGCCGGATGTTCTGGAGTTGCGGGAAGTCGAGAAACCGACACCCAAGGATGACGAGGTTCTTGTCCAGATTCGTGCGGCATCCGTAAACTTTGCCGACGCGAGTTTCGTGAGAGGCAAACCGTTCATGGTCCGCATGATGGGCCAGGGGCTTCTCAAACCAAAACACACCATCCTCGGGTCCGACATGGCCGGACGGGTCGAGGCGGTTGGCAAAGACGTAGTGCAGTTGAAGCCAGGAGATGAGGTGTTCGGGGACATATCCGAGTGTGGTTGGGGCGGCTTTGCTGAGTTTGTATCTGTTCCCGAAGACGCTCTAGCGCTCAAACCAGTCAATCTGACCTTCGAGCAGGCCGCGGCCGTGCCGCAAGCCGCGACTGTCGCCCTGCAAGGCCTTCGCGATGAAGGGCGCATCCAGCCGGGGCAGAAGGTTCTGATCAACGGCGCGTCCGGCGGCATCGGCACATTTGCCGTCCAGATTGCCAAGTCATTCGCGTCTGAAGTCACCGGCGTGTGCAGCGCGCGGAATCTGGACCTGGTCAGCTCGATTGGCGCGGACCACGTCATTGACTACACACAGGAAGATTTCACTCAAAACGGGAAGCGCTATGACCTGATCCTTGCGACTGCGGGATATCGCTCGATTTTCGACTACCGGCGTGCACTGGGTCCCGACGGAAGATACGTCATGACCGGAGGTTCAATGGCTCAGGTTTTCGAAGCGATACTCCTGGGGCCATGGATCTCGAAGACCGGAAGTAAGAACATGGGCAACCTGTCTTCGAAACCGAGCCGAGACGATCTGGTCTTTCTGAAGGGACTTCTCGAAGCCGGGAAGGCGGTACCTGTCATCGATCGCTCTTACCCATTGAGCGAGGTCCCTGAAGCGCTCCGGTATTACGAAAGGGGTCACGCCCAAGGCAAAGTGGTTATCACCATGGAGCACGACCACGGCGGACCGCACGCATCACAAAGACTTCGCCACAGATCTCGCCAGGTGTCGCAGGGGGGATGAGCGATGGAGGCGAGCAGCAGCTATGAATCACGGGCCGTTTCCGTTCAAAGAGGAGGAGACTGAATCATGGCAGATGCGCAGATCAAGCTATCAGCCATCTGGGTGGCTCTCATGCTGACCTACCTGCTGGGGGATGTGCTGCGGATATTCAGCGGCGATTTCAAGGCGGGAGAAATAGGAGGTATGCAAGTAAGTCAGTGGATGTACTTGGGACTCGCAGCATTGATGGTGATCCCGGCGGTGATGGTCTATCTGTCCTTGACGCTGAACTATCCTGTCAATCGCTGGGCGAACATCATCGTGGCCGTCGTCTTCTTCCTCTTCAACTTGGTTGGATTGCCAACGTATTCTTCCGCCTATGACCGGTTTCTGATCGCGGTAAGCCTCGGGTTCAACGTGCTGACCGTCTGGACTGCGTGGAAATGGGTCTGAGCATGGTCCCGTGAGAGCGATTCTCTGCACGAGATACGGCCCGCCGGACGGTCTTCAGCTCCAAGAGGTCGAGAAACCGACGCCTGAGGAGGATGAAGTCCTGATCAGGGTACACGCGGCCACGGTCACACGAGGGGACGTTGTGACTCGAAGCCTGCCTTTCGCGGCCTGGCTCCCGATGCGAATCATGATTGGCCTACCAAGAAAGCGGATACCAGGACACGAGCTGGCCGGGGAAATCGAAGCGATTGGCAGAGACGTCGAGTTATTCCGGGAAGGCGACCAGGTCTTTGGAACGACCTCCGGATTGAGTGTCGGTTCTTGCGCCGAGTACGTCTGTCTGCCTGAGAAACGGGACAGTGGGGCGCTGGCAAGAAAGCCGGCCAACATGACCTATGAGGAGGCCGCCGCCGTTCCCGTCGGGGGACTGACCGCACTGCACTTCCTCAGGAAGGGGAATCTCCAGGGTGGGCAACGGGCTCTCATCTATGGAGCTTC
Organism: uncultured Anaerolineaceae bacterium; assembly: GCA_964528155.1. GTDB lineage: Bacteria > Chloroflexota > Anaerolineae > Anaerolineales > E44-bin32. Next base: position 6,197 of record CAZGRL010000087.1, read on the forward strand.
TGGAAGCGTCGGGACCTTCGCTGTGCAGCTCGCCAGGCACTTTGGCGCGGAAGTTGTCGGGGCGTGCAGCACGGCGAACCTGGAATTGGTGAGGTCCCTGGGCGCCGACCAGGTTATTGATTACACCAGAGAGGATTTCGCCGATAGCCGCAGGCCCTACGACTTCATCTTTGACGCCGTCGGAAAAACCTCCCTTCCACATTCCAGGAAGGCGCTGGCGCCGGACGGGACGTATGTGACCGTACAAAAGGGACTGGCCAAGGAGCGCACGGAGGACCTGATCTTCCTCAGAGAGTTGATCGAGGCGGGGACGATCCAGTCGGTCATCGATCGGCGCTACCCATTGGAGCAAACCGCCGAGGCGCACCGGTATGTCGAAAGAGGGCACAAGAAGGGAAATGTTGTCATCCATATGGAGCGAGACAGCAATACGTGATAGAGCGCTGCCCCACAACCACGATCTGTTTCACTTCGGGGGCGCAAAGCGGAACATGGGGGCTTCGACATGCGATCGCTATTCCGCTGCGCTTCACAGCGGAATAGCGAGCCTTGCCGTTGGGCTTCCTTGATAGCGAATGGAGAGGGTCAAATGAACACAGATAAGAATACCGTCAGGCTCTTGGGCGCCGTGTTCTTGCTTGTCTTTGTAGCCAGCTTTCTCAGCAATACCTTGCTCACATCGGCGACGGGAACCGGCAGTATGTCCGATGTCCTTGCCACTATTCCGCAAAACCTGGCGTTGATGCGGGTCAGCATACTGGTTGAATTGGTCACCAGCCTCGGAATCGTCGCCCTGGCAGCCTTGCTTTACATCGTCTTCGGGAAGCGCTACCAGATCATCGCGACTGTGGCGCTCGGATGGTGGCTGGCAGAAGGCATCATCCTTGCGGTGAGCAAGATTGGCGCCTACGCGTTGATACCCCTCAGCCTGGAGTTCGTGGAGGCGGGCGCGCCGGCTTCATCCTTCTATCAGACCATGGGCAATTTCCTCTACTATGGCTTTGACCGACAGGGATGGAGCTTGCATATGCTGTTCTTTAGCCTGGGCGGCATATTGTGGTACTACCTCTTCTACAAATCAAAGGCTATCCCGCGCGTGCTTTCCATCTGGGGAGTTGCGGCAATCTGTTTGTTGACGATCAATGTCCTATGGTCCCTCTATGATCCTGCTGTGGGTGTCGTAGTCCTATTGGGGGCGCCATACATGGTGTTTGAGTTCTTGATCGGCCCATGGCTGATGATCAGGGGGATAGGCGAAGGTGCAGACCTGGGCTGACACTTTGCCGCCAAGGTGAACCGTGAACCTGGATGGGAGAATTTTGGGAGAAGCTCGTGAAAGCGATTGTATGTTCACAATATGGGCCTCCGGAGGTTCTTCAGCTCAAAGAGGTTGAAAAACCTACGCCCAAGGACAATGAAGTACTCATCCGAGTACTCGCAACAACCGTGGCATCAGGGGACGTGAGGGCGCGAAGTTTCACGGTCCCTCAAGGCTACTGGCTCCCGGCACGGATAAGTATGGGGATCAGCAAACCGAGAAAGAAGATATTGGGGACCGAGTTGGCCGGGGAGATCGAAGCAGTCGGCAAAGATGTGACGCGATTCAGAAAGGGCGACCATGTCTTTGCGGCTGTCGGCTTTGGCCCCGGAGCACATGCTGAGTACCGATGTCTGCCTGAAGACGGGGCCGTGGCGATCAAGCCGGCCAATCTGACATATGAGCAGGCCGCGGCCCTTCCATTTGGTGGACTCACCGCAGTGTTTTTCCTTCGAGAGAAGGGCAATGTCCAGAGAGGGCAAAAGGTCCTGATCATCGGCGCTTCTGGATCGGTGGGCACTTATGCGGTACAGCTTGCCAAGTTCTATGGGGCAGAGGTTACCGGTGTGTGCAGTACCAGGAACTTGGAATTGGTGAAATCCCTGGGAGCCGATACGGTCGTTGATTACACCAAAGACGATTTCACCAGACACGGCGAGACCTATGACGTGATCTTTGACGCGGTAGGCAAGAGTTCGTTTGCACAATGCAAGGGCTCGCTGGAGCAAAGCGGGGTCTTTCTTACCGTTGAGATGGCTCTTCCGAACATTCTCACCATGCTGTGGACTTCCATGGCCGGCGGCAAGAAGCTGATCACTGGGGTAGGACCTGAAAAGGCCGAAGATCTGGTCTTCCTCAAAGAGCTTGCTGAGGCGGGAAAGATCAAACCAGTCATCGATAGACGTTATCCGTTTGAAGAGATCGTAGAGGCTCATAAGTATGTCGGAAGGGGCCACAAGCGGGGTAACGTCGTGATCACCTTGGACGACGGAAGCCAAAGCTGACAGGGCCTGAGGCCGGACAGCGGCGGCACGGACCCGATTGACGAGAGTCACGGGCGGTGGTCGGCCCTCGGGCCGGTCATTCGGACTTCGAAAGGCGTGCGCACTGTTCACATTGCGGGTATCGCTAGTCGGAGTTAGATGGAGGATCACATGGCGAATCTGGTCGGGATCGGTCAGTTCTGGGGGGGCTCCTTTGGTTTCTTCGGTGGCTTGGGGGTGTTCTTCATGGGGATCGGCGTGTTGTGGTGGATATCGCTGAAGGCGCGCGAGATGAAGAACTAGGTCTGCGTGTTTGACTCTGGGGCCGGCGAGGCCCACGAGGGGGTTAGCCGGCGGATCCGCTCGCTCCTGCCCAGAATCCGTCGTGCTTGGCCACCCGTCCAGCGTAGATCTGCGTGGTGAGCGGATGGCCGCACTGCGGCGCTGCGTTTGGACTGGCGCATTCGGAAAGTTGCACGCTGTTTCGGCGATTCCCGGGGGTGGGACGCTGAACCGTCAGATTCCGCCAGCCAGGGGATCGGCGCACCGCAGCTGAGAAAAGGAGGCGAAACAGGAATGAACTCGCATCGAAAGACCGCAACCGTCGTCGGCATATTGTTCCTGGCAGTCAATGTGGCGTTTCTGGCTGGGAGTCTGATGATCGAAAGCGTCCTGAGTTCACCGGGCAATCTCGCTCTCGTGGCCGCAAGCAGGCCGCAGCTGGTCCTGGGAGTGCTGCTCGAGATGACGAACGGGGTTGCCTATATCGGTATTGCAGTGCTGATGTTTCCTTTTCTCAGGCAACAAAGCCTGGGTATTGCTCTCGGGTACGCTGTCTTCAGGACCGTTGAATTCGCAATGCAAATCGCAGCTGACGTCAGCGCGCTCTCTCTATTGACGTTGAGCGAAGAATCCATGAACGCGGGTCCCGCCGCATCTTCCTCCTTTGCGACACTGAGCAACCTGTTGCTGTCACAGCGGCAAGCGGCGTTTTTGATGGTTACACTCGCCTTCGCTCTGGGCGCCCTGTTGTTCAATGCCTCGCTGTTTCAATCGGTACTCATTCCACGCTTCATATCTGTTTGGGGGCTCGTTGGAGCTGCCGTGGTGCTGGTCAGTACCATCCTGGAGATGTTCGGGGTCAATCCGGGGAATCTTGGCGTCCTCATGCTCTTGAATGAGCTGTTTCTGGGAGTGTGGCTGATTATCAAAGGTTTCAATCCAGCGGCAATGGTTTCCGAGGTAGTCCACACCAGTGGGTGACCATGGTCGTCAGCCGCGACCTATGGCCCGGTAGGCCCAGCCCACCGCCACGAAGCCACACAGCAGGCCAGCGGAGAGGCTCATAATGAACTGCAAGAGAAAGGAGAACAGATGAATTCGCCTGGGCGGATTGCACGGGTTGCGGGGATGCTGTATCTCGTCGTGTTTTCCCTGGGATCTTCGCTGAGCTCTTCGTTCGCCAGAGTCTCATTGTGCCCGGGGATGCCGCTGCAACGGTCGGCAATATCATGGCTTCTGAATCGCTGTTCCGTGTCGCTCTCTTGAGCGATCTGGTCCGCCATACGTTGTTGATATTGTTGCCACTGACGCTATACAAGCTTTTCAAACCGGTTGACAAGAGCATAGCCGTGCTCATGGTCGTCTTCGCTCTGATCGGTGTGCCCATCGCCATGCTGAATATGCTCAACCATCTTGCTGCCTTGCTCCTGTTGAGCGGCGCCGACTACTTGAAAGCGGTTGGGGTGGAGCAGTTGTATGCGCAAGTGATGTTCTTTCTGAACCTGTACGAATATGGGGCATTTGTCCCCCAGTTCCTTGCCCTTTGGTTGCTGGCCCTTGGCTACCTGGTCTTCAAATCCGGTTTCCTTCCCAGGATCCTTGGTATCTTGTTGATGATTGGCTGCCTTTTCTATCTAGCCGATGTCGTTCTATTCATTCTGGCTCCCAACATCAATGTGTCACTTGGCTTGTTTGCGTTCATTTGCGAACTGCTATTTGCCCTGTGGCTCTTGATCAAGGGCGTGGATGTAGAAGCATGGGAGAGGCAGACTCACGAGTCTGCCTGAAATAGCCATCGTTGAATCGGCCCTGTGTGCGGCCTTCCCTGAAGGGAGACCCAAATGAAAGCCATTGTGTACGAGAGATACGGCTCGGCTGATGTTCTTCGGTTGAAGGAGGTGGACAAGCCGGTTCCCACAGACGGCGAAGTTCTGGTGAAGGTTCACGCGACGACGGTATCCATCGGAGACGTGAAGATGCGCAAGGCGGACCCGTTTGGCGTGAGATTATTCAGCGGGCTGCTAAGGCCGAAGAAGATAACAATCCTGGGGATGGAGCTGGCAGGTGAGATCGAATCCGCAGGCAAAGTGGTCAAGCGATTCGAGTGCGGCAACGAGGTCTTTGCGCTCACCGGTTTCAGTTTTGGCGCCTACGCCGAGTACAAATGCCTGCCCGAAGAAGGGACGGCGGCCAAGGGAGGCATCGTGGCGTTAAAGCCGGCCAATCTGACTTTCGAGGAAGCCGCGGCCGTTCCTGGCGGGGGGATCACGGCACTCATTACTTTGCGAAGGGCAAATGTCCGGAGTGGACAGAAGGTTCTGGTCTACGGCGCTTCTGGCGCGGTCGGGACCGCCGCGGTACAGCTCGCCCGGGCCTATGGGGCAGAAGTGACTGGAGTTTGCAGCACCACGAATTTGGCCTTGGTGAAGTCGCTAGGAGCCGAGGAGGTCATCGACTACACCCGAGAGGATTTCTCCAGAAACGGCGAGACGTATGATGTTGTCTTTGATGCTGTTGACAAGCTCTCGCCGCCACAAGGGAAGATGCCTCTGAAGAAAAGCGGGATCTATCTCAACGTTGTCAAGGACTCTGGAAGTGGGAACGATATATCCGCTGAAGATCTGATCTTTCTTAAGGATCTCGTCGAGGCCGGGAAGCTCAGACCGGTCATTGATCGATGTTATTCATTGGAAGAGATCCCTGAAGCCCACCGGTATGTTGAGAAGGGGCACAAGAAGGGAAACGTAGTCATTACTGTGACCGGGCCCGACAGGCCCCGGGCGAGCATGGCGCCTGTCTCAAATCAGCGCACCCGCGAAATGGAACCAATCCCATGAAAGCGGTTATATGGACGAGATACGGGCCACCAGATGTCCTTGAGTTGAGGCAGGTAGACAAGCCTACCCCCAAGGACGATGAAGTCCTGATCAAGATCCATGCGACAACGGTGACGGCCGGGGATTGTGAGATGCGAAGTCTCAAGTTTCCCGTCTACTTGAGCCTCCCCATGCGGATATGGCTGGGGTTCACAAGACCGAGAGGAACGACGATTCCCGGGACGGAGTTCTCCGGAGAAATCGAGTCCGTAGGCAAAGATGTCAAGCTGTTTCGAGTAGGCGACCAGGTATTTGGTTCCGCCGGGCTGAGTCTGGGTACGAATGCCGAGTACATCTGTCTGCCGGAGAGACGTGAACAAGGGTCGCTGGCCATCAAACCGGCCAACATGACCTTTGAGGAAGCGGCCACAGTGCCTTTCGGGGCAAGTGACGCCCTGCATTTCCTTCGAAAGGGGGACATCCAGCGCGGACAAAGGATCTTGATCAACGGGGCGGGTGGAAGCATCGGCACATTCGCGGTCCAGCTTGCCAGGCACTTCGGGGCCGAAGTGACTGCCGTGGACAGCACGGGGAAACTGGAGATGCTGCGCTCGATCGGTGCGGACCATGTCATTGACTACACTCAAGACGATTTCATCCAGAATGGTGAGACCTATGATGTCATCTTTGACGTGGTCGGCAAGGCTTCATTGCTGCGAAGTAGAAGATCGATCAAGCAAGATGGGACCTATCTTCTAGCCAACCCACGGCCGTCACAGATGATCGGAGGGCTGTGGACCGGCATGACGAGCCGCAGGAAGGTTGTCATGCAACCCGCAAGTGGAACTTCAGAAGATCTGAGTCTGCTGAGAGAGCTTATTGAAGCGGGGAAGATACGAACGGTTATCGATAGAAGCTACCCGCTGGACCAGATTGTCGAGGCGCACAGGTATGTCGAAACGGGACAGAAGAAAGGGAATCTCGTCATCACGGTGACGCACGACAGCCAGACCTAGCCAGGCTCACCCCGCCGCAATTCTGCTGCACTTCATTACGGCAGGCGCGCCCGGCCGCCGCCCTCGCCTGGCCCTTCTTCGACGCCAATGACTTCCATCCCCCGGCCAACATCCGGGGGATTTCCACGGGCATTCCCCCTTGCGGACAAGCCTAAGCCGCCTGCCGCAGCCGGCTATTCGGCGGAAGTCGGCTGCTCGCCGGCACCCCCCACGATTTTCCAGGGAAACCCGTCCGGGTCGGTGAAGTAGCCGAAGTACCCGCCCCACGGCGCGGGATGCGCCGGCTGGGCGATCTTGCCGCCGGCGCGCTCGGCTTCAGCCAGCACCGCGTCGACGCGGGCTTCGGAGGGGACGATGTAGGAGAGCGTGATGCCCTGAAAACCGCCCCCGTCGGCAGCCACGCCAGCGTCGTCGGCAAGCGTCTCTTGCGGGAGGAGCCCCAGCGCGGATGAGCCGTTGTTGATGCTGAGGGACACCCACTCGCCCTGCTCCATCTGGATCGGCCAGCCAAGCCCCTTGCTGTAGAATTCCTTCGCCCGGTTGAAGTCTCTCACACCGAGCGTGATAGCGCTTACGTGCGGGTTCATCGTGTCGCCTCCTTGTCACATGGACCGGGTTCCGTTCGTCAACACTATGACGGAACAGATCGAGGGAATGTGACTGATGGAAGGAAACGACTGGCTGGCGGAGCGCTTCGAGGAGAATCGGGGTCACCTGCAGGCGGTGGCCTACCGGATGCTCGGCTCTCCAGGCGAGGCGGATGACGCCGTCCAGGAAGCCTGGCTTCGGTTCAGCCGCTCCGATACCAGCGGGGTCGAGAACCTGGGAGGTTGGCTGACGACGGTCGTGGCGCGGGTGTGCCTGGACATGCTTCGCTCGCGCAAGGCCAGGCGCGAGGAGCCGCTGAGCGCGCACGTCCCATACGTGAATGTGCGCCGCGAGGACGGGACCAGCCCCGAGCACGAGGCGCTCCTGGGGGAATTGGTAGGCCTGGCGATGCTGGTCGTGCTCGAAACTCTGGCTCCCGCCGAGCGGGTCGCCTTCGTCTTGCACGACATTTTTGCCGTGCCCTTCGATGAGATCGCGCCGATCGTTGGGCGGTCACCGACCGCGACCCGACATCTCGCCAGTCGCGCTCGCGTGCGGGGAGCGGCCAAAGCACCCGACGCCGATCTCACCCGTCGAAGATCCCGCAGCTCTTTGCGGGGCCAGCGAGAAGTCGTCGAGGCGTTCCTGGCTGCCTCGCGCGGCGGTGACTTCGAGGCGCTCCTCGCCGTTCTCGACCCGGACGTTGTGCTCCGTGCCGACGGCGCAGCTGTGGAAATGGGCTCATCGCCGGAGGGTCCGCGGGGCTGCGGCCGTTGCTGAGACCTTCGCCGGGCGGGCACGGGCCGCACAGCCGGCGCTCGTCGATGGTGCTGTGGGTCTCGTGTGGGCTCAGGGTGGAAAGCCGCGCGTCGTGTTCAGCCTCACGATCACGCGGGGGAAGATCCTCGAGATCGACTTGCTCGCCGACCCTGAGAGGCTTATCCAGCTCAACCTGGTGATCCTGAACGACTGAGCAGTCAACGAGCGCCGCCTGTCGGGCGAATGCGTTAGACTTTCCAGAGCCGCAATCGTTGGCTGACCATGTTCATCCTCATCATGGGCGTGACTGGATCCGGCAAGACCACCGTCGGCGAGCGGCTTTGCGCCGACCTCGGCTGGCCGTTCTTCGACGCCGACGACTTTCATCCTACGGCCAACGTGCGCAAGATGTCCGCGGGTGTCCCCCTCACCGACGAAGACCGATTGCCATGGCTTGAGTCGTTGCGGGACCTCATCGCCGAGTACGAGGCGCTAGGCGAGAACGGCGTGTTGGCCTGTTCGGCGTTGAAGGAAACATACCGCAGGACCCTCTCATCTCCCACCGATCTCGCGATTGTCTACTTGAAAGCGGAACGCGAGCTCATTCGTGGCAGGCTGGCCGATCGGCGCGGACACTATATGTCGCCGGAGCTTATCGAGAGCCAGTTTCATGATCTGGAAGAACCTGAGGGGGCGATCACCATCCCGGCCGATTGGCCGCCCGAGCGCGCCGCCACCCTGGTCCGGTCCCGGCTCGGGTTATGAAGAACCGGGGCGCCTGAACCCGGAGTGAGAGGGTAGGGATAAGGCGCTCCGGTTCTTCGAACCCCTTCTAGTCCTCGGCGGAGAGC
>CAZGRL010000088.1:0-14621 GCA_964528155.1 uncultured Anaerolineaceae bacterium
AGTTGCGCGTGCGAAACGGCCGCTACGTCATCTATGATCTCGAATCGACTGCCGGGACGCAAGTCAACGGCCGGCCGGTCCATCAGCACATCCTGCGACCTGGCGACGTGATCTCGATCGCCGGGATACCCTTGATCTACGGCGAGGACTCCGGTGGACCGCCCGACGTCACACCACCCTATTCGCCGCCCTTTGATACGCCCGCCGATAACCAGATCACACCGCTCGACCTTCGCAAGTTCACCGGGACTGAGACCCGTCCGCACACGAAGGACACGGCACAGTTCCCTGTCCGGGAAGAAGGGTCGCCCGAACATAGCGAGGATGATTGACCGTCCTCTGGAGCGCCGATCGTGCTCCGCTGAGACCTGCGCGCCGGCGGGGGCTCCTGCCACGACCCGGGGCGATGTAGGGGTCGCACTCTAGCGAGGCAGATCGCCTGCGCTCCAAGGCGCGCCTCGGAGCCGGACGCAGCCGCCCTTGTTTCTTCAAGGGACGCGCTCATACCCTGCCACGAATGCCCCCTGAATGGTTGACCGACAGTGAGCGATCGACTCAGGCGACTTGAACGCCAACTCGAGAGCATCGTCGAGAACTCCATGACGAGGCTCCTCGGGGGCGACATGTCGGCCTCGACGGTTGCCGCAGACCTGGCGCGATCCATGGAAGATCACCTGCGCACAGACGGCCTGGGGAACGTATATGCCCCGGATTGCTACGCGATCACGCTCGAAGCGCCTCGAGCCAGGCGCTTGCTGGAACAAGCCCCCGACATTTGCAAGGATCTCGCGCAGGGCATTCTCCGGGCGGCCCGGGAGAACGGGTTCCTGCTGGACCAGGAACCGTCGATCACCCTGGCCGGTGACCCGGGCCTGCACACGCAGGAGCTGCGAATCGTCGCCTGGCACAGCGAGACACCGCTCGAATCAACCCAGTCCATGACGGCGGATGAGCTCCCGCTCGACCCGCCGACACCGGCTGGCGCGTTCTTGATCATTGATGGTCGGAAACACTTCGCACTCGAACGACCGGTGGTCAACATCGGCCGAAGATCGGACAACGATCTTGTCGTCGAGGACTCTCACGCCTCAAGACTGCACGCACAGATTCGCGTGCGTGAAGGCAGATTCGTGATCTTCGATCTGGGCTCAACCGGTGGGACGAAGGTCAACGGCAGTCCGATCCGCCAGCATATCCTCCAGCCTGGAGACGTCGTGGCCATCGGCGGGGTGCGCATGGTCTATGGGGAAGACACCGAAGGCTCGCCTGACTCAACTTCGACATTTGTGTACCCACCGGACTCAGGCCCGGATCAGGGCCGGAACACTTCTGAGGATGACGAGACTGACGAGGCATTCGGATGACACCGGCCGTCGTTCTGCTCGCCATACGCTTGCTTGTAGCGCTCGCGCTATACGGTTTCCTGGGTGTGCTGGCGTACTATCTGCTGAAGGACTTCCGGGCCGCGGTGAGCTCGAGAGTATTTGCGCCGGAGGCTCACCTTGAAGAGATCTCCGGCCCGAACCCTGGTGCGGTCTTCTCGCTGGTCGAATTCAACTTGCTGGGCAGAGCCGGAGATTGCACCATCCGAGTCCCGGATAAGACAATGTCTGCACACCATGGCCGGCTGTCATTTCATGCGAGCCAATGGTGGTTGGAGGATCTCGGTTCGCGGAACGGATCGAGTGTAAACGATGTCCGTGTAAGAGAACCGATCGTCGTCACCTACGGCGATCGACTCAGCCTGGGCAGGGTGGTCTTCCGTTTGCAGTCCGGCCCCCCACCTGAGCTTTCTTCCACAAGGCCGCAACAGGATGCGCAGGACGAGCAAAGGTCGCTTGCCAAAGGCTGAAACGGCAAGTCGGCCGTGCTAGTATGGCTGCACGGAAGCCCGACAGGAGAACGATGAACAAGAAGCCGGTACTGGGAGTGATTGGGGGCTCGGGATTGTACGGCATGGACGGTCTGGCGAACGTCGAGCGCATGGCGTTGGAAACGCCGTTCGGCAAGCCCAGCTCAGACATACTCGTCGGAGATCTGGATGGGGTGCAGGTGGCGTTTCTGGCGCGTCATGGCGAAGGTCATGTCCTCACGCCGACCGAGGTCAACTATCGAGCCAATATCTTCGCATTGAAGACCATTGGAGTGGAACGCGTGGTATCCGTCAGCGCGTGCGGATCGCTGCGGGAGGATTTCGCCCCCGGCGAGGTCGTCATTCCGGATCAGATATTTGACAATACTTGTTGTCGAGCGCGCTCGTTCTTTGGTGAGGGCCTCGTGGCCCACATCAGCGTCGCCGATCCATTCTGTCCGGACTTGTCGTCTTGGCTGGCAGACAGCGTCCGCGCCAGCGGCGGGACGGTGCATCAGGGAGGCGCCTTCATCACCATCGAAGGTCCGCGATTCTCGACGCGGGCCGAATCGAACACCTACCGAAGCTGGGGAATGTCGATCATCGGGATGACCACATCGCCGGAGGCCTTTCTGGCACGCGAGGCGGAGATGTGCTACGCGGTCATGGCTCATGTGACAGACTACGACGTCTGGCACGTCTCCGAGGAACCGGTGACCGTAGAGATGGTCATCCGAATCCTGCAGGCCAATACAGAGCTGGCGCAAAAAGCGATTGCCGATCTCGTGCATCGGCTTTCGGCTACCCGCGAATGCGCGTGCGGTGAAGCGCTCAAGAGCGCGCTCATCACGCGACCGGAGTTGATACCGGATGAAACCCGGCGGAAGCTCTCCGTCCTGGTTGACCGGCATCTTGGATGACGAGAAACCAGACAATGATCGGCGCGAGGCCAGGCTGTTGGGCCTCGCGTTCGTCTTCTTGCTTGCCAGCGCGTTAGCGATTCTCGTTGCGCCAGCGGCCAGGACAGGCGAGCTGTCGGACGCGCTCGTCAGGTGGCAGCCCCTGGTCGTGCTGCCAGTCTGGGCCGCTTGTGCATGGATCGTGAGGCGCGTGCTGCGGCGCACTCGTCCCCAGCGAGATCCATTTCTGTTTCCCTGCGCGATGCTGCTGACCGGATGGGGAATCTTGCTTATCTGGCGATTGACGCCGGCTTTCGGCGCGCGCCAGACGGGTTGGCTGCTCGTGGCTTGCGTCGTTCTCATCGAGCTCTTGCGAGCTCCTCAGGACCTGCGCTGGCTCCGCCGCTATCGCTACCTGTGGCTGCTGGGTGGAATCGCCCTCGTACTGCTTACATTGATCTTCGGCACCAATCCATCCGGGGGCGAGCCCAGACTGTGGCTCGGCTGCTGCGGGCTGTACTTTCAGCCATCCGAGCCGCTCCGCCTTCTGCTGATCGCTTATTTGGCCTCTTACATGGCGGATCGGACGGTCCTGGAGCCCAGGAAAGATCTCTCCAGCCTGCTGCCGCTCTTGGCCCCGCTTGTTCTCGTCTGGTTGCTTTCGGTTGGCCTGCTGGCGGTTCAGCACGACCTGGGCACGGGGATCCTCTTTCTGTCTCTCCTGGCCGTTCTGCTCTACCTCGCATCAGGGAGATGGGAGGTGCTGGGGATCGCCGCAGCGGCTGCGGTCGCGGCGGCGATCATCGGCTACAACTCGTTCGACATCGTCCGTCTTCGCATCCAGGCATGGATCAATCCGTGGGTCGACCCAACCGGCGGGTCGTATCAGATCGTCCAATCCTTGATCGCCTTCGCCTCCGGAGGGATCTTCGGCCGAGGCCCGGGGGCCGGCTCGCCCGGCCTTGTCCCGATCGCCCATTCTGATTTCATCTTTGCCGCGGTTGGTGAGGAATGGGGGCTGCTCGGTGCGCTGGCGATGATCGTCCTTGTTCTCGTGCTGACGACGCGGGGTTTGCGCGTGGCCCTGCGTTCACGCGATCGCTACGGGGCAATGCTCGCCGCCGGTCTATCACTTGCCTTCGGATTGCAGGCTTTCTTCATCATGGCCGGCGTCACCCGTCTGCTGCCACTGACCGGCGTCACGCTGCCATTCGTCTCGTACGGTGGCTCGTCGCTGGTGACGAGTTTCATCGGGCTCGGTTTGCTCCTCCTGCTCTCGGGGGATGAGGGCACCGCGCAGACGATCGCCGGCCCGCTGATCCGCGTCCAGGCGGTATCAAGCGCGATGGGATTCGGCCTGGCTCTGGCAGTCGGATGGTGGAGCGTCTACCGTTCCCCGGTGCTCGTCGCCCGGACGGACAATCCCCGACGGGCCATCGCCGAACATTACGCCCTCCGAGGCTCCATCCTGGACATGCTAGACCGACCGCTGGCCGTGAGTGTAGGTGAACGAGGATCCTATGCCCGCACCTATCTGTCCGAAGCGGCGTCGCCGGTGATCGGCTACGACTCTCCAAGCTACGGCCAAACCGGGGTCGAGGCCTCGATGGACAGCATCCTCCGCGGCGAGCAAGGTCACAGTCCTTTCGAGAATGCCTGGCGCACACTCTGGAGTGGGTTCCCGCTCAATGGACTGGATGTACGCCTGACGTTGGACATCGAGCTCCAAGAGAGCGCAGCGGCCGCTCTGGGCGATAGGGTGGGAGCGATTGTCGTCCTCGAGCCTCACACCGGCGCCATCCGCGCCATGGCGTCCTCGCCAGGCTATGATGCGAACCGACTCGATGAACTGTGGCCGGAACTTGTGTCGAGAACGGATGCGCCTCTCCTCAACCGCTCGACCCAGGCTCAATACCAGCCCGGGACAGCACTAGGTCCGTTCGTCGCTGCGTGGAGCGAAGCGCGAGGATTGCTGGATTCGCAGTCGTTGATCACGAATGCGGACGAACCGCTGATGGTCGACGGCCACGAGCTCAGCTGCGCGCGATCGGGTATCGAGGCATCGACAGTCACTTTAAGTGCGGCTTTGCAGGCCGGCTGCCCGTCACAGGTGGCCGAGTTGGGCGCGCAGATCGGGGGTGTGGGACTGGTAAACATGATTTCCGCCTTCGGGCTTGATGAAGTGCCATCCATCCGCCTTGAATCACCATCCACCAATGCGCCACAGGCCTCAACCACCGATGCGCAGGTTCGGCTGGCCGCAGTCGGGCAGGGGGATCTGATCGTCACGCCTCTGCAAGTGGCGCGGGCATATGCAGCTTTCGTCAACGGCGGCACCCTCCCGGCGCTACAACTTGTGCAGTCGTATCGTCAAACAGATGGGAGCTGGCAGGCATTACCCCCGACGACCGTGGCCTCGCAAGCGCTTTCGGCGGAGGCCGCCTCATGGATCGACGAGCGGCTACGCCCACCTGGATCGGACACGCTGCAGGTCTGGGCGGAGTCCCTCAGCGGCCCGGGTGACGAGCGGATCGCCTGGTTCCTCGCCGCCCAAGTTCTTCGACCGCCGCCGCGCGTTGTCGTCGTTGCACTTGAAGGTGGGACTCCCCAGGAGGCCGCGCAGATGGGGTTGAGTCTGCTGCCGTGAGGCATGATCGGGGATCGGGCCCCAAGCTCGCAAATACACCTTCGTGCCCTATCCCTTGACCGCCTCCAGCTTCACAGCTAGAATGACCGTGATACGGGTTCGGATCGGCTGATGACCGCCGACCGGTCGCTGCTTCCAAGGCAGTCCGATCGGCGGCTTGTGTGTACGGATAACCGGAGCGATGTTCGAGACCCTGACCGACAAACTCCAACGTGTCTTTCGCGAGTTGGGTCGCAAAGGCAAGTTCCGGGAAGCCGACATCGACGAAGCGCTGCGTGAAGTTCGACTTGCGCTTCTTGAGGCCGACGTACATTACCAGGTTGTCAAGACAATGCTGGCGCGAGTGCGCGAACGGGCCCTCGGGCAGGAGGTCTCGCGCGCTCTGAACCCTGCCCAGCAGGTCATCAAGATCCTGCACGAGGAGCTCGTTGCCGCCCTCGGCGAGCCGGCACGCCTTGCGCTCGTCGGCCCTTCACCCAGACCGATCATGCTGGTGGGCCTTCAAGGCTCGGGCAAGACGACGACGGCTGCCAAACTGGCGCGCCTGTTGAGACAGAGAGGCGAGCGCGCCTGGCTCGTCGCAGCAGACACCTACCGGCCGGCCGCGACCGATCAACTGATGATCCTCGGCCAGCAGATCGATATCCCTGTCGACGCCTCGGGCGGTGATGATCCAGTCGAGCGGAGCGTCTCCGGTGTAGAAGCGGCTCGCCGAGGCGGCGCCTCGGTGGTCGTCCTGGATACCGCCGGAAGATCGCAGATCGACCAACCGCTGATGGACGAGCTGCAGGCGATCCGCCGCCGGATAGAACCGGTGGAAGTGATCCTCGTCGCTGACGCCATGACCGGTCAGGAAGCGGTCAACATCGCCCAGGGCTTCCACCAGGTGCTCGAGTTGACCGGCATCATCTTGACCAAGATGGATGGTGACGCCCGTGGTGGGGCGGCCATCTCGATGCGGGCGACGACCGGCGTGCCGCTGAAGTTCATCGGTACCGGCGAAGGGCTCGAAGCCATTGAAGTATTCGAGCCGGATCGGCTGGCCTCTAGAATCTTCGGCATGGGCGACGTCCTGAGCCTGATTGAGAAGGCAGAGGCCAGCGTCGATCGGGCATCGGCAGAACGGCAGGCCTCGCGCCTGATGCGCGGCGAATTCGATCTGGAGGACTTTGCCGACCAACTGCAGCAGGTCCGACAGATGGGGCCGCTGGGGAAGATTCTCGAGCTTCTCCCCGGCGGAATGCGACTGCCTGCCGGGGGCATTGACGGTGACTTGGCGGAGAAGCAATTGAAGCGGACCCAGGCCATCCTTCGGTCGATGACGCCGGCCGAGCGCCGGAAGCCGGAACTTCTGAACGGCAGCCGGAAGAGGCGTATCGCTGCCGGATCAGGCACGACTGTTCAGGAAGTCAATCAACTCCTGCGCCAGTTCCGTCAGATGCGCGGGCTTTTCAAGCAGGTAGGCAAGCGCGGAACCGCGGCTTTGCCGCCGGGATTGCGCTGATCAGGGGATCCGTCGAAGGCGAAGAACGTGCCCCCTTCAGGCACACCCTCTTCTTCGCGAGAGACCGATCACCCGGAAACCGAATACGGGAGACAAACAACACGATGGTGAGAATACGATTGCGCCGAGTCGGCGCACGGCATCAACCGAGCTTTCGAATCGTGGTGGCCGACCGGGAGAGTCCGCGTGACGGGCGCTTCCTCGAGATCATCGGCAACTACAATCCAAGAACTGAACCATCCACGGTCTTCGTGGATGAAGCGCGCCTGTTCCACTGGATGCAGCACGGCGCACAACCATCAGACTCGGTCAGACAGGTACTTGGCTCGCTGGGGACGTGGGACCGCTGGAGCCGCTTGAAGGCGGGAGAATCGCTCGAGGTGATCCTGGAAGAGGGCAAGGGCGCATTCCCAGCGGTCGATCCTCGCACCGATCGGACGGACAAGGTTAGCGGTCGTCCGTCCAAAAAGGCGCGCGCCAAGGAGCAAGCCGCGGCTGCTGAGGCCGAGGTCACCGCCAAAGCTGAGGTTCAGACCGAGAAGGCTCAAGAGGCAGCGGCTGAAGTCGAAATGAAGGCTGAGGCAGTGGCCGAGGAGGCGCCTGCACCTGAGGATACCGGCCCGGAGGCGGTCGCAGACGCTCCCGCTACGGAGGCCCAGAGGGATGAGGCTCCCGGCGAGTCAGGCGAAGAGACGACCGAAGCCTGAGGCCGTAAGATCGCGATTCGAAGTCGATACATGTCTTCTATCGAACACGGATACGCAAGCTGAATCGGGAGGACGATGTGAAAGCTCTCATCGAGTACATCGCGAAGTCCCTGGTCGATGATCCGACCGAAGTCAAGGTGAACGAACAGGTCCGGAGAGGTGGCTTGCGGATCGAGTTGAGCGTCGCCGATGAAGACATGGGCAGGGTGATCGGGCGCGGGGGACGAGTGGCGAACGCGATGCGCGTGCTTCTGCGCGTCTCAGCCGCGCGAGAAGGGAAGCGAGCCACGCTGGACATCATCTAGCCCACATGTCAACAGATGAAAGTGGTATGCAATCTGGTGCCGCCCGACAGTCGCCGAAGTTCTTGGCTGTCGGGCGCATTGTTCGACCCCATGGTGTGCGGGGCGTTCTGTTGGTGGACCCGATTTCCGAACAACTGCTAGGTCTGCAGCCCGGAGCCGAGGTGCGATTGGGTCCGGATCGCAGCCGGAGGATCTTCCTGGAACTCCACCGGCATGGTGGCCGATGGTTGCTGCGGCTCGAAGGTGTGGATAGCCGAGAAGCAGCGGAGCTCATGCGCGGCCAGGAGATCGCGCTCCCGCTGGAGGACGTTCCCCCGCTCCCGGAAGGCACGTACTACCACTGGCAGATTATCGGACTACAGGTTGTGAGCGATGATGGAGCAGTGTTGGGGACCGTGGCAGAAATCATCGAGACCGGCGCAAATGATGTGTACCTTGTGCGTGATGATGCAGGAGCAGAGCTCCTTCTCCCGGCCATCGAATCCGTCATTCTCGCCGTGGATCTCGAGAACGAGGAAATCAAGGTTCACTTGATCCCAGGTCTGCGAGATTGATCGGCCTTCCCTGCGCCGAGGACGGCGAACCGAGCCGTGGTCTGCCAGGGACGAAACACGCGGGGAGGTTGTCCCAAGAGGGGAGGCCTTGACGTGCAGGTCTGGGCGCGGACTGCGAGAACGGTTCGCTTGGACAAGACAGGGGACCAGGGGGCATCTCTGCCTCATCATCAAGGCCGAGCGCAAAGCCAGACCGAACGGGAAGAGCTGCTTTCTGGCTGGCACGCTGCACATCATCGAGTCGACGCCAGAAGGCCGTCCGGCTTGCCGGTCACATGTGGCTATGGTAAACTCCGCTGACTTTGCCTCCGACAGGAACCTGACCCGGATGGAGAAATCCCGAACGGATATGATGGTCGACCGGCTCCGGACTCTCCAGGGCAACACGCCGGATGTGGAGGCCTCCGCCGTCGTGAGCGTTGATGGGCTGACGATGGCGGCTTCATTACCAGCCGGAGTGGAAGAGGATCGGGTTTCGGCCATGTCGGCGGCGATGCTCAGCCTGGGGGAACGGATCGCAGGAGAGCTGGGTCGAGGGGGATTGGACGAAGTGTACATTCACGGGAACGAGGGGTATGTATTGCTCCTGGCGGCCGGGACGGATGCCGTACTGACCGTATTGGCACGGGAACAGGCGAAGCTAGGATTGGTTCTGCTCGAAATGCGACGCGCAGCCGAAGACCTTATGGAGCTGGTCGGTTGACACCGACGAAGATCATCGGAGAACGTCACCCTCGCACGGAATCGGTGGGGAGGTCACCGCAAAGCGGTCCTCCCCACCGCCCATTTAAGTCATAGTCGGGGATGGGGAGGTAGGGCGATGACCAAATACGTCTTCTTGACGGGAGGGGTGGTCAGCTCGGTCGGGAAGGGAGTGACGGCCGCCGCATTGGGGAAGCTGCTCAAGGCCAGAGGCTTTAGGGTTTCGATACAGAAGCTGGATCCCTACATCAACGTCGATCCTGGGACGATGAGCCCGTATCAACACGGAGAGGTTTACGTCTTGGAGGACGGGGCGGAGACCGATCTGGACCTGGGGCATTACGAACGCTTCATCGACACCAATCTGAGCCGGGTGTGCAATGTCACGACCGGCCAGATCTATTCCGATGTGATTGCTCAGGAGCGTCGAGGAGATTTCCTCGGGGGCACGATCCAGGTCATCCCTCACATCACCAGCGAGATCAAGCGCCGCATCGGCCTCGTTCCGCTGGACACCGGGGCTGAGGTGGTGCTGGTTGAGGTCGGTGGAACAGTCGGCGACATTGAGTCGCTACCGTTCCTGGAAGCGCTCCGTCAGATGCGCTCCGATGTCGGTAGGGAGAATACATTCTTCATCCATGTGACCTGGCTTCCGCACATAGCCGCCACGGGCGAGCTGAAGACAAAGCCGACGCAGCACTCGGTGCGTGAGCTGAGATCGATCGGGATCTCGCCTGACGCAATCATCGCCCGTTCCGACTACCCGGTCGGCGAGGATTTGCGCGAGAAGATCGCTCTGTTCTGTGACGTCGAGTCGAAGGCGGTGATCCCGCTCACGACGACGAATGTGCTATACGAGGTCCCGCTGCTCCTTGAGCGCGAAGGGTTGGGCCAATACGTCTTGCGGCGATTGGGACTGAAGGAAAGACAGAAGCCGGTTTGGGATGAATGGGAAGATCTGGTAGCCCGTGAGCGGACGACTCGCCCCCAGGCCAGAGTCGCTCTGGTCGGCAAGTACGTTGAGCTGAAAGATGCATACATGAGCGTGCGCGAGGCGGTGCGGCACGCCGGCCTGGCCGTCGGAGTGGATCCGGAAATCATCTGGCTTCACTCTGCCGAGCTGGAAAAAGGGAAAGGTTGGGATCAGCTCGAGGAAGCGGATGGCGTCATCGTGCCGGGCGGGTTCGGCTCGCGCGGGATCGAGGGCATGATCGCCGCCGCCCGCTACGCACGCCGCAACAATGTTCCGTATCTGGGTTTGTGTCTGGGTATGCAGGTGATGGTGATCGAGTTCGGGCGGGACATCCTCGGCTCCGAGGACACGAACTCGACTGAGTTCGACCGCAACACGCCTCATCCGGTGATCGATCTCCTGCCAGAGCAGCGCGGAATAGGAAACATGGGCGGAACAATGAGGCTTGGTGTGTATCCGTGTGTGCTCGTGCCGGGAACTCATGCCGCGGAGGCCTACGGGGTAGAGCAGGTCAGCGAGCGCCACAGGCATCGGTTCGAATTCAACAACGCCTACCGTGAGGTGATGGGAGAGCACGGGATGGCGTTCTCGGGGATATCTCCTGATGGACGGCTGGTTGAGATCGCCGAGATCGCCGATCATCCCTTCATGGTCGGATCCCAGTTCCATCCTGAGTTTCTGTCCCGGCCCAATCGACCGCACCCCTTGTTCAGGGCCTTCCTCGAGGCGGTGGCCGCCAGGGCAGGGCGCAGGACAGGCGTAACAGCGGCGGAGCCTGCGGACCGCGCCGCGGCTTGAAGAATTCCTCGATGTAGCCGTGGTTAACCGTTGTTGAAGGGAGGGATGACAAGACAAAGGGCGGCGCATCATGCGCCGCCCCGATGATTCCAGCAGGGACGAATACCGCAGCCGCCCTACGGCTGCTCCTCGGGCATCTCGCTCCCCATCTCGATCCGAACCGCTCGCTGGCGTTCGGCGTTGAGCTTGGCGATCCCGTTGCGGGCCTGGTTCAGCAGGCGGGTGAGCTCCGCCTCCAATGTGCTCAGTGAATTGAGGATGTAGTCGTCAGCCTCCTGCCGCATCGCTTCCACGTCGGCGCGAGCCTGGTTGATCACCTGCTCGGCCCTCGACTGGGCGGCCTGCACGATCGCGTCGCGGGTCACGAATTCCTCCGACTTTTGCTTGGCCAAGGTGATCGTTCGATTGGCCTCTTCCTGGGCCTGGGCCAGGACGCGGTCACGTTGCGCAAGCACCTGCTGCGCCTTCTTGACTTCGTCCGGGATCGAAATTCGCATCTGGTCGATGATCTCCAGAACGCGGTCCTCGTCCACGACAACACTGTGGGTGAGCGGAATCGGCCGGCTCTCGTTGAAGAGCTCCTCCAGTCGATCCACCAGGTGCAGGATGTCCATCCTAGCCTCCGGTCCACCTCGTCGGTTGATCGGGACCAAGCCTCAAGGTGCAAGGTTCAGGCCGAAGCGTACACCGATCCATCAACTGGGTCAACCCGCCTCAGTCTCGCAAGGAGGGCATAGGCATATACCCCGGGCCGTCGTTGCTCAATTCGATGAACCTGCGCTCCAGGGCCGTGGCGACGTGTTCGGGCACAAAGCTGCTCACGTCGCCGCCCAGGGAAGCGATCTCACGGACGGTCGAGCCGCTCAAGAAGCTGTGTTCTTCGTTGGTGATCAGGGCGACCACTTCGACGTTTGGGGCCAGACGGTGGTTGGCCAGAGCCATCCGGAACTCGTACTCGAAATCCGAGAACACGCGCAGCCCGCGCACGATCACTTTGGCGTCGAGCTTGCGGCAAAGATCCACCGTCAGGCCCTCGTAGCCGATCACCTGCACCTTCTCCAGCCCGGCAAAGCTGCGCTTGACGAGGTCGATCCGTTCCTCGGGCGAGAACAGGAGATTCTTCAAAGGCCTGTCATACACGGCAACGACGAGCTCGTCGAACAAGAGCGCCGCGCGGGAGGCGATGTCTATATGCCCCAGGTGGATCGGATCGAAAGCGCCCGGGAATACGGCTCGGACCATCAGCTAATCTCTCCCTTCCCGGCGGAGATGAACCGGGAGACGGCATCGGCCAGTGCAGCGTTCTCCGACGCACTCAACCCGGGGTCGGCATCGAACAGACGCATAGCCTCCCGCCGGGCTTTGTCGATCAAACGGACATCGGTGAGGCTGGCCATCTTGAGCTCGGCGAATCCCGACTGGCGGGTCCCGAGGAAATCGCCCGGCCCGCGTTGCTCCAGATCGAGCTCGGCCAGGCGGAAACCATCGTTGGTCGACTCCATGGCCTTGAGTCGCTCGTTCTCGGCCTCGTCCTCGTTGTCGGGGATCAGCAAGCAGTAGGACTGATAGGCAGAACGGCCGACCCTGCCACGGAACTGGTGGAGCTGGGAGAGGCCGAAACGGTTTGCGCCCTCGATGAGCATCACGGTCGCGTTCGGGATATCCACGCCCACCTCAACCACGGATGTCGAAACCAGGACATGATACTCGCCGCGGCGAAATGCCGCCATCACGCTGTCTTTGTCGTCGGGTCGCATCCGGCCGTGAAGTAGCCCAAGACGATACCCGGGGAACATCTCCTCTTGAAGCTTCTGGTGCTCCTCGACGGCGGCCTTGGCATCGACTTTGTCCGATTCTTCGACGAGGGGGTAGATCACGAAGGCCTGGTGTCCCTTATCCAGTTGACCCCGGATGAACTGATATGCGCGTAGCCGTTCAATCGGGTGCAACACGCGGGTCTCCACGGGCTGCCGATCAGGAGGCATCTCGTCGATGACCGTCAGGTCGAGGTCGCCGTAGACGGTCAAGGCCAGGGAGCGGGGGATGGGGGTTGCGGTCATCACCATCAGGTTCGGATTGTCACCTTTCGCCCTCAAGGTGGCACGCTGGTCGACGCCGAAACGGTGTTGCTCGTCGATGACCGCCAGCCCGAGCCGGGCGAACTCGATCGGATCCTCGAGAAGGGCGTGCGTGCCGACAACCACCTGTAGCGTGCCCTCGCGCAGGCCCGTACGTATCTCCTCTTTCTCGGACTCAGGTGTGGCGCCGATCAAGAGACGGATCGAGTCCTCGGTGACGCCGGCCGCGCGAGGCAGAAGATCGCTGAGGGTCTTGAAGTGCTGATCGGCCAGGATGCTCGTCGGCGCGAGCATGGCCGATTGGACGCCGTTGGCCGCAGCGATTCCGATGGCGGCCGCGGCGATGATCGTTTTCCCGGATCCGACATCTCCCTGCAACAGACGGTTCATCGGCTGCGACCTGGCCAGGTCTGCACGTGTATCCTCGAGAGCGCCAGCCTGTGCCGCCGTAAGCTCGAATGGGAGGGAACTGTTGAAATGCTCGACCCATTCGTCCGCCACCGTGAGTGGTTCCGAGTCGAGTTGTTCCCACTCGAGCTTCTGCTTGAGGACGGACAGCTGCAATAGGAACATCTCATCGAAGGCGAGCCTGTTCTGCGCCCGCTGGAGATCATCCCAGCTATCCGGAAAATGAACCTGAGTGAGGGCGGTGTCCAAAGGAACCAGGTTGGCCGAGGTGCGGATCGTCTCTGGCAGCGGGTCCACGACGCGCGCGGCGAGCCGAGTTACAACCGAGTTGATCACCCGACGCAGCCATTTCTCGGTCACCCCCGAAGTCAGAGGGTAGACCGGGACGATGCGATTGGTGTGTAGTTGTTGGCGTTCGACTGGTTCCCACTCCGGATTGTTCATGGTCAGGTGACCGAGGTATTGGTCCACCTTTCCCGAGAGCACCACGGTGCGATCCGGGCGCAGCCGCTCGGCGATCCAGGGCTGGTTGAACCAGGTGACGCGCAGGCTTCCCGTCCCATCGCCGACGACGGCTTCGACGAGCTTCCGGCCGCCGCGAATCGGCCGCAATCGCACATCTTCCACCGTGCCCATCACTGTGATCTCTTCGCCGTACCATAGCCGATTGATCGTCTTCAGCCTGGAATAGTCGTCGTAGCGGCGAGGGACATACCACAGCAAGTCCCCGAGCGTTCTCAAACCGAGTTTCTCAAGGGTCTTGGCCGATTTGGGGCCGATGCCCGGAACGGAGGTCAGGGGCGAGGAAAGATCGATCGGCTCGGCGACGGCGCGCCGGCGTGGCTTCGCCCCCGTCTGGTCCTTGCCGGACGGAGTCGGCCGAGCCTCGGCTGCCTCTGCGTCCGCGGCTGGTGAGGGCTCCGGGCCCGCAGGGCTCGGCTCATGCTCCTCGACGTGCGGCTGAACGGCCTCGGGTTGTGCTTCTGGTGCAGCCTCAATGGTCTCGACGGATACGGCGGCATCCGTCGTGTCGGTTGGTTGCGTGGTCGCAAGGTCTTTGCTTCCGGGGGGAGCGGCGATATCGGGAAACTCTGCTCCCAGCCGCGCCCACAGACCTTGAATGACTTCCTGGCGCGAGTGCGGTGTGAGTTGAGGATAGTCGCGCAAGCGTGCCACGACGGCCTGGATTAAGAC
>CAZGRL010000089.1:0-14509 GCA_964528155.1 uncultured Anaerolineaceae bacterium
GGCAGATCGTCGGCCAGATGCGCCTCGACCTCGGCCGCGAAGCGGTTGACCAGCCGACGGGCCCGCCAGGCGGGCCCGATCCCCTTTTCGGCGGTTCAAGATGGCTTCTCCGTGCAGGCAAGGCTCGGCCCCCACTCCCTCTTTCCCCCTCCCCCGTCTCATTTCAACATAATCCTGCGAGGGTGAACCACTTGGTCAACGACCAGAAACAAAGATCAGGATGGAACTGATCCAATGGAGGATACGGAAAGTGTGCGCAAGTCCTAGACTTGTACAGATGAGAGTCGTGCTCACAACGATACTGAGCACGTTCGCGGTATCGATCAAGGCAGGAGGTTGAACATGAGTATGCTTTCCGATTTGTCACAAGCGTTGGCCGGAACCGTCCAGTCGGCCGGAACAAGCGTGGTGCGGGTGGAAGGACGCCGAAGGATCCCAGCCAGCGGGATCGTGTGGTCCGCCGACGGTCTAATCGTCACGGCGCATCACGTGGTTGAGACGGACGAGGGGATCCAGGTCGGGCTGGCGAATGGCGAGGCCGTCCCGGCCGAACTGGTCGGGCGTGACCACACGACCGATCTCGCGCTCCTCCGGACACAGACGACCGACCTGAGTGTGCCCACGTGGATGGAAACGGAGGATGTGAAAGTCGGCCATCTTGTTCTGGCCCTCGGCCGCCCCGGGGAATCGGTCCTGGCGACGATGGGCATCGTCAGCGCACTCAACGGTGGCTGGCGCACGCCGGCGGGCGGGTTGCTCGAGAACTACCTGCAGACGGACGTCGTGATGTACCCCGGTTTCTCGGGAGGCCCGCTGGTCGATGTGGAGGGTCGCGTCGTCGGGCTGAACACTTCAGGCCTGCTGCGCGGGGTGAGCCTGACGATCGGTGTCAAGAGTCTCCGCCAGATATCCGAGATGCTACTGACGCACGGGCGGGTCCGACGCGGTTATTTAGGCGTGAGTGCGCAGCCGGTGCGCCTGCCTGCTGCAGCCCAGGCGGAGATCGGCCGCGAAGTCGGCCTGCTGCTCGTATCCGTCGAACCTGAAAGCCCGGCCGAGAAAGGCGGTCTCATGCTGGGGGACGTGATCGTTGGAATCGAAAACGATGCGGTTCAGACGTTGGACGACCTGATGGCGGGGCTGAGC
Organism: uncultured Anaerolineaceae bacterium; assembly: GCA_964528155.1. GTDB lineage: Bacteria > Chloroflexota > Anaerolineae > Anaerolineales > E44-bin32. The sequence goes on from CAZGRL010000089.1 coordinate 1,147, forward strand.
GGGGATCGCATCGGCAAGGCGACGAAAATGACCGTCCTTCGTGGGGGCGTGGCCACGCAGGTCAGCGTTGAGCCCGGCGAGCGGCCGGAATGGAGACCGAGATGGAGACGTGGATCGAGAGGCTGAACGGCGAACTCGCGGAAATCGTCCAGAAGGCGCGCCCATCTCTGGCACACATCCGCACCTCTCGGCACGCCGGGGGCTCGGCGACGATCGTGGGCGAGGACGGCCTGCTCGTCACCAATGCTCACATCGTCAACGGACGCGAGGCGGATGTGACATTCGCCGATGGTCGCATTGCTCGGGCGACCTTGCTCGGATATGACGAAGCCGCCGACCTGGCCGTCTTCAAGGTCGATGATGGTTCGCTGCCTGCGATCAACCTGGGCGACTCAGGAGCCTTGCGGACGGGGGAGCTCGTCGTCGCCCTGGGCGATCCATGGGGCATCCCCGGAGCTGCGACGGCTGGGGTTGTGATCGGTGTCGGCGCCGAGTGGCCGGAGATGCCCCCTTCGGGGCGCGAGTGGGTGATTGCCAACCTTCACCTGCGGCCCGGCAACTCCGGGGGGCCGCTCATCAACATGCACGGTGAACTCGTCGGGATTAACACCATGATGACCGGGCCGGACGTCGGTGTCGCCATACCGGCGCACGTGATCGATGGCTTCCTGCGTCGGACAGTGAGGGGTGAGCCGGCGGCCTTGATGGTCTAGTGACTCGCTGTCCCTCACTTGTGATCACTCGGGGAAGTTCTCGATCTCCACGGGCTCAATCGAATCGCTCAGTTCGAAGCTGAGCATGCGCGAATAGAAATAGAGCTCGGCCTCGAGCGAGCGCTTGATGTTCTCGAACCTGCGGAACCCGTGCTGCTCGCCTTCGAAGGGGATGTAGGCGAAGGGCAGGCCTTTCGACCTGAGCGCTTCGACCATGATCTCCGCCTGAGAGGGTGGAACGATCTTGTCCTCCAGACCCTGGAAAAGAATGACCGGGCACGATATGCGATCGGCGAAATGGATCGGCGATCTTTCCCGGTAGGTCGCTTTGGCTTCGGGGTATGGCCCGATCAGGCTGTCCGAGTATCGTGCTTCGAATTTGTGAGTGTCGTGGACGAACGGCTCTAGATCTGCCAGGCCGTAGTAGCTCGCCCCGACGGCAAAGACATCTCTAAAGGTCAGGGCGCATAGAGTCGTGTAGCCGCCGGCGCTCCCGCCTCGTATGATCAGACGATGGCCGTCGACCTCGCCCTGTTCGGCGAGGTACAGGGCGGCATTGACACAGTCATCCAAATCGACGACGCCCCACATGCCATTCAGTCGGCGGCGGTACTCGCGCCCATAGCCCGTGCTTCCGCCATAGTCAACGTCGGCAACGGCGAAACCGCGGCTGGTCCAGTACTGAATGTCAAGCTGCAAATGCGAGCGGGTCGACGACGTGGGGCCGCCATGGCTGATCACGACCAGCGGTGGGCGTTCGCCGTCCATGCCCTCGAAATCTCGGTTGGCCGGCGGATAGAACAACGCGTGCGCAATCGCTCCACCTTCCGACGAGTAGGTGATCGATCGGGGGACGGAGAGGAAGCCGCGGTCGACTTCCACCTCGAAGGCATGATGAACAACGGTGAACCGGCCGCTGGCCACGTCGAAATACCGTACGGATTGTGGCTCCTTCGGGGAGCCGGATATGACCCAGACGCGATCGCGCTCATCGCACAAGATTTGCGGCGGATAGAAACATGTCAGATCGGTCTCGATCGTCTCGACCGACTTGGATCCCGGGCGAATCAAGGCCAGGTGGTGGAACCCATTCTGTGAGTAAATGCAGACGATTGTCCCGTCCTGCATGAACGCATAGCGGTTGTACCCGAGTTTCCACAAGGCAGTTCCGAAGTCGGCTTCCAGGGCTGGCAGCGCCTCGACCTGTCCATCGATCACGCGATATGGCGTCCACCATCCGCTCCGATCGGAAACGAAGTGGAGCAGTCCGGACAGGCTCCAATCGGGTTGGAAGATCGATTCTTCCGGACCACCGGCTACCTTGACCTCATGGGCCAGTGTGCCGTCCGGCGCCAGGGAGGCCTGCCAGACTTCCGTTCCATCCCAGGGCATCTGAGGATTGTCCCAGGCGAGCCAGCTCAGCTTTGAGCCGTCCGGGCTGGGGCGCGGGTACGCGTAGAAGTCCCTCCCGGCAGCGATGATACGCGGCTCGCTCGAGCCGTCCGTCGGGACGGCCACCAACTCGTTGAAGACCGTGCCGTCATCGAGGTGTCTCTCGCGCACGCTGACAATGATCCGGCCCCCCTGTAGCACTCGGCCGTCGGCATAGCGCAGCCCGCGCGCGGGCGAGGGCTCGGGAGTGATCGGGATCGGCTCCTGGCCGGGATCGAGGCGATACAATCGCTGGTCGCTGTAGTTGCTGAAAAAGAGTGTGCCCTCGAACGTGCAGATCGAGCCGCCACCGTATTCGTGGATCAACGCTCGCGCGTTGTACGCAGATGGCAGAACGTCTGCCACATGGCCGTTCTTGTCACACCGCATGACGACATAACGGGCCCCCTCCTTCGATCTCATTTCGATCCAGTAGACATTGCCGCCGGAGGCCGCCAAATCATCGAGCGTTCCCGCGGACGATGTCGTGTATGAGGCGACCATTGCGGCGCTGACCGGCGACGGCCATGAGCCATAGGGAGCTCGTTTCTTGTCTGTCATGGGATCGATGCCTCCTTTTTCGTGCACGGCCGACGATCGATTTCCGTCTTTCAATACCCCACCATCTAATCCCTAGCGGGACGCCCTGCCCTGGCCTCGCATTCGGGCTCACGGGCAGGCATTCTGAAGATGTTCCTCAAAAGTGCTGGCAAAGGCGTGCAGACCTGAGCCGTCGCAAAGCGCCCGGAAGTACAAGTAGTCCGTTTCAGCGGGGAAGGCGACGGCGCGGAGCGCGTCAAGGCCGGGATTGGCAATCGGCCCCGGTGGCAGCCCCGGATAAGCGTAAGTGTTGTATGGAGAGTCGAAGTCAAGATCGGCAGCATCCAGGGGAGCTTTCCACCAGCTCCCATCGGCCTGTTCCCCGAGGGCGTACTGGACCGTGGGATCGGCGTCGAGGTTCATCCCGGCAGATAGACGGTTGAGGAAGACGGAGGCGATCAACGGCCGTTCGTCGGAGACGATAGCCTCGCGCTCCACGATCGAGGCCAGCGTCACAGCCTGATACAGGCTGAGGCCGTGTGAGGCGAATCCACGACGGATGTCGGAAGTCACTCTGGCGTCGAAATCTTCCAGCATGAGACGAACGAACTCAGCCGCGGTGGTTGTCGGCGAGAGGCTGTACGTGTCTGGGAAGAGGAACCCCTCAAGCAGAACTCCGTCCGGTAATTCGTCCGAGATGGACAGACCTTCCGGTCGTGAACTCGCCGCAGACAAGAAGTCGGCGGGGCCGAAGCCCAGCCCGTCCTCGGGCAAGGAGTCAGCGATCTGCTCGGCGCGCCAGCCTTCAGGGATCGTCAATCCGCTCTGATCCGGCAAGGCCGTCTGCAGCGCCTCGGCGAGCTGGCGGACGCTCATCGAACCGCGCAAGGAGTAGTCACCGGCCTTGATCCCCACGTCCAGCCCGCGATAGCGCAGATAGGCGCGGAGAAGGGCTGCATTGCGGACAACGCCCTCTTGCTGCAGGCGCGTCGCTACGTCTCCTGCGGTCTCACCCGCTGCCACGGCCAGGTCGTATGACACGGTGGAATCTCCGGCAGGGCCGTTGAGCAGGGGTTCATTTGCGACAAGATAGAGCGAGAGCAGGGTCTTCTGGACAGGATCCAGGTCGGGCCCCGGCGGTCCGAGACCCAGCGCAGCCTGCTGCACTCCGACAGTCAAGAGCGCGACCAGTCCGCACCCGAGGCAAGCGATGACAAGGATGAAGAACAGCAGCCCACGCCCCGTCCGCCTACGGCCGCCGGGCATCCAGGTACTCCTGCAGGATGACTGCCGCCGCGCGTGCATCCAGATCTGCCCCGCGATGGGTGAGAGAGATCGCGGTCAGTGTCGAGCCGCTTTCATCCCAGGCTTCGACGGGGAGATCGGTTTCGAGCTTGAGGGCTTCGACCAAGCGTTGGGCACGCCTCGCCTGAGGGCCGAACTGCCCATCCTGGTCGAGCGGGACGCCGACGACGATCCGTTCGGCGGCGTGTTCGGCGGCCGTCTCAGCGATCTTGTGTGCATCCATTTGACGGCTCGTGTGACGAATGACCATGAGCGGGCGTGCGATCAGTCCGGTGGGATCACTGATCGCCACTCCCAATCGCACTTCTCCGGGGTCGATGGCGAGAACGCGGCTCATCCACGCGTCCCCCACGGCCAATAGACTGCAATCCGAACATCGAGCAGAGGCATTCTCGGCCACCACCCCGGATGGAGGCGAATCCGGGGCAGGGCGCCCAACTCGAACTGCCGTGCCAAGACGGTGACCGCCCCCGATGGATCCAGGCCGCGCACGAGCTTCTTCGCCAGCGCTGTGTCCAACCGGGGGTAGACCTCACGCCAAACGCGGAGGCGGATGGATGCCGGGCTGTTCCCAACGCCTGCGGTCGGAGCAGCCTCCTCAAACCCCAGGGAGCCAGGAACGGCTTGGTTCCTCGCCGGCAGGTTCGCATCAAGGCTCTCTTCGGCGAGTTCGACCATGTCGGATCGGCTGTAGGCGAGTCCGCTGACGATCGCCCGAAGCTGAAGTTTCAAGCTCTCAGTCGGCTGGCCGACTTCGTGATCGAATTTCCTCTCGAGCACCTGGCTGATCGTGATCGATGCCGGGGCGAGCACCTCGTCGTTCCGAAGCTCATCACCAAGCGTGTGCTCCGCTTGACTGAGAAGCATGCGCCGCACCTCGAGCTCAAGGTCCTGCATATCCCGAGCGGATACACCCGCCTGTGGTCCACTGCGTCCGCCTGACGTTCGCTCTGGGTTTGTGGCCGAAATCAGGAGACCGATCGAGCCTTCGACCGCGTCGAGCGCGCCCGGAGGAAGATTGCCGGACGGCCCGGGGTCAATCGCCTCGACCTCGACGCTGGCCTGCGCCCCTTCTTCGGCTTCGAGGGTGACGGCGTGCAGGGTCTGGAAGCGAGCCGACGAAGCATCGTCGCCGGGCCTGACACCTGTTCCGGCCGGGATAGTGATCTCATCTCCGCTGAGATTGGTGAATACGACGGTGCCCTTGGCCAGGCCGGATGGTGCCAGAGCGAAGCCGGTCGTCGGAGTGCGAAGCTCGGCCGATAGAGTGGTCTCGACGCGCCTCGCGGGGAGGCGGCCCTCCGTGGACGTTGCACTCGCGTCGGGGTCAAGCACAAGAGAGAGATCCAGCGACTGACGCTCAGTTTTCGGTGTCAACACGATGTCCGCAGAGGGGACGACGAAAATGAGCAGGGCGAAGACCGCGGCGATCGACAGTACAAATGCGACCCAGCGAATGAGGCCGGAGGCGTGCGGCCCGCCGGCCTCTTGATCCAGGACAAGGCGGCGCAGTTCGGCGAGATCGGCTGTTCTCTCGCGGACAGCCGGGCGGCGCGGCTTCCCGTTCCTGGCCGCGCGCCAACGCTCCTCGGGCAACTCGTCGATTGAATCGAAAACCGGGATGCCCAGATCCGCCGCGTGATCGCGCACCGTCGGATCATGGGTTACAAGGCCGAGAGTGGCACCGCGATGGCGCGCGGCGCGGGTGATCAGCTTCAGGTCGAGGCGAGAAGCGAGCACACTTCCGCGCCGCGGCCACACGAGCAGCGCCCGAGGGGCCTGGACCCAGGCCAGCTTCTCGCGTGCCGAGATCTGGTCGTCGCTGGCATCGAGATAGATGATCTGAACTTTCACTTGAGAGTCCGGTGAGGCACCGGCCGTCGATCAGGCGAGGTGCGAGGCGACCCACTCAGGGACGCGCTGGAGGGCCTGCGGGAGCCGGCTCGGATCCTTGCCGCCGGCCTGAGCCAGGGTCGGTTTTCCACCTCCGCTGCCTCCGACATCAGCGGCCACGGACTTGACCAGCTCGCCCGCGTGCAGACCGCGCGCCACCAGGTCATCGCTGACCGCGGCAACAATGATGGCGCTGCCGTCGACGGCGGACGCCAGGACCACCACGCCTGACGGGTGATCTTGACGAAAGCGGTCCACCAGACGCCGGAGCGATTCGGCATCGGCTTCAGGGAGCTGGCCGGTCATCACCGGCACCCCCTCGACGACTTGTGGGCGCAGGGAATCGAAGGTGGCTTCGGCAAACCTTTCGCGGGCCTGGCCCATCTGTCGCTCGAGGCGCCGGATTTCGTTGACGATCCCATCCACCCGATCCGCGGCGTCTTCCAGGGATGTCCCGAGTGTGGCGGAGATGCGCTCCAGCTCGTCGAGCCTGCGGCGGATCAGGGCCAGCGCGCCGCGGCCGGTCACGGCTTCAATCCGCCGGATGCCTGCGGCGACGCTGCCCTCGCTGACGATCAAGAACGGACCGATGATGCCAGTCTCGTCAACGTGGGTGCCGCCGCAAAGCTCGTAAGAGAAGCGGTCCGTGTCACCGATGCGGATCGTTCTCACAGTGTCACCGTAGTTCTCGCCGAACAAGGCCATCGCTCCATCGGCGATCGCCTCTTCACGCGCCTTGTCACGGACCTGGAGGTCGTAGTTGTTAAGGATGGCGTCGTTGACCAGGTCCTCGACCCGCCTGAGTTCGTCGGCGGTGACGGCGCGCGGATGGTTGAAGTCGAAGCGCAAACGATCGGGAGCAACGAGAGATCCGGCTTGCCGGGCGTGCGCGCCGAGGACACGCTGCAGGCTGGCGTGGAGCAGGTGGGTCGCCGTGTGATTGCGCATGATATCCATCCGCCGTGAGGCGTCGAACGCGGCGAGCGCCTGGTCGCCCACATGCGGAGATCCTGTCTCAACCCGGCCTTCATGCAGGATCAAGCCGTCGATCGGCTGGTGCATATTCTCGACACTGATCTCCCAACGTGGCTCGCGGACCGACACGATCGTGCCGGTATCACTGACCTGGCCGCCGGCCTCAATGTAGAAATGCGTCGCCGGCAGCACCACTTCGACGCGGTCACCCGGACGGGCGTCGATGACCGCCTGACCATGTTTGACGATGGCCAGCAATTCGCCCTCGGTCTCCAGGCCTCGATACGGGCCATATCCGACGCCCGTCTGAGGCAATCTTCCAGAACTCTGCAGTTCCCGGAGCACCGTCTGGTAAGTCGAGAAGTCTTCGTCCGACTGGTCGTCCGTCCCCTGGACGGTCGACGAGGCAAGCCGATGATTCTCCATCGCCTCGGCGAAGCCAGCCTCATCGACTTCGAGGTCCGACTCGCGAGCGACATCGCGCGTGATCTCGAGTGGAAGCCCGTAAGTCGCGTACAGCTCGAAGCTTGTCGAGCCAGGAAGGACCTTGCCACCGCCGCGACGGACTTCGTCCAGCGCCTCCATCAATCTCGACAAACCGATATCGACCGTGTGCTGGAAGCGGCGTTCTTCCTCGGTAATCGTCTGCTTGATCGTCGAACGATTGCGTTCCAGCTCCGGGTAGGCTTCTGCGTAAACATCGATGGCGACGTCGGCGATGTCCGCCATGAAGGGTTCAGTGAAACCGGCCTTAGCCCCAAAGCGGCTGGCGCGGCGGATGATCATTCGGCATACGTAGTTGCGGCCGGTGTTCCCGGGGACAACTCCGTCGGCGATCAGGAACCCAGCCGCGCGGGCATGGTCACAGATGACCCGGTACGGAGTGAGCAGCGCCGCCCGCTCCTCGTCGGTGTGGCCGCCAAGCGATTGGATGCGATCCATCAGAGGGCTGAGCAGATCGGTTTTGTACGTGGAATCGACGTCCTGCAAAACGGATACAAGGCGTTCGAAACCCATCCCGGTGTCGACGTGCTTCTGCGGCAATGGCGAGAGATCGGTCGGGCTGGTCCGGTTGTACTGGATAAAGACCAGATTCCACAGTTCGAGGAAGCGACCGCAGTCGTCATTCACTTTGCAGACGTGGCCGGGAACATCTTGTTTGGTGCAGAAGGAGGGCCCGCGATCGACGTGGATCTCGCTGTCCGGCCCGCACGGTCCGATCTCGGCCATCTCCCAGAAGTTGTCCTTGCGGCCGAAGAATAGAATGTGCTCGGGATCGAAGCCGGGCTGCTGGCGCCAGATGCCTGCAGCCTCGTCGTCGCGCGGGATCACGCCTTGTTCATCTTCGAAGCATGTCGCCCACATGGTCTCGGGCGCCAGGCCCCAGACCTGCGTGAGCAGCTCCCACGCCCAGGCGATCGCTTCGCGTTTGTAGTAGTCGCCGAAGGACCAGTTGCCGAGCATCTCGAAGAAGGTGTGATGACTGTCATCGCGCCCGACATCGTCCAGATCGTTGTGTTTGCCTGCCACGCGCATGCACTTCTGCGAATCGGCCGCGCGCGAGTAGCTCCGGCTCCCGGTCCCGAGAAAGACGTCTTTGAACTGGACCATCCCCGAATTGGTGAAGAGCAGGGTGGGGTCGCTGGCCGGGACGAGCGGAGCCGACGGGACGATGGTATGACCTCGCTCGGCGAAGAAATCAAGAAACGATCGGCGGATCTCGGAGCCGCGTAGCGGTCTCCCGGTTGTCCCCATGGACAGGTTCCCTCATGGACCTTCGAATGACATCACGACCCGCCCCCTGTTCGGTCCAACGCGTCATTATACGTTACACGTGCGTGGTCGTTCAACCTTGGGAAAGGAGTGGGGTGCATTCCATTTCGGGGGGCGCGTCCTGGTTGTAGAAAGGGGAAATGTGTGTGGGACGGCGGCACAGCCGCCGTCCCACACACATTTCCCCTTATTCCTCGCGAGGGGCTTGCCCCCTTGGTTGGAATACACCCCTCCCCCCGTGCGCAGCCTCGGCCATTCCGGCTTGCAGCCTGGCTTGGGCAAGGCCGTGCGTCAAGAAGAGACGCCCTGGCAAGCGCGCCTGTGGTCCAAAGCTCTAATGGCCGCCTTCCGGAGAGAGTCTGGAATTCTAGGAAGCGTCCTGTGGAAGATGCGCCGCGCACGCCCATGCCAACGCCAGGGGCATACAACATCTCCGGCTGTACGCGGGAGCCGGCTGGTACAATTCGCTCGGATGGGTGTACCACCGACATTCCTGGGCCATGACAACCGAAGGCAGACGACGGCGGGCGAGGTCTTCCACGCGACAGCAGCCAACAGGCGAAGTGAAGCGTTGGCCTGGGTCCTGGCCTTGGGCTTCGCCGCGCTCGCCCTCGTCGGGCTATGGCGGGGGGAGGGGCTAACGCGATTCAGCGCAGAACTTGCGGCGTTCTTCGGAGTGATCGGCCTGTGGATCAGCTTCGGCAACTGGATCGACCGTCGGACCGCTATCGAGGTGTCAGACGCGGGAATTCGCTCTCGAAGTCCCTTGAGGACCATTTCGTTTGAGTGGAAGGATGTGGACGAGTTGTGGGCGATCCCCTCGGGATCGAGCTGGAGGATCGTCGTCCGGGGCGGCAGCGTCCGCTTTGGGTTCAGGACTTCGTCAGAGCTGAGGGGGGGAAGCGCTCCGTGCAGATGGGATTCCCCGACGGCGAGCGTCTGGCCGGTTTGATCCGAGGGCTGTCAGGGTTGAGCGGACCGGCGGGATCGAAAGAGGGTTGGGTCTGTACTCGCACGGCAGGCGTTTCGGAGTAGGATGATACTATCCGTTCGTTGGAATCCACCGCTGGGTCAATCGCGATGAACGAGCTCTCCATCGACCAACAAGTCGCCCTTCTCATGCAGGGCACAGAGTACGGCGACGACTCGCTCAAGAACGCCATGCAAACCGAGCTCAAGGAGCGGCTGGTCGGGGCCGCACGGGTTGGACGGCCGCTGCGGGTGTACTGCGGCTTCGACCCACGAACGTCGGACCTCCATCTGGGTCACACGATCCCAATGCGGAAGCTTCGCCAATTCCAGGAGGTCGGTCACGAGGTGATCTTCGTGATTGGGCGTTTCACCTCCCTGGTCGGGGATCCCTCCGACAAGGACAAAGTCCGCGCCCAAATAACGCCGGAAGAGGCCAGGCACAATGCTGAGACGTATGCTGAGCAGGCGTTCCGGATCCTGGATCGGGAGAAGACGCGGATCGAATACAACGACACCTGGCTGTCCAAATTGACTTTTCGTGACCTGATCGGCCTCGCCTCCAACTTCACTGTGCAACAGTTCCTGACGCGGGACAATTTCCGCAAACGCTGGGAGGAAGGAGACCCGATCTACCTGCACGAGACGTTCTACGCCATCATGCAAGGCTACGATGCCTTTTCGCTGAAGGCGGACGTGCAGGTCGGCGGGAGTGATCAGCTTTTCAACATCATTACGGCGGCCCGCAAGTTGATGGAGGTCCTGGGGGAGCCGCCGAATATCGGGATCATCATGGGCATCCTGCCCGGCACTGACGGTGTGATCCGGATGAGCAAGTCGTTGGGAAATCACATTCCTCTGAACACGACTCCGGAGGATATGTACGGGAAAGTGATGAGCCTCCCGGACATGGCGATGGGGCAGTATGCTCGACTGGTCACGCGCTGGTCGCCGGCCCAGATCGAAGAATACGAGCGCGAGCTTGGGGCAGGTAGGCTACACCCGCGCGATCTCAAGATGCGCCTGGCTCGCGAAATCGTCAGCATCTACCATGGTGATGATTCGGCCGATCAGGCCGAGCAGGCATTCCGCACCGTGTTCCAGGAGCAGGGTGAGCCTGACGAGATGCCCGAGATCCGTCTGGCTCCCGACCAGACCGTCGTCGATGTCTTGCTTGCCACGGGGCTTGTGAAGAGCAAAGGCGAAGCACGGCGCTTGATCGCTCAGAACGGCGTGCATCTTGGGGAGGATTCCCTGGAGGATCCCAACCTGATCCTGAGCATCACGGACAGCACGGTTCTGCGCGTGGGCAAACGGCGCTTCGTGCGGCTGCTGCCGCCCGGATAGACGATCCAATGTTGCCGAGGAGAGGCCCAGATGAGCGATGGAGGCGGTACCCCGCCTCCGTCGCTCATTTAGGTACCGCTATACTTCCTTCGAACGCGACTACCCTTTGATGACGGCCAACGGCCGCAGTCGAGCGACCTTGGCGGCAATTCCGGCCTGAGTGACGACCTCGACGACGGCATCGACGTCCTTGTAGGCCTGAGGCGCCTCCTCGGCCAGACCCGGCATCGAGCCGGCGCGCACATGAATTCCACGCTGTTCGAGTTCCCGCCGCAGGTCTTCCCCTCGAACCGAGCGCTTGGCCTGCTTGCGGCTCATGACCCTCCCGGCGCCGTGACAGGTTGAGCCGAAGGACTGTTGCATGCTGCCTTCGGTGCCGAGCAAGACCCACGAGGCGGTCCCCATACTTCCCGGAACGAGCACCGGTTGGCCGAAGGGTCGATATGCGGCAGGCAAGCCTTCAAACCCCGGCCCGAAGGCGCGCGTCGCACCTTTCCGATGGACGCATACTCGAATCTTCTCGCCGGCCACCTGGTGATCTTCGATCTTGCCCATATTGTGCGCGATGTCGTATACCTGATGCAGGTCAAAGTCTCGCACACGACCAGCCAGGACTTCTTCAAATGATCGGCGAATATGTGCGGCCAGGATCTGGCGGTTGGCAAAGGCGAAGTTGGCTGCACACCCCATCGCCGCCAGATAACGTCGACCTTCGGGCGAGTCGAGCGGCGCGCACACCAATTCTCGATCGGGTAGGCGGATGCCATAGCGTTGCACGGCGGACTGGAATTCGCGGACGTAGTCCGTGCAGATCTGATGACCGAAGCCGCGCGAGCCGCAGTGGATCTGAACCACCAGGTTGCCCAATTCCAGCCCCATGACGCGAGCGCCGTCAGGATGAAACAGCTGGTCCACAACGTCCACCTCAATGAAGTGGTTCCCCGCACCCAATGTGCCGAGTTGTGAGCGACCTCTCTCCTTGGCGCGAGCGCTCACACTTGAGCTATCGGCCCCTGCTATACGTCCACTCTCCTCGGTTCGCTCGAGATCCTCGGTGCGGGCGAAGCTGTTCTTCAATGCCCAACCTGCGCCTTCACGGCATACACGATCGAGCTCCTTCGTCGTGAGGTGCACGCTGCCCTTCACGCCGACACCGCTCGGACAGTTGGCATAGAGCGTGCCCACAAGGTCCGAGATGTGATCGCGTACCTCGTCTTCACCGATTCGACTTGAGAGCAGTCGAACCCCACAGTTGATGTCGTATCCGATCGCGCCAGGGGATATCACGCCGTCCGTGGTCCGAGTGGCGGCGACGCCGCCGATCGGGAAGCCGTATCCCTGGTGGACGTCAGGCATGACGTTGACCTGGCCCACCAGTCCAGGCAGTGTAGCTGCATTGACAGCCTGCTCCATGGATTTGTCGCCGAGTGCGTCTTCCAGCAGCCGGTCGTCGGCGAACAATCGCACAGGGACGCGCATGTCCTGCCGGTAGGATTTCGGGATTTCCCACACGACCGGCCCAATCTTGTTGAAGGCCTGCTTGTCTACCACGTCAACCTCCTCCTGGCAGGTGTTGTGATATGCTGCATCAGACCGAGACCTCGATTGCCGCTTTCGAGGAAGACCTGAGCTCGGCCGAAGTCTGCGGTCGCGCAGCAGAGCTCATTCAAGGCAACTCGCTGAATAGGACGGCAAAGGTCCAGAATATGAGCCGGCCGGGCACTATCTCAGACAGTGCCGTTCAGCAACTGGACGCTAATCAATGTCGTTCCGGAGCATTGGGCACGTGTGCCCACCCCCAGTATACGGGAATCCGGCCCGGCCACGGCTCGCAGATAGCTGGGGCCTGCTGGGGATGAGCAATGCGCTACTTGTCGTCCGGCGTTGAAAGCGTATAATCAGCTTCAAGGCTATGGATAACCACTCTCAAGTGATCAAGGAGCTTGAAGCTTTCCTCGAAGACTCCGTGGCTAAGCCGCTGGGCGGGAAAGTCCCTGCGGCCGACCTGGCGGATCAGCTTGTGCGTGAGGTTTCGAACACTGCCCGTAAGGATGATTCGGGCAAGGCCTACGCTCCCGATCAGTACACCCTGAGCATGCATCCGCAGAACGTGGACGAGCTTCTGCTTGTTTCGCCGCGCATTCAGACCGACCTGTCGAAGGGGTTTGAACGTATCCTCTCCGCGAGTGGGTACATGTTGATGCGCGAGCCACACATCACGCTCGCCACAGATCCAACTCTGCCGAGTTCCGAGGTTCGTCTGATCGCCTGGCACAGCAGCAACGTGCTCTCGCTGAGTCCAGACTCCAAGCCGACTCAGGCCGAGAGCGAGGACCAGCTCCCGCGCGGGGCCTTCCTCATCGTCGAGGGAAAGCGCCACTTCCCGCTTGACAAGCCCATTGTGAGCATCGGTCGTC
>CAZGRL010000090.1:0-14458 GCA_964528155.1 uncultured Anaerolineaceae bacterium
TCGCATACAATGGTTCTGCATGTCAACAAATGCCGTCATGCTACCAATGTTCACCGTGACAATCACATTTATTATGGTAGTCTGGTTGCGCGCCCCACATAACTATGGTATCTTTGGCTCGAAAGGGCGTCAGATATCAGCACAAGCCCGTTTGGGGAAAAGAGAATGACGGGGATGGAAGCCGAAGAGAAGGGCCTCATCGACATCGGGCAGCAGATCCGCGATTTGCGCCGCGTGCGCGGCCTGACCCAATCCGAGCTGGCCGAGAAGAGCGGCCTGGCGACCAACACGCTCAGCCTGATCGAACGCGGTCAGTCCTCACCGACCGTGAGCACGCTCCAGAAGATCGCCGCCGCCCTGGGTACCGACATCAACAACCTGTTCAGCCCGATGTTGATCCGGCCGGGGGTGTGCTACATCAAGACCTATCAGCGCAAGCCAACGCAGGTGGCGCAAGGTCAGCTCGCCAACTTGGCTGCGGGCTTCCCCGACCCCGTCTTCTCACCATTGTGGTTCACCATGGAGGCGGGAGCGCGAAGCGGCACCGCCGTCACCCACCCCGGCCAGGAGTTCGTCTACTGCCTTGACGGCCAGCTCCTTTACGTCGTGGAGACAAGGGCCTACTTGCTCGAGCCCGGCGATTCCTTGTTGATCAATGCCATGCTGCCGCATCGATGGCAGAACGCCGGTGTCAGGCCGGTCGAAGCCCTGCTGATGATCAGCCGCAAGGAAGCCTGGAACGCGCACGGGATCGCGGGTCTGAGCCAGTCCTGAACCGACACGGATGACCACCGGCCAAGGAAACATACGTCGCGCGCTGCCGGCGATTCCACAATCGTCCGAAGGCTGGCGCGCGGCTAACCGACCAGCTGCAAGCCCGTTCCTACCTCACTTCTGGAGGCCCAACGCCGTTTTGTGGACGAAGCACCCGCCCGGCAACGGACGGCAACCATGACTACAGACAGGCCCCCTGCAGCGGCCGTCCCACACAGCGGCCACCCATCTGAGCACATTCGCCTCATCCAGGACCGAGTGCGATCGGGGACGCGCGCCTTCATCTTCGATCTCGACGGCGTGATGGCATGGACCGAGCCGTTTCACCACGTTGCTCTCAACACTTTCCTGGAGGACTTCGGTTGTGCGCTCACCCCCGATCAGTTCATGCAGCTCGTTGGTGAGGACAACCCGACCGTGGCGGAGTTGGTGACCGAATGGTGCTCGCTTCCGATCTCGGCCGAGCAGGTGACGGAAGGACGTATGAAAGCCGTCCTCCCCCTACTCGAAAAGGATCTGACGCCCGCGCCGGGATTGCTGGCCCTTCTTGACTTTTTGGATGGAAGGGGGATGTCGCTTGCAGTCGCCTCGAACAGCCCGCGAGCCTACGTCGATCGCGTGATCGCGCTGCTGGGCTTGTCCGATCGTTTCCAGTGCGTCCGCGCCGACGGGGATGTCCTGCGTGGGAAGCCGGCGCCGGATGTGTACCTATCTGCGAGCGAATGTCTGGGGATCACGAGCGAGCACTGTGTTTCCGTTGAGGACTCGCCGGCCGGGGTCCAGGCCGCCAGGGCAAGCGGAATGGTCTCGGTACTCATCCCCAACGGACTGCTCCAGGGTGAAGACTTCCCGCCAGCCGATCTGTGCTTCGCCTCGCTTCCAGACCTGCACGATTGGCTGCGTGCCACACTCGGCACCGAAACGCCAGCCGGATCGCGGTCAGCACCTAGCAGCTAGCAATCAGCAATTCGATGACAGCTGACTGCTGACTGCTAATTGCTTGTTGCTTCTATTCCATCTCCTCCCGCATGTACGCCTCGACGTCCTCCGCCGTCCCCAGCGCCAGCGCGCGCTCGGCGATCGCCTGGGCCCGCTCGACGGTGAGGCGAGCGATTAATTCCTTCGCCTCGGGGATGCTGCCTGGGGCCATGCTGAATTCGTCCAATCCCAGTCCGAGCAGGATGGGGATGGCCTTGCGCATCCCCGCCAGCTCGCCGCACATCCCGATCCACCTGTCGGCGCGATGAGCCGCCCCAATCGCCGTGCGGATCAGACGCAGTACGGCAGGATGCAGAGGCTGGAACAGACCGGCGACGGTGGCGTTGCCCCGATCGACCGCCAGCGTGTACTGTGTCAGATCGTTCGTCCCCAGGCTGAAGAAATCCGCTTCTTGCGCCAACACGTCCACGAGCAAAGCCGCCGCCGGAGTTTCGACCATGATCCCCAGAGGGACGTCAGCCGCGTGATCCAGGCCGTCACGCTCCAGGCTGGCCTGTGCCTCGGCCATCAGTGCCCGCGCTCGTCGCAACTCCTCGAGCCCGGTGATCATGGGGATCATCACCCGAACCTGGTGGCCCACCGCCGCCCGTAAGATGGCCCGCAACTGCGTGCGGAACAGGTCGGGCCTGTCCAGGCTGATGCGGACGGCCCGCCACCCCAGGAACGGGTTCATTTCCTCCGGGAATGGAATGTAGGATGGCGGCTTGTCGCCCCCGATGTCGAGCGTGCGCACGATCACCGGCCTGCCGGCCATCGCCTCGAAGATCTCGGTATAGGTTCGGACCTGACGGTCTTCGCTCGGCGGCTGGTCCTCCTCCAGATACAGGAACTCCGTTCGAAGCAGTCCGATGCCCTCGGCGCCCATAGCGTCAGCCGAGCGCGCCGAGGCGGCGTCCCCTACGTTAGCCGCTACTTCCACACGTCGTCCGTCGGCCGTAACCGCCGGGCGTTGCGCCAGCTCGCGCAGAGTCTCGCGCCTTTGCCGCGCCGCCGCCTGGCGATCCTTGTACGCCTGCACTGTCGCCGGTTCAGGCGAGATCACCAGCAGCCCGGCCGTGCCGTCAACGATAACCTCGATCCCGTCGGACACCCGATCCAACGCGCCGTCGCCGATCCCGACCACAGCCGGAATCCCCAGGGCGCGCGCCAGGATCGCGCTGTGCGATGTCAGACCGCCGCGGGCGGTGCAGATCCCCAGGGCCAGACTCGGGTCCAGCCCGGCGGTGTCGGACGGCGTCAGCTCGCCGGCGACGATGACCGCCGGCCGCGGCAGCTCGGCCAGATCGGCCGGCGGCTTGCCCAGCAGCAGGCGAATGACCCTGCGGCCGACGTCGTGGACGTCGGCGGCGCGGGCGGCGAAGAGTTCGGATCCCATCCCGGCCAGCATGTCGGCCACCTCGGCCGTCGCCTCGCTCACGGCCTGCTCTGCCGTGGCACCCTGCCGCAGCCGTTCGATCACCTTGTCTTCCAGCAGTGGATCGTCGAGCATCAACTGGTGGGCCTCGAAGATGGCGGCGTCGGCCTGGCCGGCGCGTTGGGCCACCCGCTGGCGGACGCCCTCCAGCTCGGCCCGGGCTTTGTGGCGGGCCTCCTCAAAGCGTACGCGTTCGTCTTCGAAAGAGGACGCCTGGCCCGGCGGGATCGTCAGGTCCACCTGCTCGAAGCGGTGAACGGGACCGATAGCGATTCCATCGCTGGCCGGGATCCCGTGAAGGTTCGTCTCGGTCATGGGTTGACCGTCGTCATTCTGTTCGGGCAAATCGGTCTCTCTCGACGCTTGGGAGGCGCCGTAGTCCATTCCTTGCCGTCGCCCGAACGCCCGCGGCTCGAAGTCACCTTCAACGACACCGTCGCCCTTCGCCTGTTACGGATCACCCGACCGATGATCCTCGCCGAAGTTGCCTTCCACAAGACGTCGTATGGCGGCCAGCGCCTGGTCGGCACCCTGACCGTCGGCCTCGATGCGAATTATGTGGCCCTTGCCCACGCCCAGAGCCAGTACGCTGAGGATGCTCTTGGCGTCGCCGGCGGCGCTTCCGGAGGTCAGGTTGGAGACTCGGATGTCGCACGCGAATGTCGCCGCCGTCTGCACAAAAAGCGCTGCCGGCCTGGCATGCAGGCCGACCGGATGATTGACTGTGACTTCGATTGCAGGCATGGCGTTGTATCCCCTGGCATCATGTTCAGGCCAGATACAGGCCCCCATTGATGGGCAACGTAATCCCTGTCAAGTACGACGCTTCTTCGGAGGCAAGGAAGCCCACGACATACGCCACATCCTCGGGCGTACCCAGCCGACCAACGGGCACTCTGGCAGCGTATTCGGCTCGATGGGCTTCGAGTTCTCCCTGCCAGCCCTCGGTTTCGATCCAACCCGGGCTGACAACGTTAACGGTGATCCCATACTGGGCAAGCTCACGCGCCAGAGATTTAGACAGGCCGACCACACCGGCTTTGGCGGCTGCGTAGTGACTGTGGCCGCCCGTGGAGCCGCGCTGGGCCGCCAGGGACGAGACATTGATGATACGCCCCCATTGGCGCTCGACCATCATCGGTGCGATCGCCGCACAGCAATTGTACGTCCCCGTCAGGTTGACGGCTACGACGCGCTCCCACTCGGCCGGGCTCATTTCCAAGAATGGACGTGTCGGACGCGAGCCGGCGTTGTTGATCAAGACATCGACGCGCCCGTGGCTCAACCGCGCCTGCTCGGCCATTTGTTGCACCTGACCGAAATCTGACACATCGACTCGGATGAACGTGGCCGTCGACCCGGTCGAGCGGATTCGCTCGGCGGCTTCTTCCCCGTAGTCTGCCAACTCGGCCACGATGACATGTGCCCCCATCCGGCCCAGTCGCGTGCCGATGGCCAGACCTATGCCCCTACCGCCACCGGTGACAAGGGCCACACGATCTCGGAGCTCCACTTGTTCCCTTCCTTCCGCATTTGCAGACTGAACCGTCTGGCCCAGGTGATCAGCGAAGCCTGGCGAAGAGCTGAAGCGACTCCTCCTGCCAGATGCCCCAGCTTTCAATCGCGGCGCCCAGCTCTGAGTGCTTCGCGGCCGCCTCCTGCAGGGGCTCGGCCGCCATCGCCGCATCGATCGCCTGGCGCATGGCTACCGCCCCGGCCTTCGGACCCATCGGGTGACCGTGGATGCCACCGCCGGCGCCCAAGATGCAGTCCACGCCGAGATCGGCGATGATTTCAGGCACGCTTCCAGGGTAGGTTCCAGCGACCGCGTTGGGGAAGGTGCGCTTGAGATTCCCCATCCTGCCTCGGCATACATGCGCGATATGGAGGTACTTGTTCTTGAGGATCGGCAGCTTGCCGTAGGGAACCAGATCGTTGATGATATCCGCTCCGGCCAGGCGGGGCAATTTCGCCATGATCAAATGTGCGCTGACCCCCGAGCACGGAGAGACAATCATCGAACCGCCGGCAGTTGCGTGGGCCAGAATGGGCACATCGATCGCCGGATCTTCGGCCAACATCCGCAGCGCCGAGAAGCCGGTGGCAATGTAGTTCACCATCAGGGCGTTTGCGCCGGCACGGATGGCGCGCAAAGCATTGTCATGCATCCGGTCCACGCGATCGGTGATGTTGACAGTGTAGAGCGTCTTCTCCCCCTTCTCTGCATCTGCCCTGGCGATGGCCTCCATGTACGTCTCAACGCGGGATTCCAGACTTGAGAAGTCGGGGCTGCCGCCGAGGAGTTCGTCATCCTTGATGATGTCCACGCCCCCGGCGGCTGCTTGATACACGAGCTCCGCGCCGACCTCCGGAGGGAAACCGGTGCAGGGTTTGACCATGTTGTTCAGCAGCGGTCTGTGCATCACCTGCAGGCGTTCTCGCACGCCTCCAATCCCTAGCTTCGGACCCTGGAACTGGGCCAGATAGCTCTCCGGAAATTCGATGTCGAGGAGCTTCACCGGATAGGCGAACGAGATGTTGCCGGGTATGGTCGAGAGCAGCATAGGCAGGTTCGTACCGAAATTGACCCAGGGGAAAGCCAACTGAAAGACGAAGCTGCGTGTCGGCTGTCCTTCGGGCAATCCGGTTTCATGGTCCGGAACTTCATATAGAGCGATCAACTTGGCGGCGTGTTCGCGACGGAGTTCCGTCGTCTCCTGTGGCACGTCCACCCATGTGCCCGTCGATTGCTCTGTGGCGAAACCCAGACAACGCTTGACGACGTCGGTCCCCAGCGGGAGTTCGGCCAGGTAGGTCGCGATGACGTGTCGTCCATCCCTGACCGCCTCGGGGAGAGCGAACAGCTCGGGGTCGTATCTGAGATTGATCATGGTGATGCCTCCAGCCGGCTCGCGCAGGATTCTCGCAGGACGCGTTCGCTCCGTGTCACAGTCGGACAACCTTCTTGAGTCCCTGGAGATCTCGGGTCATCGCCAGGAAGCGACCGACGTCTTCCAACGGTCCCTCGGCGGTGATGAGCATCTTCGTGTCGAGCATCCCGCGGCTCAGCAAGTCCATCGACCACTGATAACCGGGGCCAGTGTAGCTGACCGATCCGGTGATGACGGACTGATCATAGTGAAGCCTGTTCAGATCGACCTCGAAGGTCGTCCACGCTGCAGCAGATGCCAGCAGCACGGCCGTGCCTCCCGGAGCGAGCATCGCCAGCCCCTCCTGTGTGAGCGCTTTGCCGCCGACGGAAAACACCACCGCATCTGCGCCGCGCCCTGCGGTCGCCTGATTCACCTCTTTGACGACATCTTGGGTCTGAGGATCGAACACACCTTCGGCACCGGATTGCAGTGCAAGGGCGCGTCGCTCTTCCGCCAAGTCCGATGCGATCACCCGATGGCCGAGCAAGCGAAGCAACTGGATCGTCACCAGACCCATGAAACCGGCGCCGATGACCATGACGGTGCCGGGCGGGTGACAGCTGGCACGCATCACGCCATTGGCGCACGCCGCCACCGGCTCAATCAGCGCGGCATCGCTGAAGGAAAGCCCGTCAGGAATGGGGTGGACCTGGCTCAACGGTGCGACCAGTTGTTCGGCGAATGCTCCGTCGATGGAGTAGCCGAGCACCTTGTAGTCCTGGCACATGCCCATGCCTTGGGAGGATGTGCGGCCAGTGCGGCAGTTGAGGCAGACCCCGCAAGTGAAGACGGGGGCTACGGCGACGCGCGCCCCCGGCACCAACGCCGCCCCGACCTCGCTGCCGACCTCGAGGACGACACCTGCCGGTTCGTGGCCCAGGATGAAAGGCAAATGCGGAGCTTTGCTGCTGCCGGTGAACTTCTTGACGTCGGTCGCACATACACCGCAGGCTTTCACGCCTACCAGGACCTCAGACGGGCCGGGGCCGGGCGTATCCACCTCTCTGACGACCACATCTTCCGGGCTGATCAAGAGAGCAGCTCTCATGGACAGACCATCCTTGTTGTCGGCCGGACATGCCTCCAAGGCGCGTCCGATGCAACCGGTGCCGTCCACGCACGTCGTGGGCGCCACAATCGTGTGTGAGGAACCGTTGGCGCGCTCCCATTGTTGTGAGGTGAGGCCGGATGCTACTCCGACCTCACCCGTCGAGACGAACAGGCCCTCCGAGGCGGTGTCCTGGCCTCAGAAGCCGCCGGTGAAGAGAGATCCAATCCAGGAGGTGAACCATCCCCAAGGATAGATCGTGAGCATCGAGATTTCCGTCGTGCCTTCCGGTAGCGCCGTGCCAGCAGCCACCCCCAACTGGGTCACCAACGGGGCGACGGCCGTCGCCATGTACAGACTGATCGCCATCGCCACGGTGCCGTAGATGACGCCCCTGACGATGTTGTTGCGGAACATCGCCATCGGTGTCGCCACCCAGAACCCGAGGAAAGCGAGGTCGGCCAGCGGAAGCAGCCGGTTGCCCGGCAGGATCGCTGCAAGGATCAGCGTGATCGGGATCAACAGCACGCCGACCACGATCGCCGACGGCTGTGCCACCCCGACGGCGCAGTCCAGCCCGATGTAGAACTCGCGTCCCGGGAAGCGATCCGTCAGTAGCTTGCGCGCCGCTTCCGAAAGAGGGAACAGCCCGGAGACCAGGATCTTGATCATCTCCGGCATCAGGAGCAGGATGGCCGCCACGATGACGCCGGTCTGAAGGGACAGGATGACGTCATAGCCGGCCACCACCGCCAGGATGATGCCGATGACCAAGCCGATGACGGTTGAGCTACCAAGAGGCCCAAGCCGCTTCTGTAGCGCATCGATATCGGCGCTCCAATCCTTGAAGCCGGGGATCCGGTCAAATACCCATTCGAACGGCCAGGCGATCAAACCCCAGAACGACGAGAAGGGATGTGGGAACGTGATCCCCGGCAAGTTGTAGGATTCCTGGATGTATTTCGCCTGAAGGTCGCCAAGCACGAGCGACACCACTCCCGTGAACACGAAGGCCAGGAAGCCGAACAGCGCACTTCCGGTCAGCCCCTGGACAAGAGCCCACGAGAACATCCACGGCCAGAAGTTCCAGACGTCGATGTCAACCGTCTTCGTGAGTCTCAAGAGCAGCATGACGACGTTGACCAGGATGCCGAGCGGGATCATGAAGGCCGCGGCCGGCATGGCGAACGTTATCCCGAAATGCAGACCGACTCCGACGTCCGGAATGCTCAGGTGCAGCCCCGTGCGCTCGACAATCGCACTCGCCAGAGGACCGATGTTCTGTGCCACAACACCAATCATCACGTTGAGACCGAAGAAGCCGATTCCTACCTTTAGCGCATTAACGAAAGCCGACCCGGGCTTGACGCGAAATGCCAGCCCAATAAGAAACAGAGCGATGGGGAGCATGACCGTCGCGCCGAGCGAGTTGATCCAGCCGAAGAAGACGGCTATGACATCTAAAATGACTTGCATCTTGGGCCTCCATCATCGATTAGGCAGGTTGCAGGCAGGCAACCGCAGCTTCGCCCAGCAGGGGGTGCGTGGGCTCAATCGTGAACTGGCTCTCCAGGGAGCCGTTTGTTTCTCTCGACTAGCCCTCCTTTCCCTCGAGGATTGCCACGATCTGTTCCACGGTCTCGTCCAGCCCCACTCCCGTCAGAATGGAAGTCGTTTGAACGACGGGGACTCCGTAGGCATCGCCCAGGGCTGAGGCCGAGACGATCAAGTCATAGTTGCTCGCCGACAGACTCAAGTCCATGATCTTGACCTCGGCGATGTCCGCATCGATCCCGCGCTCAGCCAGGATTTCAGCCAGTTTTGTGGCGATCCAGGTTGATGTCGCCAGTCCGGCCCCACAGACAGAAGCGATCCTGAACTTGCGTTTTTGTGTGCCTGTCATTTGGCGTCTCCATTCGAGAGGGCGGCTCCGGGCAAGCCGGCGATCACAGCCTCGAGACGGCGACTTCGGGAGCTGCCCCTTCATGCACGACGGCCTTGATCGCCTCCAGCATGTGAGCTGGATCAGGGTGTTGCCAGACATTCCGGCCCACCGCAACGCCGATAGCGCCGCCGTCGATGGCGCCTTTCAGGGTGCCCAGGAATTCGATCTCGGTATCCGTCTTGGGACCGCCGGACATGACGACCGGTGCCGGGCAGGAATCGGTGACCTCGGTGAAAGTCTCCGGGCTACCTGTGTAGTACGTCTTGACGATGTCGGCGCCAAGCTCAGCGCCGATCCGGGCGGCGTGCTTCACGTGCTTGGGGTCGAAATCGTTGTCGAAACCGTACGGGTACATCATGGCCATGAGCAACAGGCCATGCTGTTCGCACTCGGCCGAGATCTTGCCTACGTTGCCAATCATCTCGCGTTCGTATTGGCTTCCGACGAACGTGCGCATCGACACGCCGCTGGCTCCGATCCTGGCGGCGTATTCCACGGTGTCCACCAGATACACTCGATCCGGCTCCGGGCCCAGCGTTGTGGCGGTGGAGATCGACAGAAGGAACGGGATGCGGGCCTCGGCCAGCATTCGGTAGACCCTGCTTAGATTGCCCCGGTGCATGAAGAGCGTATCCGGACGGCCCTGACAGATTTTGCGGACGGTCTCGACCGGATCAATCATCCCCTGGCATGGACCGATGGCCGGACAGTGATCCATGGCCACGATGACCGCCTTCCCGGTCTTGGCGTTGATAATCTGGCTCAGCCGGACGGCCTTGCCGATCTCAGACATGCTTCACCTCTCCTTCAGTGCGACTCGACATGGGCTTCGATCACCGGCCTCAACAGACCGATGACCGTCGACGCATTGTCAGCGACGACCAGCTTCTCCATGAGCGAGCGGTCTTGCAGGGTTGTGATGATCCATTGGAGCATTGGCACCTGCTTGCCAGCGTCCACCACTGCCAGGAGCCAGACGACCCACACGCCAAGCGACGTGTCCGGAGCTTCCATGGAACGGAAGGGCACTGGGTATTTCAGGATAGAGATGGCGATGCCGGTCGCGTGGACATGATCGGAACCCGCGTGGGGGATCGCCGTGGCGAAAGGGACGGTGGGCAGGCCGGTAGGGAACGTCTTTTCACGGTCCAGGACCGCCCGGCCATAGGCCGGGTCGATGTATCCCTTCGCCGCCAGACGATCGCACAGGAGGCTGATCACTTGCTCGTCGGTCTCGGCCTCTCGGCGCTCGGGGAAGAGTACAAGGTCTTCGGACACAACCGGCTTGTCCAGGGCATCTCCTCCGACGGGCAAACTATTCTTTCCATCATGATAGTCACTCCAGAATGGGCCAGGCGACCCACCCATCGGGAATTGAATGTGACACGATTGGGACTCTTCCTCGACAGCCCCAGACCCACTCCCCCTCGGCCCGGCCTGCCCACGCAAGGATGCAAGAAGGGCTGAACCGGACGCCGTGCGCACCGCACGGGTGCTTAATGTGCTAATCTTGAACCATCCAGCAACGATTCGAGGGATGACCGGTGGCCCAACGCGTCGTCAGCCTCACCGACCGGTCTCGACGAGTCCTCCAGTACCTCCTGCGTCTGGGGGATGCGGTGAGTGCGCGCGAAGTCGGCTCACGCCTCGGACTTACCACCCCCCAGGTCCGATATTGCCTCCGCTCGATCGAGCTTTGGTTGGCAGCCCGAGGCTATGTCGTGGCGCGCAAGCCACACCTCGGGATATGGGTCCAGGCTTCGGCCGCCGAGCGTGCCGGATTGTTGGACGAGCTGCGCGATCTCGGCGGATACGCCATGGTCCTTACGCCGGACGATCGCCAACAGGTGATCTACCTGAGATTGCTGACCTCACCTGATCCGGTTCGGCCGGCCGATCTTGGCGACGAGTTCGGCATCTCGCGCACCAGCGTATTCCGTGATATGGACGTGGCCCGGACCTGGCTTCGCCGGCACGGTCTGCGTTTGACCTCCAAACGCAGGTCGGGGCTTCGTGTCGAGGGCCGGGAAGCGGATTGGCGATTGGCAACCATCGATCTCATGACGCGGAATCTAAGTCAGAGCATCCTGCTGGCTGCGTGCGCCGTCGACGATCTTCGGAAGATCGGCCAGAGCACCTCAAGCCAGGCGTTTCTGCGGGAAGCGTGCGACTATCTGAGAACGACCGATCTGCGCCATGGGGAACAGCTGACCACGGCGCTCGAACGCAAGCTTGGGGTCACGCTGGTGGACGACGCTCGGATCGGGCTCGTGTTGCATCTGGGATTGGTGTGGCGCAGGGTGACCGAAGGACACACGATCCGTGAAGCTCCATACGCTGCGCGGCTTCATCCAACCCTGGGCGAATTGGATGCGACGGGCGTGATCGTGCGTGAGATCGAGGCCGCCACCCGGTGCACGCTCCCGGAGGGCGAGCATCACTATCTCGCTGAACTTGTCGCGGGCTCGATGAAGACAGGCTTCGTTTCGCGGCGGGAAGCGGAGAACGCCGACCGCCAACCAGCGGCGGATCTCTCCGGATTGGCGCAGCTCCTGGCGAGGGAAGCGGCCAAGTACCTGCACGCAGGGTTGGCCTTCGACAAGGAGCTCATCGATTGCCTGGCCCTCGAATTGGCCGCGGCGCGCTCCGCCCGCCCCGCTTTTCGTCCGAAGTCTGGCGACCGCGTCGAAGGAGCGCGGGCGGGCATCCTGAAGGAGTTCGCCAGGCGAATGCTGCAACCGGTGCTCGAGCGAGGCGGCCATATCGTGACGGATGAGACTCTGACCCTCATCGCGCAACACCTGGAGACATCCCTCCAGCGGCTCGTCCCGAGACGCGGCCGAAGGAGAGTCTGGGTCGTTTGCGGGGCCCACCTGGCCACCGCCCGCAACCTGGTCAGCCGCTTGCGTCTGAATCTGCCGGAGGTCGAGATCGTCGGCATCGCCTCAGCATTCGATCTGATGCGCGACGCGACGATCATCTCGGGTGCCGACGCGATCGTCTCGACGATCGCATTGGATTGGATCCAAGAGATCCCCGTCGTCATCGTCAGTGCAATGCTTCATCAGGAAGACATGCGCGCCCTCCGGGCAGCGCTCGATCTCCTGCCGGCCGAGGCGGAGGTCGTACCCGGAAAAGGCGCGCAGCACGCCCCATCCATCACGAGCATCCTGTCGGCGGACTCGATCGAGATCGGTGCTCGCGTGGTCGGCTGGGAAGGGGTGGTCGATCACGCCGGGGCACTGCTGCTCAAGGTCGACGCCATCTGGCCAAGTTACGTCGAAGCGATGAAGGACATGATCCGCTTGTACGGCCCTTACATGGTCGTGACCCCGGGCGCGGCGCTCTTGCACGCCAGCCCCGAGATGGGAGCCAAGCGCCTGGCGATGAGCCTGGTCGTTCCCGAGACCCCGGTGGCCTTCGGGCACCCGGCCCACGACCCGGTCTGCCTGGCGCTGGCGATCTCGTCCGTGGATTACGAGGCGCATCTAAGGGCGTTGGAGGAGACGCTGACGCTGGTGGCGGACCCGCCCAGCCGCGCCTCTCTCGCCCAGGCAACGACCGGGGCGGATGCCATACAGCGCATCAGAGATCGGCTGGGCCGGCTGCGCGCCAGGTAGCCGATCGCCGTCCGGCTGTGGCGCGAAGTGAAGGTTCTCTGCACCACCGATCCGCCATCTTGATCAGCGTCGGTATGCGAAACGGTCCGCTCATGCTCCTGACCAACGCGGCCGCTCGTTCCGTTGGGAGATGGATGGCCGACACGAAGAGCGGCCTGCGGCTTCTTCCACGCAATACGGGCATGAAGTGATCGGCGACTTTGAGGGGACTCTTGGCGACGCCGATGACCGTCGCGGGATAGGCGAGCGACTCGGCCAGATGTGCGCCGAGTCCTTTCCGCAGGGGCGGTTTCAGGTGAACGTAGCCATCGATGACGATGACTTCGAACCGGACAGCGACCGCTTCAAGTGCGTGAAGCAGGCAGGGCAGCTCGCGCAGGTAGAACTGGCCCGGCACATACTCCGCCCCGATTTCAACCTGTGTGAGGTCCACGGCGCTCGGCTGGCTGTCGCTCCAATCACGGAACTGGACGCATGCCACGACCGCCGTGTCGTTTCCGTAGAAGACGTCGAGGATGGCGTTCACGGCGCTCGGGGGCAAGACTCCCGCCAGGCATCCAGCTCGCGATTCTTGAGAATCAGGCTGAACCTCAGACGGTCGGCCTCCTGACAGATCTGCCCGAAATCCACTCCTGTATCCGCATACTCAGCCGCAAGAACGGGCTTCCCCATTTGAACGAACGGCAACATGTCATCGCACCAACCTTCAGCAAAGCAGTCTTCGGTGAGCGCCCAATCGAAATAGGGCAGAAGGTGTGCCACCTGGTCAGGGTCGTTCTTCAGCCCAATGGACAGACCGCGCGCGTGCGCCTCTTCCGCCAGCCACAGGTTGTACTCAAGTTGATCCGCGTAAGTCAGCGGGAAGCCTGTATCGTTGGTGTAGCCGTCAATGTTGTCCGGCTCGATGCCGTCGAAGCCCTTCTCCCTGCACAAGTCGAACCGGGCGCGCATGACGGGCGCCAACAATTCGACCTGACGGATGTCCAGCCATTTCTCACCCGGCCAGCCTTCATAGTCCTCCCCGATCACGGCTTTAGGGAACTGATCTTTGTCCGGACGCCAGTCTTCCCAGCTCCCAACGCTCACGTAGCAGATGACCTTGCGCCCCTGTGCATGTAACGTCTCGACCACGCTGGCATCGTTCTCAAACAGATCAACATCGTACACGTCAACTTCCAGGTCAAGATCCATCGGAACACCGCTCAGCTGCCATTGCCAACTCAGATTGACCGAAGGCGTCCACCCGTCACCCTGGCGGTCTTGGGAAGTTGGCGTGTCGTCGAAGGCAGATGGCGATCGGAAAGCCTCAGGAGTTCGCGGTGGCGATGTGGACGCCCCAGGATTCAGGGCATTGCACGCCACAAGCAGCAGCACTGGGAATGCCAACCCACGTTTCGGATGCGATCTCACAAGATTTCCATCTCAGGTGAGGATAGACTTCGACAGTGCTCAAGTATCGCGCCGTCGGAGAGCCGCGCCCCAGCTCAATACGCCTTGCTTGGATCCGGCTGCTCCAATGTGCAGACTCATGCTCCAACCAGGGATGGCCGGGGTCGAGCTCAGGGGCAGATTCCATCAACGGCCATTTGCGGGAGGGGGTGGTGGGGAGCGCGGGGGGAGGAGGGGGCGCAGTTCGTCCCGTATGATCTTAGCGGGAAAACGGACTTTGTCCCCTCCTCCCCCCGCGAAGAGATCCTGCCCGCTCCGATTCCTCTTCTAGGGGGC
>CAZGRL010000091.1:0-14328 GCA_964528155.1 uncultured Anaerolineaceae bacterium
CTTGCCATAGACCATGGAGTACATGTCGAGCACGTTGATCGAGCGTGGGAGTTCGGCGGCGGGTCGCTTGCCGCCGATGTCGAACCACGCCTTCTCCATCCTCTCAGCGATTCGGGCGTAGGTATCCTTCTCGCCGGCGATGACCGGGGTAGCGGTCTGGAACTCGAGCGGCTGGCCTTCGATGTTGATCAGGCCGCGTCCGGGCGTGTCGACGAGACTCAGCGCGCCGCGACCGACGATGTCGGCATACGTCGTTGGATCCGGCAGGGTGAAGGTCACGCGCTGCGAAAGCTGGTTGTACAGTTTGCCGCCCAGCTCGTTCGGGTTGCTGGCGGTGACGGCGTAGTAGATCCCAAGCGATCTTCCGTCGCGCACCATGCCGATCAGGTCCGGGAGCATGTGCTCGTAGTTCTCCTGGAATTCGGCGAAGTTGTCGATCACGATCAGGATCGCCGGGAACATGTTCTCCGGGTTGTCGAGCTTCTGGGCGTTGTAATCTTCGAGCGAGGCGTACGTCGCCAGGCGATCCTGGCGTTCCTTCATCTGTCCGAGGATCATCCGGAAGAGCTGCTCCACTCGATCCGGCTGTGAGGCATCGATCGTCGCGCCGCAGTGCGGCAGCGAGGCGATCGATTTCAACCCGCCGCGCCCGAAGTCAAGCGCGAACACGTGCAACTCATCCGGCGATCGTTTGGCTGCCAGCGAGAGGATCAATGACTTGAGAAACGTCGTCTTCCCCCGACCGGCGGCACCGAAAACCACGAGAGGATCGCTGGTGAGGTCGAAATCCAGCAACCGCTGTTCGGCTTGAAACGGGTTGTCGATGACGCCGATCTCGGCCTTGAGGGGCAACGGGGCGCTCCAGTCCCACGCCTTCCAGAGCGCCTCCCCCTTCGCATTCTTGATCCACTCATCGACGGCCGGATCGATCACCAGCGTACCGGTCTTGCGAGCCCGCTCGGCCTTGATGTAGGCGGCATCGATCGGCTCGTTCAGCGGCAGGACTTCCGGGAGCGGCTCCGGCCAGGGTTTTCGCTGAACCGGAACGGACTGGCGTTTTGCCTCGGCCGCGATCGCCCCAACGATCCAGTCGATCATCAGGCCGGGCTTATTCTCGGCCTGCAAGCCGAGCGCCGCCAGGATCTCTTCCGTCGGATAGACCGGGTCCACCGGGTTGTCGGTGTATTCGGAGCCGGCCCAGGCCGCCTGGACCTCGGTCAGAGGCCCGCTGCCGACCTGGATGTAGCCGCGTCCGCCGAGAGGTGGAAGACGGGCGGCATCATCGCGCTTGATCAGCTCGCGGCTGTCTTCGGATGTCTCCACGCGCAGACAGATGCGGAACTTCATGTTGGCCCGCATCTGGTCGGTCACCATCCCCGCCGGCCGCTGTGTCGCCAGAATGAGCGTCACACCGAAAGCGCGGCCGAGCCGTGTGATGCTCTCAAACTGTTCCTTGTATCCCGGGTTCTGAGCGATCATCTCAGCGAATTCGTCGACGATGATGAACAGGTGGGGGAACGTCGTCGGGAGCGCGTCGCCGGGCTTGAGGGACGGGATGACCCGCTTGCGGTAGTCGACCAGATCGCCCACACGGCCGTCGGCGAGGAGCTTGGCTCGCCGGTCGAGTTCAGCCTTGACGGCGATGAAGATCCGCTCGACGGCGTTGCCCTGGAGGTTCGTGGCGATGTCCACACAGTGAGGCAGCTTCTTGAACGGCTCGAAGGCTGCCCCGCCTTTGAAGTCGACCAGCACGAAGTTGACGATCCTCGGGTCGTACTTGATCGCCATAGAGGCGATAAGTGTGAGCAAGAGTTCGGACTTGCCGGAACCGGTCGTGCCGGCGATCACGCCGTGCACCCCGTCGCCGTCCGACTTGGCGGAGAAGACCAGGGAACGGACTTCGCGACTGCTGATCAGGCCGATCGGCGCCCTCAACCATTCCATGTTTTCAGGAAGCATGCTCTGCTTCCAGTTATCGGCGAAGGGAAGCTCGCCGACGCGTTCCATCGGACGGTCTTCTGTTAATGAGAACATCTCCAGGAAGCCGATGGAGCGAGGCAACTCGGCGGCCGGCCGGGCGCCGCCGAGGGCGGTCCAGATCCGATCCATCCGCTGGGCGATCACCTGGTAGCCGTCGACCTCGTCGGTATCGCTCAGGGCATCCGGACGACCGGGAACGCCGACGTGGAACTCGACCGGGACAGTGTCGTCGCCGAGCTGGAGAGCGATCAATCCGCGGCCAGGCACGTTGTCGAAATTCGGCGCGCCGCGGCCGACCACGTCGATGTAGATCCCGCTGTCGGCCTGAGCCAGGGTGAGCCGCTGGGTCAGCAGATTGTAGAGTTTCCCACCCAGATCGTTCGGCGTGCCGGCGGTGATCACGAAATTGACGCCAAAGGCGCGCCCGTCTCGAATCAACGCCATCAGGTCGGGGAGGAGATACTCGAAGCTCTCTTTGAACTCGGCGAAGTTGTCGATGATCACCAGGATCTCGGGGAAGATGTTCTTGGGGTTCTTGGCGTTGTGGTCGGCCAAGGAGTTGTATTTGGCAAGCACCTCCTGGCGTTCATTGACGAAGTTGCGCAGCATCCGCATGAGCTGGTCGACGCGTGAGATCTCTGATGCATCGATGGCGGCCCCGAGATGTGGCAGGTCCTTGATCGCTTTGAGACCGGCGCGACCGAAGTCGAGGGCGAACATGTGGAACTCGGCCGGCGATCGTGTGGTCGCCAGGCCGGTCATCAGAGTCTTCAGGAAGGTGGTCTTGCCGCGGCCGGCGGCGCCGAAGACGACGGCCGGTCCGGCACTCAGATCGAGGGTCATCAGGCGCTGTTCGGCCCGATACGGATTGTCCACCAGGCCGATCTCGGTGCTCAGGGGCGCCGGGGCCTTCCAGTCGATCGAAGGCCAGATCGCCTTCTCCTCGGTGTTGTTGAGCCACTCATCCAGGGACGGATTGAGGACGATGGTGCGATCCGGTGCCAATGTCCGCTCCGTATTCAAGTAGCGGGCGTCGACCGGGTCGGTCAGCGATAGGTTCGCCGGCAACGGGTCGGGCCAGGGCTTGGTCTGCACCGGTACCCCGTCGCGATGGGCGCGGATGACTGAGATCCCAACCATCCAGTCGAGCATCGTCGTCGGGATCTCGCCCGGGTTCAGGCCGAGGGCTTCGGCGATCTCCGTCGCCGAGTACTGCGGCGCGTCCCCCGTCGCCTCCTGGCCGGGCAACATCTCCTCATCGAGCCAGACTACGTCTCGCAACACGACTGTTCGATCGTCGCTGTAGTCGCCGCCGACGCGTGCAACCTGGATCGGGGTGAGGATGTCGTTGCCGACCTGCATGTAACCCCGACCGCCCATGTTCGGTAGGAAGGCGGCGTCCGGCCGGGCGAGAAGCTCCTTGCTGTCCTCGGGGGTCTCGACCCGCAGGCAGATGCGGAATTTCATGTTGGCCCGCATCTGGTCGGTGACGACACCTGCCGGTCGCTGCGTGGAGAGAATGAGCGTGACGCCGAAGGCCCGTCCCAGGCGGGTGATGCTCTCAAACTTGGTCCGATAGTCCGGGTTGGCGGCGATCATCTCGGCGAACTCGTCGACGATGATGAACAGATGTGGGAATGTGCGGGGCAAGGGGTCATCCGGGCCCAGGCGCGGGATGATTTTGCGACGGTAATCGACAAGGTCCTTGGCATTGCTGCGCGCCAGGATCCGACTGCGTTCGTCCATGACGGCCTGGATTGCGATGAACATTCTCTCGACGGCGTTAGCCTCGAGATTGGTCAGAATGTCGACGCAATGCGGTAGTTTTCGGAATGGCTCGAAAGCCGCGCCTCCCTTGAAGTCCACCAGGACGAAGTTGACGATGCGCGGATCATACTTGGCCGCCAGGCTGGCAATCACGGTGAGGAGTAGCTCGGATTTCCCGGAGCCGGTCGTGCCGGCGATCATGCCGTGTACTCCATCTCCGCCTTCCTTGGCCGAGAAGACCAGATTGCGCTCCTCTTTGCTGCTGACCAATCCGAAAGGCGCTCTCAACCACTCGGAATTCTCCGGAAGGATGCTTCGCCGCCAATTCTCCTCAATCGTGAGCTTGTCGACTGTGTCAATCCTGCGCGACTCAATCAGGGACTGCATCTGCAGCATATCAACGGATCGCGGCAGGTCGGCGCCAAAGCTTCGGCGAACGTCCAGCCGGCGGATCTTGGCGGCGATCTCGTGTCGGGCTTCATTGGCAGTCATCAGATCGGCATCGCCCAGATAGCGGGTCGAGTTCAGGCCGACTTCCGCGTAGCGGAAGACGACCTTCTCCCCGACAGCCGCGACCTCGACCATCGCCTGACAATCGCTGGGGATCTTCGATGATTCGTTGGACAGGAAGATGATCGCCGCGCCCAGTGCCGGGCCTTCCTGGTTGATCATGCCGACGACCGCCTCCGAAGCCACTTCTTCAATCGGGGAGTTGGCCGGCATCTCACCCAGGAGGTCGACGACCACGAGCAAGAAGGGCAGGGTGATATCGCCGCCGCCTTTCGTGTCGTCTTCATCCGTCTCACGCAAGCGCAGTTGGCGTTGGTCCAGTTCGCGCTTGATCCGCTTCCAGAAGGTTGAAACCTCGTCCTTTTCCGGGGAGAAACACAATTGGTCTAGCTTCCTGGTTTTGTCTGCCTCGAAGCTGTCATCTTCACCGATGCCGCGGACGTTGCAGTGCGGGAGCCATACGGCCCATTGCCAGCTCGCTTCGGCGTGCGGATGACCGATCACGTACAGCCGGCTGTCGAGGGCGGAATGGAAAGTGACGAAGTGAGCCAGAGCGGCACGGGCGGTGTCAGATGTGTTGGAGGGGTTCTTGCCGAAAATGCCGACCGAGTGACGAGCGACGACATTTGCCCGGGGCGATCCGTCTTCATCGTCCGACGTACTCTCCAGCTCATTCTCCTTGCTGAAGGGCCGGAGGGGAATCGTGATCGGGACGTCGGAAAGCACCTGGGAGTCATCTGCCAGCTTCTTGGCGTCTTTCCACAGGGGTGTCTCGTCAAGGGGGCTGTTCGATTGACTGAGACGATAGACGACGGATGAGGGACGGCTACCCAAGCCGAGGCGGATCGCCCCGAAGTCACTGTCGTCGGGTCTGCGTTCCCACAATCGTGAGCCGAAGCGACTGGTCTCCTTGCGTGCGGCGATCTCGGTCAGAGTCGGGACGTCGGGATAGTTGTGGGTATAGAAGATCCGCTGAACGCTGTGGGAGCGGGTCATCTCCTGGCGCATCTCGGCCAGCAGGCGCGTATAGGCGCGTTTCTTCTCGGCCAGCTCCTTGCGTCCGCGGCGGGCGGTGAAGACGGCCGCTCCGACGGAGAGAACCATCGCCAGGCCAATCGGGATGATGAACAGGACGTTCCCCGTCCCGGACACGAGCACGAAACCCAGGATCGTCACCAGCGGGAGGAGCATGGAGATGATCCCCTGGTCGCCTCGGTCTTGTTCGTCGGGAGGCTGGGGGATTTCGACCTCGGCTATGGGCAGTTCGGGCTGGATTCGTGGTGGACGATCAATGTATTCGACAGCCATTTGTCCCATCTCCCTATCCTCGTCGGCCGCTCACCGGCAGGGTTGTGTCGGCCCTCTCACACAGCGGCGTGTCATGCCACCCCGGCTGAGTCCTCTCCAGTCGCCGAGTGAGCGCAAGCTCCGACGAGTAGCGTTCGCTCAGATGCTCAGTCTTTCCTGGATCCGATCGAGTGAAAGGCGTTCGTTGTCATGCATACCGTTGCGCGTGTGTGCGCTCCGTACACGGCACGAGCGGGCTGATGTTGAACGACGCATAAGCCACATCGGTATCAGACCGCCGTCCGCCCCTGGTGCCCGCGCTCACCCTCAACCGCGGTCGAAGTTCCTTCGGTCTAGTCATTTGCTGATCGGACGAGGACCCCCGCACCGTCGGGGATGCATCCTCAAAGGCCTCCGATTGACAAGCCGGAGGGCATTCATCTAGAATAGGTAGGCCCATATTCTCTCATTCGCGGCGTAGTCCGTCAAATGCGTGGCTACGCCCACACCTCGGGGGTGTTGCCCATGTCTGCCGGCTAGGCGGCGACACCCCTCATTCGGGAGACGAACCGGCCCGTCATCCACCTGGTGAGCCATGCATCGATTCTGCGAACGTTGTGAGCGAGTCACACAGGACGGCAACCTTTGGTGCCAGGACAAGGACTGTCCGGCCGAGGAAGGTTTCCCGGTATTCGTCTACGGCGACTACCTCGGAGATCTCAAGGTCACCAAGCTTGTCCGGGTTTGGCGAACGGCGGCCCTGTACGAGGCGCAACGGGGGAAGACCGAGGTTCTGCTGAAGGTGGCCCATCCGGACGACGATTGCGCCGAGCGGCTCAAGCGAGAGGCGCTGGTTCTGGAGGCGCTCACCCCGAGGCAGACCGGCCTGTTCGCGTTCATCCGTTCGTTCCTGCCTGTGTCTCGTCCGATTCTCCCGATCATTCAGGCCCCGTACCCGAACCGCTCGAAGCGGGTGCACGGAGAAATCTCGTTTCGCGGTGAGCCGCGTGTGTTCAGTGTGCTGTCCCACGCCAAGGGGAAGATCCTCTCCGATCTGATTCTCGAGAATCCGCAGATCTGGCACTACCAGGCGGCCTGGATTGTGACGACTCTGGCTCATGCCCTGCGTCCATTGGTGCGGAGCAACAAGTGTCACTTGAGTATCTCACCCGACATCGTGCTGGTCGATACGGATCGGGACGGGAACTTGCGCCCGATGCTTCTGGATCTAGGGTTCATCGTCGACGGAGGCGACGTCGATGGGCATTACGACTGGTCGAAGCTCACCGAGCCTGCGTACACGGCTCCGGAACTGCTTGCCTACACTCCGTCGCGAACCGTCGGTCTCGAAGCTGACGTCTACTCCCTGGGGATGGTGTTCTACGAAATGCTATCCGGCCACCCGGGATTCGAATCCAAGCTCCGCCGAGATGAACAGGTCCGTGAGGATGTGACCCAGAATCGAAAGCCCCTACCGGTGGGTCGACCCGAGCTTGAGCAGGCCGGTGTCGCCCGCGTTGTCGAGCGGGCCATCGCTCCGGTGGGGCGTTTCAACAATGTCCTCGAACTGTCTGACGCGCTGACCGCGATCTACTCGGCGCCTCCGCCGGAGCGGCGTGCCATCCCCCGGCGCCTTTATGTCCTACTCGCCGCGCTGGGCGTGTTCCTCCTGGGCACCGGCCTGGTGGCAGGATATCTGCTGCTCCAAGTCCTTTTGAACGGCGGCCGGTAAGCTCTTTCCATAGGCCCGGATCGATCGCGATCCAAGAAACTGCCGCGCCCCTCCTCTGACGAGCTGTTCTGTCCCCCTAGCGGCTCACGCCCTCGCCAAAGTAACTCTTGCCCTTGTAGTCGCCGCGCTTGTGGTCGCCCACGGCGCGTTGGAGATCTCCCGCAAACTCGTCGCAGATCTTCGCCAGGTTGTCGATCGCCCTCTGGATGTTTTCCAGGTAGTTGG
Organism: uncultured Anaerolineaceae bacterium; assembly: GCA_964528155.1. Taxonomy (GTDB): domain Bacteria; phylum Chloroflexota; class Anaerolineae; order Anaerolineales; family E44-bin32. Next base: position 7,502 of record CAZGRL010000091.1, read on the forward strand.
CGAGCGCCAGGCTTGTGCCCATGCTGAAGAAAGCCGAAGCTCGCAGTATCTGGATAAGAATGCCGAGGACCTTGCTTACCGTTTTCAGCATTTGCGACGCCATCGAAAAGCCTTTCGAGACTTCCATGACGACGCCATAATCCATCTGAACGACTTGAGTGGCCACTGGTCGTATCCTCCGTGACTAGATCGGTTGAAGGCTAGATTTTGCCGAATAGATCGCCGAGGTTGTCGGCCATGCTCTTGACTTTCGAGTCCGCCTGGTCGATCACATTAATCGCCTTCGTCAGGTTCACGTTCACCCCGCCGATGGCGGCGATCAGTGCGTTCATGGCCGGGACAATCTTGCGGCCAACGTCGGCCGCAAACTCATTGGCGTCGCCGCCGATCCAGGCCGACTGGATCTTGGGGACGTAGCCGTTGATCTGGTCCAGCACGCCGGATACGATCTGTTGCTGTTGCTTCACACCCGACATGACGTTGTCGACTTCCCCGCGCAGGAACTGTAGAAACATGTCTTGGTCTCCTTATCCGATCACTTGAATCGGCTCTGGGCCGTCGAGACACCGTCGCGGGTCGCCGCAACTGCGCCGTTGATGTCACGTTGAAGTTCCGCCATTTTCTCGGACAGCACCTTCATGCGTTTCAGAAGTTTCTGTTCGATGGCGGCTCTGAATGCATCGCCTCCCATCCCGACCAGGGCTCCGTCCTCCATCGACTTGGCGAGCTTCTTCATCTCACTCGTGGAAGTCTCGACCTGGCTGTGGGCGTTCTTGAAGGCTGACTCCATCTGCTCCATGGACTGATAATTCATCTTGACGTCGGGCATGGCTTGACTCCGTGTTCTTGTGATTTGCAGACGGCGACTAGTACTTCAAATAGCCGCTGGCTTCATCCTCGGCCTGCTTCATGAGTTGCGAGATCTGATTGGTCACCCGAGCTGCGTCCGCCAGTGCCTTCTCCAAACGCTTCATCGAGGGCATCACCTCGCCTTCCATCTCCTTGAAGAAGGCGTTGGCGCCCTTGCCGATCCAGTCTCCCCCACGTAGTGTCTGGAAGGCGGAGTTCATCTTGCCGTTGATCCCGGCGATCGCGCTGCTCTGGGAGCTGAAGGAACCGCTGATCTTCTGCAACTCCTCGTGGTGTGCGCGGACCTTTGGGGCTGACATAGGTGCTCCTTTCGGTTGTGGGTGCGGTCCAAATGAGGAGGGATACGCTCGTATTTTATAGCCTCTCATACGCCAACGCAATATGGTAAAAGAGGTCTATCAGAGGCCACACGGGGAATCCCGTCGGGCAGGCCGGCCAGTGGCTGCGGACCGGCGCCGCCTCGCTTCTCGGATGAGGGCCGTCTTCCCCTCGAGCGAGGACCTTGAGCAACCGGGCCAACCGGGCCCACTCCCTCTCAGTCGAGGTCACCCTTGTCATCCAACGGTCAACCTCCGTCCACTAGTGCTTACTTGCACATTCCCTTCTGTCAGACGCGTTGCGCCTATTGCGATTTCAACACCTATGCCGGGCTCGACGATGTGATCCCGGCGTATGTCGCGGCCCTGGTCACAGAGATCCGAGGGGTCGGCCTGGGATCGACGGCATCGGATGCATGCGGGTCGGGTCGTCCACTCGCTCCGTCCACAGTGCACTCGATCTTCTTTGGCGGAGGCACCCCGTCACTCCTCTCGACCCAGCAGGTGGAGCAGGTCGTATCCGCGGTGCGACAGGCCTTCAGATTGTCCCCGGATCCCGAAATCACCCTCGAGGCCAACCCGGGAACGGTCGGGCTTGAGTATCTCGAAGAGATCCGGCGGGCCGGCGTCAACCGACTATCTCTTGGGGCGCAGTCGGCCCGGCCGTCAGATCTGCGTCTGCTCGAGAGAACGCACTCGTTCCTCGACGTGATTCACGCGGTCAGGGAGGCAAGGCAGGCCGGGTTCACAAATCTCAACCTGGACCTGATGTTTGGTCTTCCCCACCAAACCCTGGTAGCGTGGCAAGAAAGCCTCTCGAGGACACTGGGGCTGGAGCCGGATCACGTCTCCCTCTATGCGCTCTCGCTCGAGTTTGGAACGCCGATGCACGCCTGGGTCGAGCGAGGTCTGCTCCCCGGACCGGACCCGGATCTGGCCGCCGATATGTACGCGTGGGCATGCGAGATCCTTGAGGACGCCGGCTTCGTCCACTATGAGATTTCCAATTGGGCGAGAAAGACGACGCCGGTGGACGGCGGACGATCGGATGCAGCATGCCGACACAACCTGCAGTACTGGCGCAATCTGCCTTACCTCGGGTTCGGAGCGGGCGCCCACGGCTGTGCCGCGGGGCGGCGCTATGCCAACATCCGATCGCCCAGGGCGTATGTCCGTCGCATGTCGCAGGGTATCGGCTTCGACTTCCCGGTCTCGCCGGCGGGGGTCGAGCAGCGAAGGATTCCCTCATCGAGCGAGATGAACGAGACGATGATGCTCGGGCTGCGGCTCCTGGATGAGGGGGTCGATGAAGCCGCCTTCGCCTCACGATTCGGGGTCGATGTGGGCGAAGCTTTTCAGTTGCCTATCAAGCGCCTGGAGGATGATGGGCTGATCCGGCGCGGGGACGGTCGCCTTAAGCTGACGCAACATGCCTACTTCATCGCCAACCAGGTCTTTTGCATGTTTGTATGATTGTGCCGCTGCTAGCTGAACACCCATCGGGCGGCCAATGTGGTCATTCCGCTGGTGCCGGCGAATGGACCGGGAGGAGGGACTTATGGAGCGCATAGGCTATATCGGTCTGGGACTGATGGGCAAGCCGATGGCGATGAACCTGCTTAAGGCGGGCTTCCCGGTCATCGTCCACAACCGTAGCCGGGATGCGGTTAAGGAGCTGGTGAAGGCGGGCGCGCAAGAAGCGACCGATGCGCGCTCGGTCGCCGAGGCCAGTGATGTCGTCATCAGCAATTTGCCCGATTCCGACGACGTGGAATTGGTTGTGCTTGGAACGAACGGGATGATCGACGGGGTCCGTGAGGGGATGCTGTTTATCGACAACAGCACGATCAAGCCGGAGACCTCGAGGAAGATCGCCGCACGTCTGGCCGAGGTCGGTGTGAGCGCGTTGGATGCGCCAGTATCCGGAGGCGACGTCGGAGCTAAGGCCGGGACGCTGGCGATCATGGTCGGGGGCTCTCGGGAGGCGTTCGATCGGGCGATGCCCATCTTTCGGGCCATGGGCAAAACGATCACCCACGTCGGGGATAGCGGGGCGGGGCAGGTGGCCAAGGCGTGCAACCAGGTGATGGTCGCCGCTCAGATGGTCGCCCTGGGAGAGCTGCTCCTGCTTGCTCAGAAGTCGGGCGTCGACCCTCGCCGGGTCGTCGAGGCGATCCGCGGCGGAGCCGCTCAGTGTTGGGCACTCGACGTCAAGCCGGACCGCCTCTTCGCTGGTGAGCGTTCGCCCGGATTCAAGGCGCAGATGATGCACAAGGATCTGAACATCGTCCTTGATACGGCCCGCGCCTACGGAGTGCCACTCCCCGGAACGGCTGCCAACCATCAACTCTTCAGGGCGATGCTTCAAATGGGGATGGAGGACCTCGACAACTCTGCCGTGATCGGCGTCCTCGAAGTGTTGGCCGGCTATGCGCTTCGCCGGAGCGAGCCATGACGGCCCGACAGATGAAGAGGCGGCTGAGGTTCTGATCGTGACTCAGTCGGATCGGTCCGGCCTGCAACGCCGTCCGCTCTCTGCCGTCGCGCTGGTTGCCTGGTCGATTGCCTTCGGGCTGGCCTACGCCCAGGCGCCTCTTTTCACCTCCAACCAGAATCAGTATTTCTTACACGGATTGGCGCGGGCCGGGTATGGCCTTCTCCGATCGGACTGGCTAGCCAATACGGTCGACCCGACACCGGTGTTCAGCCTTCTCGTCGAGGTCACCTATCGGCTGCTCCCCATGGGCGTCTTCTACCTGTGGACGTTCCTGCTGTTCGGCGTGTATCTCTACAGCCTTGAGGGCCTGGCATCGGATCTGTTCCATCTACACGACGATCCGGTCAAACGCCGCGTGTTCCTGGCGTTGTTTGTCGCAGCCCACGCTGCACTGGCGCGTATCGTTCTGCAAGGAGTTCTCGGTGACGCGTGGGGCTTCACCCTGGAGGGCGGCCTGGCCGGCCAGCGCATACTTGGCAGCGTGCTCGAGCCGAGCATGTTCGGGGTGCTCCTGCTGCTCTCGATCTATCTCTTTCATCGACGGGAAACTGTTCTGAGCGTTGTGTGCGCCGTCGCGGCGGCGACGATGCATCCCACGTATCTTCTGAGCGCGGGCTTGCTGACGGTCGCATATGCTGTGACGGCATTCCTCGATCGTGACCGCAAGGGGGCAGTCGGAATCCCGGCGTTGGCACTCATCCTTGTGGTGCCAATTCTCCTCTATACCTCGTCGAATTTCACCACGTCATCCCCCACCAATCTAGCTCAGGCGCAAGAAATCCTCGTGCGTGAGCGCATCCCTCATCACACGTTGATCCAGGTCTGGTGGAACGCGAGCGCGGTGGTCCAGATCATGATCGTCGTTGCCGGAATCGCACTTGTACGCAAGACAAGACTGTTCGTGCTGATGGTGGTGTGCGCGGTATCAGTGCTTGTCCTGAGTGTCGCTCAAATCCTGACGGGGAATCAGGCCCTTGCGCTGATCTTTCCTTGGAGACCGTCCGTCTTCCTCGTCCCGCTGGGGACGACGTTTGTGGTTGGATATGCTGTCGGGGAGGTGTGGCGACGGGGCGATCTGGGGTCGGTGACCCAGCACCGGCGGCGTGACTTGCTTGGGAGGGCCTCAATCAGCCTGGTTGTGGTCCTTGCCCTCGCCGGCGTGATCAAGTTCCGCATCGATCAAGGTCAGGTCGCCGCCGATCCGGCTAGGGGCGTGATGGCTTTCGTGGGGGGATCCAGCGCGGACGGGGACGTGTACATGATCCCGCCCTACCTGCAGGATTTCCGCCTCGAAACGGGCGCCCCGATCCTGGTGGATTTCAAGTCAATCCCCTACCGGGCGAACGAAGTCATCCAATGGTACGACCGGCTTCTGCTTGCCAGGGCGTTCTACCGCGATCGGGCCGCCGACGTGAGCTGTCGTGCCTTGCGCGATGCCGAAGCGAGATACGGGGTGACCCATGTGGTCCTGGCTCGGGCGCAGTTCGGCGCCACCTGCGGGCCGTGGGTCGAGCGCTATCGGGATACAGACTTCGCCGTATATGAACTGGTCCCGCAGTGACGGGAAACGCGACTCGAGAAGGCGCGGCTGCATCAACGAGACTTCAGAGGGATAGCCAGATACACAACAGGAAGGGCAGGGCAACCAGGGCTCGAAATAGCAGGACCGCCGGCATCCTTGCCGGCGGTCGTTTGAGTCGGGGCGGGCGGATTTGAACCGCCGACCCCCTGCACCCCATGCAGGTGCGCTAGCCGGGCTGCGCCACGCCCCGATCGTTTCGGAATTATAGCCCAGCCCGACTCGACCGACAAGGAATTGGCCGCCACGCCGCGAGAGCGAGCGATTGTCCTGGCCGCGGCAGATGCAGGCCTGCGCGTCTCCGAGGTCTCCCGGCTCCGATGGCAAGACATCGACCTGGAGCGATGGCGCATTCGGGTCGAGGGAAAGGGCGGGAAGGTGGCGAGGATCGACGCCACCGCCAGGCTCCTTGCTGCCCTGGTCGAGCTAGGCCCAGCTAAGAGCGGCCCGATCTTCGGGATCTCGGTCCGTCGCATCGAGGCGATCATGACAACCCTCTGCAGGCGTGCTGGCGTCAAGTCCCGTGGCTACCACTCCCTCCGTCACTCCTGCGGGACCAGGCTCCATCAGCGCACCAAGGATCTGCTCGTGACGCAACGTCGCCTTCGCCACTCCGACCCAAGCTCGACGCGGATATACGCCCACCTCTCCGACTAAGCCTACAGCTCTGCGGTGGCAACCTTGAATGGGGACGGGGTCTGAGGCAGATTGAACACACAGCCGAGGAGCTGGTCTGCTTTTTCGATGGTTCGCGATTGAGAACCATGCAATCTGCCTCATGCCGGTTGACCGCAAGGCTGGTCTCCCGTTGAGGTGTGCCCATGGAGACCCTGAAACCTTCGGGGGGTATGTGCGGGTCTTCTGCCTCTCTTCCCCCTCAAGTTTGGACGCCGACCTGGCCGGGTCCGCTCTCGAAGATCCCGCGTTTTCTGCGGGGCAGCGAGTGGTTAGGCGGCGGACATCCAGGTGCGCATTCAATATTGGATTTGGTTTGCCACTCTTCCGTAGCTATACGTGCCCTTGAAGATCAGCGGGAAATCCCAAGGGACTTAGCACCCCGAATGGCTTGATGAAGGTACATGGTATCTTGCGTCGATACTGAACTCGGGTGTCTACAGGTCTTCTGTGAGCTTATCGAAAGCGTCAACACTCACTGCGGGTAATGTAGAGAACCCTATGCCTAGCATTCTCGACAACGCTACCGATGTTTTCATAGCCTGCTCTGTACTTGGAAGGTCCACTATAAGGACCAGGTCCTTTTCACCGAGCAAGGCATATGCAGCAGTCAGCTTCCCACCCTGCTTCTCAATCAATTCCTTCGTCTGATCGGTACGCTTCGCACTTATCTTTCTGGCCGACTCTTGCGAGTAGCTTCCGAACATGAAGTATGTGGCCATGACATGCCCTCCTTGGCCTTTGATTTGTTCTACGATCGAGGTCTGATCAAGTTCCTTGGGATTTCCCTTGTCTAGGACATTGAAATGATAACTCACCCATGAGATGGTATGCCGCCTTCTATGAAGGGGCCGTTGTCAAGAGGGTTAGCAGGAGGGAATAGCCCACC
>CAZGRL010000092.1:0-3868 GCA_964528155.1 uncultured Anaerolineaceae bacterium
ACTACCATACAAGCTTCATCTTGAGGAGGGTCCGGCAATTCATTCACACGCTCTAAAGGGGAAGGGGGATAAACGGGAAACGGGGGTTGTGCGAAGAACGCACAACCCCCGTTTCCCGTAGCGAGCAACTGGATCGGCGAATCCCGCAGGATGCAACAGGCTTGCGGAATCTCCGTCGTGTTTCAGTCATCCTGCCTGCCCTGGCCTGCGGCCAGGGAGCGGAATGAGGCTCGCAGAGCCGAATGCAGTCGAAGGACGCACAACCCCCGTTTCCCTCACCTGGCATGTGAATCTGAAAGCTAGGTTGTCGATTTCATCCAACTTGAAGAGGCAGACCTACAAGGCTGGAAGCTCGACGCGGAACACCGCCCCACCTCCATCGCGATTGCCGGCGGAGATCTTCCCCCCGTGGGCCTCGACAAGCTGTCGGGCTATGGCCAGTCCCAGTCCGGTCCCACCTCGGCTGCGGTCGCGCGCACGGTCGGCACGATAGAAGCGCTCAAACAGAAACGGTAGCGCTTCCGGAGGAATACCTTCGCCGCGATCGGCCACTTCGATCACCGCCGTACGATCGGCAGACATCCGCCGCAGCGATAGCACGACGTCGCCCTCATTGGAGGAATGGCGAATGGCATTGCCGATCAGATTGCCCAAGACCTGCTCAATCCGTCCTGGATCGACCTCGGCCGCGATCGCATCCGCCGGAAGTTCCAACGTCAATTTCACTCCGGTCTTCTCGGCCTGTGCCCGATAGCTCTCAACGCTTTGTTCAAGGCTGTGGCGTAGATCAACTCGCCTGCGCTCCAATGCCAGCTGGCCCGAGTCGGCCAACGCCAGTGTGCGCAAGTCCTCGACCAATCGATTCAGCATCGTGCTTTGCTCGAGGACCGTCTGGATTGATTCCGGCTCCGCTGGATACACCCCGTCGATGATCGCCTCGAGTTGGGCCTGCATCACGGCCAACGGATTCCTCAGTTCGTGGGCGATGTCGGCCGTCATCTCGCGCCGGAGGTGTTCGGCGCGTTCGAGATTCTCCGCCATCCGGTTGAAGGAGGCCGACAACTCGCCGATCTCATCTTGACTCCGAACCGATACGCGCCGCGTCAGATCGCCCTGGGCCAGCGCGCGCGAAGCAGCCGTCAGCTCCCTGACCGGTCGCAGCAGCCCGACCGCCAGCGCTCCTCCCAGCACCAACGCGACCCCTCCGGCGGCCAGAGCTGCCAACCATACGGCCCGGTTGACGCGCGCCAGCAGATCGGCTTCCAGTTGCGAAGGACCGCTGCCCGCCAGCACGAGGTAGCCAACCGTGTTCCCATCGACGCTGATCTCGGTCGCAGCCTGGCGATCGGCCGCCGTCATCAGTGAACCGGCAGATCCGGGTGGGCCGACAACGACGATCCCGCTCGCATCGGCCAGGGTCACATCCGGCGCACCCATTCCGTGCATTGGACCGCCCATGCCGCGCCCGGTCCCCTGCGCACCGGACCCTCCTGACAGGAAACTGCCGACCTGGTCCCAACTTCCTCGCCCGCGATAGTACGCCGCAAGCTGGTCTCGCAACGCGCTTGCATCCGTCATCCCGCCCTGGAACATGAAACCGCGCACTTCGTTCGCCGCCGTCCGATTTGCCAGGACCGAGACCACGACGACGCCGACCAGCACTACGGCAGCAAAGGCCAGGACGAGCTTCCATCCCAGACTGACGCGGGAGAGGGGACTCTTAACACTCATCACTGAAACGATACCCGACTCCGAACACGGTCAAGATGTATTGAGGCTGCTTGGGATCAGGTTCGATCTTCGCTCGCAGGTTCTTGATGTGCGCGTCCACGGTGCGCTCGTAGCCTTCGTAGGCCTCCCCCTGGGCTGCAGCCAGAAGCTGAAGTCGGGTGAAGGCACGCCCGGGCTGCCCGACGAGAGCCGCCAGAAGGCTGAACTCAGTCGGAGTGAGCTGCGCCTCGTGATCGCCGACAAAAGCCCGGTGGCGCTCGAGGTCGACCTCGACGTCGGCGGCCCGCAGCACTCGAGGTTCACTCGGCCCGGCTCGCGCCCGGCGTAAAACCGCGCGCACACGCGCCACAACCTCCCTCGGGCTGAACGGCTTGACGATATAGTCGTCGGCACCGATCTCCAATCCAACCAGCCGGTCCGCTTCTTCGACTCGGGCTGTGACCATGATGATCGGCACATCAGACTTGCGCCGGATCTGACGGGCCACATCAAGGCCGTCGATGCCGGGAAGGTTTAGATCCAGCAGGATGATGTCGGCCGGTTTGTGGTTGAACTGCGAAATGGCTGAAACGCCATCGTGCACGGCCTGGACGCGATATCCAGCGCGTTCCAGATAGTCGCGCAAGACTTGCGCCAGCTCTGCTTCGTCTTCGACAATCAGCACCGAGCCGTTCACATCCTGATTATAACGGCCGGCCATGTCGACCAGCAGCCTTTTCCCATCAGACGTCATCTTGGGATCCATGTCTCTTCGATCAACAAGGGGTCCGGGAGAGCGTGCTTCTCTCTCCCGAACCCTTCTCGTTGCCCTTCAGTCCCCTGACGGAGTGCACTTCCGGCGTCCTACTGGCGCTGGAAGCCGCCCCCGCCACGGTTTCCGAACATCCCCGGCCCACTGGAGCGAGCACTGGCGTCATCGCTGTCGCCCCGCATCGGGCACTCGCCGCCGGCGCCGGTCCCGTCCATCAGTCGGAGCATCGATTGCGTCTGCTGCTGGAGCACCACACCGTTCGCCTGGGCGTTGTCGATGGCGGTCTGCCGAACTTCGTTGAACAGGGTGCGGAACTCGTCCAACGAGTATCCTTCAGCCTGGGCAATAGCGCTAAGCGTCTCGCCGGCCGCCAGTCGATCCTCCACCTCTGTGGTTGAAAGCCCGAGCGCGTCGGCGAAGGCGGCGACGAGATAGTCGTGCAGAGGCCCTTCGGCGCCGGCCGCGTTCCCCCACATGTGCCCCATACCGAATAAACCCCACGGCTGTGGCGTGGCAGCCGGATCCTGTCCGGTTGTCTGTGCGGAGGCGTCTACGACACCCACCGCACCGATCACACCTACAAGCGCCACAACCGCGATCACTGCCATAGCTACTGTTGTCTTCTTCATCTTGTCCATCACTCCTTGTCTTAGATGTTTGCGTCGTCTGACGGTTTCTTTCATACGCTGACAGCCTAGCCGGAGCCTGTGAAGAAATCGTGAAGGATAGAAGAAGACCTTCTGCGGAAGGTAGACGAGCCACAGCATCCGAATCGGATGAGCCCTGCATCGACGAGTGCAACCGAGCGAGATCTGGTTCCATCCATGCATGCTATTGGCCCCGGGCCCAGGCATCGAATCGACGATGGCAGTGCCGATGGCGCGCGCCCAGATCGGATACCGCCGACCGCGGGGCCAAGCGCCACCGAAACGAGTTGCACAGCTGGGGAGAGCGCGGTCCAGACCCTCAACTCCTGGGGAGATCACCGCCCCCATCGCGCACAACCCCTGACCAAGGGGTCTTGCGTTATTCTCAGAAAATGTCTACACTGGCATGAACTCGCGCCAACTGGAGGTGGGAACATGGCAGTAAAGAGGGCAGCAAAGAAGAGGGTGGCCAAGAAGTCTACGGCCCGCAAGTCGACGCGTAAGACTGCGCGCAAGTCGACCCGCAAGGCGACTCGCAAGACGGCGCGCAAGTCGACCCGCAAGACGGCGCGCAAGTCGACGCGTAAGACTGCGCGCAAGTCGACTCGCAAGGCGGCGCGCAAATCGTCCGCCAAGAAGTCGACCCGCAAGACAGCGCGCAAGTCGTCTCGCAAGACGGCGCGCAAGTCGACCCGCAAGGCGGCGCGCAAGTCGTCCGCCAAGAAGTCGACCCGCAAGA
>CAZGRL010000092.1:3968-14260 GCA_964528155.1 uncultured Anaerolineaceae bacterium
AAGTCGACCCGCAAGGCGGCGCGCAAGTCGTCCGCCAAGAAGTCGACCCGCAAGACGGCGCGCAAGTCCACTCGCAAGTCTACGCGCAAACCCTCTGCAAAGAAGTCGACCGCGCGCAGATCAGCGAGAAAGTCCTCGGCCAAGACCCCGGCCACCGAAGAAATGGCCCCCATGTAGCCCGCAAAGAGAAGAAGCGAGAAGTAAGTCAGGCTATTGCACGAGGCCCGGCCGTGATTCGACACGTCGGGCCTCGTGCTTGTTTGCGAGCCTGGCGAGATCCATTGCGGCGATCTCGACGTAGCTGAGACGCAGCTGAAACGAAGCGGCAGGCGGAATCCGCCTGCCGCTTCGTTCGGAATAATAGGATTCGGGTCGGTCCCGGGAATGCCCTAGTGCGAGCGCGGTCGCCGCATGAACACCAATACCGCCATCAAGATGCCGATGAAGAAAGTCAGCACGCCCATCACGCAGAAGATCCCGAGAGTGATGTACTGGTCGGGCGTCAAGCCGAACGGCAAGGTCACAGTCGGTTCCATGCGTCCTCCTCAGCCGATCAGCACGAGTCTAGAGGGTCTTGGTGCTGGCCGCAATCACCATTGAGGCATACTCTCGCCAGCTTCAAGATCGGGCGAAGACTGCCGAGGCTTCCCCACGCGGGGCGCGCACGAGTCACATTTGCAGACGGAGGAGCGTATTCCGGCCGGAAGCCGCCAGAATCAAGCAGGTCGACCGAAGGCAGTGCGCAAGGGGCGCAGCAACCAACCCATCGTCGGACCGGAGAGCAGGAGGGCCGTACCCAATACAATGAGCGGGACGACAGGCGACGATCTGCTTTGCGCCGCCAGCCACTCGCTCCAGACCTGATTCGCCAGGATGAAAGAAGCCAGGTTCAACACCCCGACGGCGACGATTGGAAAGAGTACCGAGATTCCGGTCTTGCGCGCGTAGGCGTACACCAAGCCGGAGTACACCAGGCCGAGCGGTGCGGCCAAAGGCGCCAGGTCATGGCGGAAGAAAGGTCCGGCGATGATCGCCAGATACATCGACAGGCCAAACGTCCCGGCTGCGGCCAGGCTAAAAAGTCCTGCCCGACGCACGCCGCGCATCGCCGACGCGACCAACAAGCCGACACCGACTGCAAAGAAGATCAGCGTCAGGGTGGTCTCGGCCCACCCGGGTAGCGCGCGGCCGGCCTCCTCAGCCTCACCCACAAAGCTTTGGACGAGGAGAGCTGCTCCGATCAGTGCGGCGCCAATCCAGCTCCATCCCCAATCCGGCAACCGACGGACGAGCGCCAGCACGGCGCCGACACCGATCACTCCCATGGGGATGAGCCCGATGCCAACGCTGAGGTACAGCCGCCAAGTAGGGACCGTATACCACGGTCCGCCTCGAACAAGCGAGGTCGCAGCGATACCCGCGCCGAACAGAAGCGGCGGTAAGGCTGCGATGATGTCCCTGGAATCCGCGCGATCGAGCGGGGCAATAGAGCGCTGACTCTCATCAGCCATGACGGCTCTCCTCATCAGGCTTTCCGTATCCGGACCGGGCCGCGCCATTCTGTCATCCACGTTCGAACTCCCGGATCGCCGAAGCATGGCCTCGAGATGTTGATGTGCGACTGCCTTGCCCCACCCAGCAATCTCGTGAATGCAGAACTGCACCAACGAGCCCCAACTTTCACTGGCCTTGTCTCGGACGGCCAGCTCGAAGACCCAGCGAAGCTCCTCGCCGAATGCCTGGCGGAAATCGGCCGGGTACAGCGCGATCGACCAGGAGTACATGCGGGATAGCATCCGCAGACAGGTGTTCACGCGTTCGCTCCGCTCGTCCGCAGGCGGGCGACTTCTGCCAGGTCCTCGATGCGCCGCACCTCACCTTCCAGCGTGCGGCGCCCGAACTTCGAGAGGGCATAGGACTTGCGCGATCGGCTGGATTCTTCCGCGCTGCCGGATGACTTCTTCGAGGGGATGCGCTGGATCAGTCGCTGCTCGAGCAGGCGTTTCAACGCTCCATAGAGCGTTCCCGTGCTCAATCCGACCCGGCCGTCGCTCAACTCCTCGACATCCTTCATGATGGCATAGCCATGTTTGGGGCCCCCGGCCAGGCTCAAGAGGATGAAGAACGTCGCCTCAGATAGCGGAACGTGTTGTTCACCTGTCACCGGAGTAAAGAGCTCCTCTTTCACCTATACGGCGAGCTACGACATGTCGCCTCACGACATATCGTAGCGGGGAAACTCGTCCGTGTCAAGAAGCAGCCGTCAGACTCGTAGCCGGTATGGCCGTTGCATGTACGACAGGCGCCCCTGGCGCGATTCGAACGCGCAACCGTCGGATTAGAAGTCCGGCGCTCTATCCATTGAGCTACAGGGGCTTGTCTGGATTCTAGAGGATCGGGGGCGACCGGTCAATCCGGCCGGATGGGGCGAATGCCTCTGTAAACCCGCGGCCCGGACAGCGTCCGCAAGATCATCGACGCCGGACGGCCCAGCTTCTGTCCGAGTTGATTCGGCGACATCGGAGTGTTCCCGCTCGCCAGAAAGACCCGGAAGACGGCATTGATCAGACTCATTTTAGGCGACAGGTATCCTGGCTGGCGCGCGCAATGAGTGATCAAGACATTCTGGATCGCCGGCACGCGTGTTACCTCGGCCGTTTCCGGATCGATATGATCGACCAACGTGTCCTGGTGGACCGAGGCGTATGCCGCCTGGTGTTCCGGACACAGGTGGCTGCGCAGGTATACATCCAGCCCGCGATCCGCCCGCTCCCACCACTGGTAATCGATGTGGAATGGGGTATCGATGGTGGGGCGAACGAGGATGCTGACGTTGCGCGGTTCCACGGCGGTCAAGATTGTCCCCAGGCTGAGTCTTCGAACCGCCAGTACAAGTCGCCGACGTGCACGTAGTAAGGACGGGTGACTAGCTCTGCGAAAATCGGCCCCGGCGGTAGGCGCCGCAGCACGTTGATTCCGGAATAAAGCGCTTGAGCATGCACTGCACTCTGCGGGTTCAGTTTTGCCAATTCGCGGAACACGTAGGCCACGAGGCGATCAAGCGGAAGATTGCGCTGGCTGCCGCGCGACCAGGCCTCGTCCAATGCCACCGGATCGATCAGACCGACGACCATCAGATCGTCGTAAGCCGTCCCGACCGGCTGTTTGAGCATAGTAAAACCGAGCTGCCCCGAACCGGTGGGCGAGACTGTTCGGATCCAATCGTTGCGCCTGCGGCGGTCGACGGCCTGCACCTTCACCTCGCCCGGCTGATCGCCCTGGCGGACGCGGATCAACCCTCCAACCGGAACCTCATTCTCGCGATACCACTCGTCGAGACCGAAAACGTAGCGCTCGCTTCGGACGACCCATCCCGGGAATTTCTGGCCGGTGCGACCATCGACGAGGATGAAGCGGATTCTCGGCGCTTCGTACGCCGTCGGGAACATCGATCGCAGCCGGGACGATAGTGGCAGACTTCCAACTCGCCAGTGAGGGAAGATCACCGCCAGTTCGACTTCGTCCGGCGACGGCGCCTGGTGGGACAATGGGCTGAGCTCATCATCCAACAGCCGCTCGAGATCGAGCAAGTTCTCGGTCAGGACGCTGCGGTCGTAGGTGATCGGCGTGTACTCGAGACGTGGCGGCGGGAACAGAACTTCAGGGGGCTCGAGCCTCTTCAAGAACCACAGGACTTTCCCCGCAGGCCCGACTTCGTCGAAACGACTGTCCTCCTGCAACGCGTAATCGAGGGAGAACGTTCTAAGCAGCGGATCGACATCATCCGGCATTTCGAGATGTTCGATCAGCGCATCGGTCGGCAGCGGGCCGCCGCCGGCCACGTCCAGAACCGCTTCGGCGAGGTTGAGATGGCCGACGTTGATCTCCGCCAACAGCGCCTTGGGGAACCAGCGACCGGCGATCCACACGATGTCATCCGCCCGGCGCAGTCGCTCTTCAATCCGTGATTCGATCGCAGCGCCGAATCGGTCCACTACGGCGTCGGCTTCCGTCAACCGCTGAGCTTCGTCGGAAACCTCGAGGGGCTGATTGAGGACGTGGTCCTCCAGCCCCATGGCGAATTCGCGCTCGTCACCATCCCCGAACGACACACGCATCACACTGAACGGACCGCGCTCTGGATTCTCACCCTGACGGATCCCGACAACTTCGCCGCTTTGGCCGGACAACGCCGGGAATGTCAGGCGCGCCCCGGTCTCGTACATCTCGGCCGGAACATAGACCGCAGCGCGCGCCGGTTCGGCGGCCGCGGTTTCTTCCTCGCGCCTCTGCAGACGCTGTTCCACCAACGCGTCAGCCATCTCGGCCGTCGTCAACGGGACCTCGCGCTCCAGAAGGAGGCCATAAATGAAATCGAGGTCGCGATCGTCGACGTCGAACTGAGACCAGTAGGCTTCTAGCGATGCTGGGGGAGACGAAATCATGTTGTCGAGAAACAGTTCCCGGAGCCAGGTTACGACATTATACTACACGGGTATGAAGGAGGGCGAATGGGCGACAAGATCGTGACGGTTGAGAGTGTCAACGGAATGCTCGAAGCCGAGATTTTGCGCGGCCTGCTTGAGTCGAGCGGCGTGCAGGTATGGCTTTCGCACGAGGCGGCCGGAACTGCCATCGGAATCAACATCGCCCCTTTGGGTAACGTGGACATCATGGTCCAGGAACGCGACCTTGAGCAGGCACGCCAGGTGCTGGATGACTATCACGCCGGACGTCTGGAAGTCGACGACTCTGGCGAGAACCAAGCCTGACCGCGCGTTCGCCGCATAGCCTCGCCGGCGCACAGCGATCTCACCTCAAGCGACTAGGGAAACGCCTGCTCGGTCCACTCGATCGGATCGACCGGCACGCCTCCCACCCACACCTCCCAGTGCAAATGCGGGCCAGTGACGCGACCGGTCCCTCCCACCAGGCCGATCGTCTGCCCTGTTTCAACGCGGTCCCCGACGGCAACCTCAAACTCAGATTGGTGCAGGTAGGCCGTGAAGATTCCCCAACCATGATCAATGATGGTCGTGTTGCCACGGACCTTGAGCTCCTGGGCAAGCACGACCCGGCCAGGTGCAGGAGCGGTGATCGGAGTCCCGGTGCCGCCGTAGAAATCCAGGCCCGAGTGATAGTAGTTGTATCCGGTGCCGTTGTAGTTGCGCCGGGAGCCGAACCGCGAAGGGAAGCTGTCGGTGTAGGAACCGGGGAACTGGAACGGCCCATTCCAGGTTCGCTCGTCCGTCACCTGGGTGACGATCGAGGCGATAAGTTCGTCTTCCGGGCCGGTGTACTCGGGATCGATCGTCTCGGGTGGGACCGCCAGGATTGGATCGAAGGGATAGCCGCCGGAGGTCACGTGCACGGGCTGCGTGTAGGAGGCAAGCATCTCGCCTCCCTGCGTGGCGTAGGCGCGCAGTTCGAGGTCGTACAGGCCCGGATCCAGCAAAGCGTACACACCCTGTAGTGCGACCATGTGGGTGTCGTCCAGGGGGTGGAAGTTCAAGGGTTTGCCGTTGAGCTGGCCCTCGAGCCAAACCGGGCCCGGGCTCTCGACGTTCACCTCGACTGTGTGGCCCTGAACCGTCGGTGACGGCGTGACGTCAACACTCCCCAACGGGGCAGGCAGCGCCGTCGTATCCCGTGCCGTTCCGTCAAGCAGGATTAACTCGCCCGGCACGGCCCACAACCCCTCGCCGGGGGAAGTGTGCGCATGGACAAGCCACGGATTGATCCCCGCGCGCGCGGCGATGGCCAGAGCCCCCTGCCCCGGATCGGTCTGCAGCGGCTGCGACTGCGCCAGCGCTTTGGAGCTTTCGGCGGATACGGGGATGATGATCGGCTGCCCTAGATAGAGCCGGCTGGGGTTGAGGACTCGATTTAGGCGCGCCAGGGCCGGGCTCGGCACTCCGTAACGCATCGCCAGGCTGTCAAGTGTGTCCCCGAAACCGACGTCCTGCGTTTGCAGTTCGCCCTCTACGCCCTCGAATCCCGGGATGATCAGGCTCATGCCGGGGAAAATGGTGCTGTTCGAGGTCAGCCCGTTGAAGCTCGCCAGTGTTTCGACGTCCGTGCCGAAGACCTGGGCGATGCCCCAGAGTGTATCGCCTTCCTTGACAATGTAAGTCGGGCCCTGGGATTGTGCGCCGGCCGTCCCGGGCGGGAACAGGAGCACGCAAGCGCAGACTAGCGCCAGCAGGGAACGCAGGCGAAGGTGGATGGGGAACGCGCTCTTTGCCACGGCCCTGAAATTCTACCAACAAAAAGGGGGCGGCCATGGCCGCCCCCTGCTCGATCCAGGCACACCTCTCGTGATACTAGGCGCCAATGATCTTTTCGACGCTCTCCAGGAGCTCCTGGGGACCGAAGGGTTTGCTGATGTAGTCATCGACTTTGGCGATGTGCAGGCCGAGCACTTTGTCGATAGACTGCGCCTTGGCCGTCACGACAATCACCGGGATCTCGCGCAACTCGGAGTCGGCCTTGATCTGCTGGTAGACCTCCCAGCCGTCCATGTCGGGCATCATCAAGTCGAGGAGCACAAGATCTGGCCGTTCTCTACGCACGGCCTCCAATCCTTCGACACCCCCATTGGCACCGATCACGTTGAAACCCTTGCGGCCCAAGATGAGCCGAACGAGGTCGATCATCTCCGGCTCGTCTTCGATACAGACGACCCGCTTCACATCTGCTGCCATGCCACCCTCTTCGGGATCTGCGTTCGTTTTGGTAGTTTACCATAGCGGCAGCGCAGCGCAACGAGTTATTCTTCCTAGTTGTGACCTTTTGGTGACCTCCCGGTGACCCCAGTCATAGCGCCGCAGAGGAGCAATAACAGCACATCTTGGTCCTCCCGGTGTGGGCCATGCCCGTTGCTTCGGCGGCTCGTCGGCACCTCTGGCGGGGCGCCCACAGGCCGCCTGCCCTCGCAACACAGGGGGCTGGCCCCAATGCGAAGTGTTCGGCGCTGGATCACGACTTTATTTTGACAGTTGACAAAGAAAGTCCGCCGGGCTAGACTACAAGCAATCCGGCGACACCGCCTGACCTTCCCGATGCGGCCTGACCCCCTGACCCCTTCCCTAACCCTGCTTCAGAATGCGGACCGGAGCTCCGTGCGGGCCCATAATCTGAGCCGCGTCCTCAGGCTCATCCACGAGACGGGTTCTATTTCTCGGGCGGCCATCGTACGCCGAACCGGGCTCAGCGCCACAACCGTCTCGGCCCTGACCAACTTGCTCCTGAGAAGCGGACTTGTGTGCGAAGCCGGGGAAGGCCAGTCTCGGGGCGGGCGCCCGCCGATCATGCTCCAATTCCAATATGATCACCGGCACGTCCTGGGGATCGATATCGGCGCTTCCCACGTCAACTCGATCCTGATGGACCTCAAGGGAGGCATCGTCGCGCGAGAGACGGCCAGGTTCGATTCCATCGGACAGCCTCAGCCGACGATCGACCTCGTCCATCGGCATGTCCGAGGGTTGATGTCGACCAAGTCCCTCGACTCAGCCGACATTCTCGGGATGGGCGTCGGCGTCCCCGCTCCGTTAGAGGGCGAAAGGCTTGATCGCGTCTCCGATGTGCTCATGCCCGCATGGAAGGATTTCGACTTCATCGGGGACTTGCGAGATTCGTTGGGCGTCCCGGTGTACCTCGAGAATGACGCCAATCTGGGTGCGATCGCCGAGAAGTGGTGGGGTAGCGGCCGGGGCGTGATGCATCTGGCTTACATCAAGCTCGGGACCGGTGTCGGCAGTGGGTTGATCATCAACAACGAGATCTATCGCGGGTTCGGCGGGACCGCGGGCGAGATCGGCCACACAACCATCAACGCCGATGGGCCTCTCTGCCGCTGCGGAAATCGCGGCTGCATGGAGAGCTATGTCGGGATCCCTGCCCTCTTGGCCGAGGTCAAGCAACGCCGGCGGATGAACGGAGTCAGTGACGGGCCGATCCGGATCGAGGATGTCGTGCAGGCATCGGCTACCGACCCCATTTGCCGGGATGTCGTGCAAACCGCCGGCAAGCATCTAGGTATTGCGATCGCCAACCTGCTCAACCTCTTCAACCCCGAGCTCATCTTGCTCGGCGGAGATCTGGTCGGAGCCGGCGACGTCCTGATGGATGCCGTCCGGGCAGCAGCCTCCGAGCGGGCGATTTCAAAAGCTTCGCGCGAGGCGACGATTGCGCTCAGCAGTCTGAAGGATGACGTTGTGGCAGTCGGCGCAGCCACCCTGGCCATCCACAACGCCTTCCAGCCCTCGCGCATGTTGTGGGTTCTTCAGCCGCATGACCAGGAGGAAGTACCCTTTGGCGCGCAACAGCAGGTTGTTTAGCGCCGGGGACTATCCGGAAGCTGTTTCGCTGTGTCGTTTTCGGCCTCGCCGTAATAGCAGAGCTCGGAGGCTGGATGGTAGAATGGCCACCCATCGGAGCCACATCAACAACGGTCTTCGTTACGATCCAGCTGGAAAGACTTTGAGTAGTCCCCGCCCATCCGCGGCACTTTCACGGGCGCTGGGCTGATTGCCGGGATGATGCGCTTCGCGTATGGAGACCGGCCGCCGGGGCACCATCTGTCTCCCGGGCTGTGCCATAGCCTCAATGTATCGATGTCATCCCGGGAACGAGCCATGCCGGCAGACCCGTCCGAGGGTTTTCGCAAGGGACGATTGCCGAGCCGAACAAAGTGTAGCCGGCGAGACCGTCGTCATTCGGCAGAGTCCTCGGACTCGTGGGAGTTCGCTCTCATCGGGCTATCAGCCGGGCAGTCGGACGACACGTCTATCGCGACGTAGACAAGAACGTCCGTCAGCGAACTAGCGTCCATTCCCAGGTCTAATGCCTTCGTGGCTGGGACCTTTCCAGTGATCGCACACGTCGCGATCTCAGATCCGTGACGCACCAACAAGGAGGTGATACTGACAGACACTAGAATCCTGACTTGATCAAACCTGATCGACCCCATTTAAAGAGGAGAAGAGCACATGTCTAAGAGAACATGGTACGGCCTGGTGGCTGTGCTGATGATTGCCTCAGCCATCTTGTCCGCCTGCCAGGGCGCGGCAACCGCCACTCAGGCGCCGGAAGAGGTGACGGGTTCGGTAGGCGTTGTGCTTCCGACCCGTGACGAGCCTCGATGGATCCAGGATGAGACCCGTTTCAAGGACGCCTTCAGCGCGGCCGGCTACGACGTCGAGATCCTGTTCAGCGAGGGTGACTCAGCCAAGGAGAGGGCCAACGTCGAGTCACTGATCACCAAGGGTGTCAAGGTGATCATCATCTGCCCTCAGGACGCCACGGCTGCCGCTGCAGCCGCTGAGGAGGCGCGAGCCGCCGGCGTCAAGGTCGTCTCCTACGACCGCCTGATCCGCGAAACCGATGCCGTCGACTACTATGTCACCTTCGACAGCATCGCCGTGGGCGCTGCCCAGGCCCAGTATCTGGTCGACAAGGCTTCCGGCACCGGCAACCCGCTCTACCTGTACGCCGGCGCCGCCTCCGACAACAACGCCTTCCTGTTCTTCGAAGGCGCCTGGAACGTCTTGCAGCCCAAGATCGCTGACGGAACCTTCGTCATCAAGAATTCCAGCCAAGCTGTCGGCCTGCAGGACAAGGCCACTCTGACCCGTGACGAGATGGGCCAGATCATCGGCCAGGTCACCACCAACTGGGACTTCGACGACGCCAAGAGCCTGGCTGAGGCCAACCTGACCGTTGCTCCCGCCGCCGACAAGGGTGATGTGTTCATCCTCGCCCCCAACGACGGCACGGCCCGCGCCATCGCCGATGCCTTCGGCGCCGACAAGGATGTCTCCAGCTACGTCGTGACCGGCCAGGATGCCGAGGAAGCTTCCGTCCAGTACATCATCGACGGCAAGCAGTCCATGACGGTCTTGAAGGACGTCCGCACCCTGGTGGCCGACGCCATCGCCGCCGCCGTTGCCTATCTCGAGGGTGGAACGCCGCCGCAGACGAACACCTACAACAATGGTGTGATCGACGTCCCGGCCAAGCCATCTGAGGTGATCGCCGTTGACAAGGACAACGTCAAAGAGGCGATCATCGACTCGGGCTACTGGCCCGCGGGCGACTTCACCGGTCTCGAAGGTGGGGCAATGCCGGAAGTTGCGGGCACGGTCGGGATCGTGCTTCCGACCCGAGACGAGCCCCGCTGGATCCAGGATGAGACCCGCTTCAAGGACGCACTCAGTGCGGCCGGCTACCAGGCCGAGATCCTGTTCAGCGAGGGTGACTCAGCCAAGGAGAGGGCCAACGTCGAGTCA
>CAZGRL010000093.1:0-14073 GCA_964528155.1 uncultured Anaerolineaceae bacterium
TCTCAACCCCCTCATGCGCGCGGATCGCCAGCCAGAACCCTGGCTCGCCGCCAAGGCGGCAGGTCTTCCTTCTCAGCCAGCGCACCGCGCAACTCAAAGACCTGATCGCGCAGTGCGGCGGCTTTCTCGAACTCGAGGGCTTCAGCAGCAGCCCGCATCTGCTTCTCCAGCTCACGGATAAGCCGGGACAACTCATCCTTGGGCAACTGAGCCGGTGCCAGGGCCTGATAGGCCCCTTCCGGCTCGGCCACGGCACGCGCCGCCGCGAGTTGGTCAGTAAGATCGCGGATGGCCTTGATTACACTCACCGGCTCGATGTTGTGCTCCCTGTTGTACTCCATCTGCTTGGCGCGCCTGCGGTTTGTTTCATCGATCGCACGATGCATCGAATCGGTGATGTTGTCGGCGTACATGATCACCCGGCCGTTGATGTGACGCGCAGCGCGGCCAATTGTCTGAATCAGAGCCGTGTCGGAGCGCAGGAAACCTTCCTTGTCAGCATCCAGAATGGCGACCATTGAGACCTCCGGCAAGTCGAGCCCCTCGCGGAGAAGGTTGATCCCGACGACAACATCGAAGACACCCAGGCGAAGGTCGCGCAAAATCCCCACGCGCTCGAGCGTGTCAATCTCAGAGTGCAGATAGTGCACCTTGATCCCCAGTTCCACAATGTAATCCGACAGATCCTCCGCCATGCGTTTGGTCAGGGTCGTCACCAAAGCGCGTTCGCCGACCTCCACCCGGCGTCGTATCTCGCCGACGAGATCATCAATCTGTCCCTCGACGGGACGAACCTCCACCTCCGGATCAACCAGGCCTGTCGGGCGGATGATCTGGTCGACGACTTGCGTGGCGCGCTCGAGCTCATACGGCCCGGGGGTGGCCGAGGTGTAGATCGCCTGACCAAGGCGAGACTCAAACTCTTCGAACGAGAGCGGGCGGTTGTCCAGCGCAGACGGCAGCCGGAACCCGTACTCAACCAAGTTTTCCTTGCGCGAACGGTCTCCAGCGAACATGCCCCGGACCTGAGGGATGGTCATGTGGCTCTCGTCGACGACCAACAGGTAGTCCGGCGGGAAGTAGTCGATCAGCGTCCACGGGGGCGAACCCTCGGCACGCTGGTCGAGGTGCCGCGAGTAATTCTCGATCCCGGCGCAATACCCAATCTCGCGCAGCATCTCCAAATCGTAGAGCGTGCGTTGCTCCAGGCGTTGCGCTTCGAGCAGCTTGTCCTTAGATTTCAGATAGGCCGTTCGCTCAGCCAGTTCAGCCTGGATGTCAGCGATGGCCGCTTTGAGCTTTTCATCCTCGGTGATGAAGTGTTTGGCCGGATAGATGCTCACAGTCTGGCGCTCGGCCAGAAGTTCTCCCGTCAGGGGATCGAACTCGACAATCCGCTCGAGCTCGTCGCCGAAGAAGCTGATCCGCAGGCCGTTGTCGCCGTAGGCGGGCACCACCTCAAGGGTATCGCCGCGTACCCTGAAGGTGCCGGCGCGCAAATCGAGATCGTTGCGCTCGTAGTGGCTCTCGACGAGCTGCCTCAAAAGCGCCTCGCGCCGATAG
The DNA here is from genome assembly GCA_964528155.1 of uncultured Anaerolineaceae bacterium. Lineage (GTDB taxonomy): Bacteria > Chloroflexota > Anaerolineae > Anaerolineales > E44-bin32. Next base: position 1,564 of record CAZGRL010000093.1, read on the forward strand.
ACGGAGCCCAACTCGAGATTGATCACCACGCGTCCGTAGGCCTCCGGGCTTCCGATCCCGTAGATGCACGAAACGGAGGCCACAACGATGACGTCTCGCCGGGAGATGACCGAAGTCGTGGTGGACAATCGCAGGCGGTCGATCTCCTCATTGATCTCCGTTTCCTTCTCGATGTATAGATCGTGCTTGGGGACGTAGGCTTCGGGCTGGTAGTAGTCGTAGTACGAAACGAAGTACTCGACGGCGTTCTCGGGGAAGAAGTCCTTGAACTCCGCGTAGAGCTGGGCGGCGAGGGTCTTGTTGTGGGCCAGCACAAGCGTCGGCCGCTGGACGCGGTCGATCACGTTGGCGATGGCGAAGGTCTTGCCGGTGCCGGTGGCGCCGAGGAGCACCTGATGGCGGTCGCCCCGCGCCAATCCCTCGACGAGCTTCTCGATCGCTTCGGGCTGATCGCCGGTCGGTTTATAGGGGGCGTGGAGGATGAAGTCGGGCATGAGGCAGGTGGCCTATCGAACAAATGGGGGAGAATTATAACATGGGTGGATCAGGCCCCCACCCCTTTTCCCCCTCCCCCAGCGAGCAGCTTGCTCGCTGGGGGAGGGGGATGATACGCCCGGATGAGACAGCAGAGCGGCAGAGCCGCTCTGCTGTCTCATCCGGGCAAAATCCGAATCGAAGGGCTGGAGACGCGGTGTCTATGTCATTCCGAGCTCGCCGGCTTGTGGCGAGCGAGGAATCCTCGAAGCGCGCCAAACACAGACTCCGCTCGGGTCGGAATGGCCGATCTTCACTGGCCTCTTCACTCGACAAGACCACATTCCCCTGTGGGCGGGTTGCGGCGCGTGTGCGCAGCCGTCCGCCTGCCGCTCAAAATGACCCTAACAGCATGGGAAGGTGGACTCGATGGATCGGTCAGCGCCGCCAGGGTTCGACGAAGATGGGGTTGCTCACGATCCAGGTTCGCGTCCGACCTTTGTAGTAGATCAAAACTTCGACGCGATAAATCCCAGGGTCGGGAGTGGTGTAGACGAACGCCTGCGCGTCTTGCCAGGTCTTGACTGTGTTGCCGTTGCGCAACAGCCGGATGTCGGCCCGCTGGGGTAGGTGCGCCTGCAGGGTGACCCCGAAGCGCGAGCGGATGACCTCGCCCATCCCGGCAGACCGTCCGTCTCCGCCCGCAGTGAAACGAAATCCGCGCGTCGAGGCGGGCAGGTCGTAGCCGATGAACATCCGACCAACCCTGATGCTCTCCATCAGGATCCGGCGATCGTCCTCGACGTGGCCTGTCAGTGGCACCTCGGTCAACACGTGGGTATTGACCGCGCCGAACAAGAATGCATAGGGGAAGAGCGTCCGCTTCAATGGCCCGACTCTGACCGGGATGGCATGTGCATCGGCGCCGCCGATGGCAAAAGTCTTCTTACCGGCGCCGAGAAGCTGGTCCCAACGCGTCACAACCTCAGGCGCCGGCCCGCGCCCCACATCGGTTGGTCGGTATGAGTAGTAGAGCGCCTGCGGAATGGATGACAGGCGGGACTTGAATTCGGTCATGAAGTTCCACAACTCAAGCCCCGTGTACCCGCTGACATTCCATTCCGTCCAAGGTAGGGCTGGCTGGCGGAACCTTGGCGCGGCTTGATCGGAGGGATGTGCCAGAAAAGCGAGGCCGCCGGATTGCTGCACCGAGTCCAGGAGCGTCTGAGGATCTCCGGCGAGCGTCGAAAGCTCGCGCCGGGCTTCATACACCAGCAGGTGGTTTCTCTGCGGGTGCAGCGAGCGGTCGTGAACTTCCTCGCCTGCGAGCAGAAGCAGGCGTCGATCGCCAAGGTATCGATATCCGTCGATCCCCTCGATCCAGATGTTGTGATCGGTGGTGACGACGAAGTCCAGCCCCGCCTGCAGGCCGGCGAGGGCCACCTCGTCATGAGATGCATTCCCATCTGAATAACGCGTGTGAACGTGAAGGTTGCCGGCGAACTCGTGGGTCAATGCCTGCTCCAGGGGAAGGTGCCGGCGGCGTGAGCTTCAAGGTGAGGCGGGAGGGGAACCTTTGGGGCGATTGCGCCCAGCATCACTCGGGGTGATCAGCCTGGCTCCCATCTCCGCGCAGACGCCGATCAACTGCTGCCGTTGGGCCGATGAAAGCGGGGCAAGGTGGGTAACCACAGTTTGAATCTGCTCCTGAATGACGCCGTTCAGGAGTTGCTTCCACGCCGGGCCGGCGGGCTCATGGTCGCGAAGAATCTGCAGATCGTCTGGATCAAACGGACCGATCAAGCCTTCCAGCTGCCGCCGCATGTCGTTCTCGCTGTGAAGCCAGCGGAATAGAGGTCCAGTCTCTGGCAGATCAAGAGGATGGCGTTCGATCAGGTAGACGACGATCGGCGGAAGTGCAGGTTTCGGTTTCATTCCCGGTTCCGGTTGAAGGGCCGATATCGGCCAGTAGGATAGCACATCGGTTTGCGGCGAGCAATCCGGATGATGCAAGGCGATATCAACTGCCAAATGGTCCGTAACTCGTACTCGAACTCCAGGAGTGTTCGGTGTGCGGGACCCCCAGGGCGGCTGACGCACCGGACGGGAAAGACCGCGTGCCCCCCGACCAGGGGCTCTTCCTGGGAGACGTGAGTATAATCCGCTTCGAGCGGAGGCCGAATGAGCCGATCCCCCCTTTGCCGGGGCGGAGTGATCCTGATTGTGTTCGTCGCGGCAAGCTGTAATTTCACGCCGACGCGCGACGGGCCTTCAGTGGGTTCGGTTCTAACACCCACGCCCCTCCTTCCGGGAGATGAACCGGGGGGAGCCCCTTTCATCGAGCCCTACGTCCCTGAAAGCTCAGGCTCGGCATCCGGCTCAGTCGGTGTGCCTCGAGAAATCGAGCCGCCGGCGGATCTGCTGCCGATCGCCGAATCGATCGCCGAGGCGATCAACCGGTTGCGCGTCGCAACAGGAGTTGAGCCGCTCGTGATCGATGACGGGCTGACGCGCATCGCCTTCGCTCGCTCGGCCGACATGGTCGTGCGCGGTTACTTGAGCCACGAGGACCCTCTCGACGGGAGCAACCTCCCCTACAGGCTTCTGACTGACGCCGGGTATGGTGGCTTGCTGGGTGAAAACGTCTTCGCCTCCCAGGCGGATCTTGAGGACCTCGTCGACGAAGCCGTCGACGGTTGGTTGCGCAGCCCGACGCACAGGGCAACGGCGATGGATCCGAGCTTTCATTTCACCGGAGTAGGTGTGTTGAGCGACGGCGAGTGGTGGAAGGTGACCCAGGTCTTTGCCGGGCAGCTGCCGTGAGGGAGGCATCTGAATGAACAATCGTGACGTCGCCAAGATCTTTAGCGACACGGCCGATCTGCTCGAGATCAAAGGTGAGGCGATCTACCGCATCCTGGCTTATCGAAGGGCGGCCGAGTCCCTCTCCTCTCTTGGCGAAGACATCAACGAGGTCTGGACGACGAATCGGCTGCGAGATATCCCCGGAGTCGGTGAGGCGATCGCTTCGAAGATCGACGAGCTTCTGTCGACCGGCAAGCTCGGGTTCTATAAGAAGCTGGCGGCCGAGATCCCGCCCAGCCTGGTGGATGTGCTCAAGGTCGGCGACGTCGGACCCAAGAAAGCGGCGCGCTTCTGGAAGGAACTCGGAATCACGACGCTTGAGGAGCTGGAGGAGGCAGCCAACGCGGGCAGGTTGCGGGATCTGTCCGGGATGGGCGAGCGCTCGGAGGCGCGCATCCTGGAGAGCATTCAGGCGCTCCACCGTCGTGAGAGCGACAGAGTATCGATCGGCGTGGCCTGGCCGGCCGCGCAGGTCTTCCTTGAGAGGCTGAGATCGCTGCCGGAGGTAGCCGCGGTGGAGGCCGGAGGTAGCCTGCGACGCATGCGGGAGACTGTCGGAGATCTGGATCTGATTGTCGCCTCTGAGGATCCGCAAGCGGTAATGGCGGCCTTCCTGGAGTTCCCCGAGGTGGAACGCGTGCGCGGGCAAGGGGAGACGAAATCTAGCGTCGAGCTGCATGATGGGATGCGGGTTCAACTATGGGTGCATCCGCCGGCCCGTTTCGGCACGGCGCTTCAGTACGCCACGGGATCGCAGGCTCACAATGTCCGATTGCGCGAGCTTTCGCTGGACAGGGGGCTTTCCCTCTCGGAACACGGTTTCAAGCCCAAGAAAGGGAAGGAAATCCGTTGCGCACATGAGGAGCAAGTGTACGAAACGCTCGGCCTGCCCTGGATCCCACCCGAGATGCGGGAAGATCGAGGCGAGATCAAGGCCGCCCTCGAGGGGCGTCTGCCGGTCCCGATTTCGGTGGCCGATTTGAAAGGCGAATTGCACGCGCACAGCGATTGGAGCGATGGGCAGACTTCGATTGAAGGTATGGCCCGTGCCGCCGCCGAGCTCGGGCTTCAATATCTGGTCATCTCCGACCATTCTCGCAGTCTCGGCGTAGCGAACGGGCTGTCAATCGAGCGTCTTGAAGAACAACGTAAGGTGATCGCCAAGGTGCAGAAGTCGGTGCCCGAGGTGCGTCTTCTCCAGGGCTCCGAGGTCGAGATCCTGGCGGATGGGCGACTGGATTATCCCGACGAGGTGCTGGCGAAGCTGGATGTGGTCGTGGCCTCGCTCCACACGTCCCTGCGCCAACCGCGCGAAAAAGTGACCAGGCGTCTGCTCAGCGCCATTCGGAATCCGCATGTGGATATCATCGGCCATCCGACCGGTCGCATGATCGGCAGCCGAGAAGCGGCCGACCTGGACATGGAAGCGATCCTCAACACCGCCGTCGAACATGAGGTCGCCCTCGAGATCAATGCCAACCCCGAGCGCCTCGACCTGAATGACGCCCACGCGCGCCGCGTTGTGGAGCTCGGAGGACTGCTCTCCATCAATACGGATGCCCATCATCCGGACCACTTCGGCTTTCGCCTGTTCGGAGTCGGCGTGGCCCGGCGTGCCTGGGCACCGGCAGAAGCGGTGGCCAACACCTGGCCGCTCGAACGCCTGCTCGACTGGTTGGGCGCTCGAGGCTAAGCCTTGGGGCGCGACCTCGCTCGCCGGGCGGTGTTTCAATCTCTGACCGCCATTCCCCAATGCCATCCCCAGGCGAGGAGGCTCCGTGTCCCGCATCGCGATCGTCACCGACAGCACGGCCTGCATCCCTGAAGATCTCATCGCTCAGCACGACATCAAGGTCGCGCCCCAGATCCTGCTCTGGAAGGGCGAGACCCTGCTTGATGGTGTGGATATCACGCCGGACGAGTTCTACACGAGGCTGCGCACGACGGACGTCATGCCGACGACATCGCAGGCCACCGTTCGTGCCTTCCACGAGATCTTCGGACCGCTGGTGGCCGAAGGCGCCCAGATCCTGACGATCGTCCTGTCGGCCAAACTGTCGGGCACCCTGCTCTCGGCCGAACAGGCAAGAGCCGAATACCCGGGCGCAAAGATCGAGCTGGTCGATTCTGAGACGACCGCCATGGCCCTGGGATTCCAGGTGCTGGCGGCGGCCCGGGCCGCCGCCGAAGGCAAGACGTTTGACGAGATTGTGGCTCTCGCTCGGAGTGCCAAGGATCATACAGGCGTGATGTTCGTCGTGGACACGCTTGAGTTCCTGCACCGGGGCGGTCGGATCGGAGGCGCGGCACGGCTTTTCGGTACGGCGCTGAACATGAAGCCGCTGCTCGAGATACGAGATGCTCGCGTGGACACTGTCGAAAAGATTCGAACGAAAACCAAGGCCTTTGCGCGTCTGCTCGACTTGATCGAGGAGAGAATCGGCGACAGGCAGCCCGTCCGGCTGGCCGCCCTTCATGCACAGGCTGAAGAAGACGCGCGCTACCTTCTAGAGGAGGCCAGTCGGCGCTGCGATCCGATCGAGACCCTGATAACGGCGGTGAGCCCGGTCGTCGGCAATCATGCGGGACCGGGGACGGCAGGATTGGTCTTCTGCACTGAGCTGTGATCCGGCTCTCTTCGCCAAGGCAACGCGCAGATACACGAGCCAGGAATGGCTCGTGTTTGATTCAGAGGTGACCCTTCGCATTCAATTCGACCTCGTTCTCTTGCGGAAACGCGCCACGTTCCGTGAGAACGCCCGAGCCAAAGCGTCGTCTTTTGAGTCCGGGCCGTCCAGCATCTGAAGGTCGGCTGCAAGCACAGATCGCCGAGATCGTGCTCTCAGCCGATCCCGCTCTCCCTTGTCTCCATAACAGGCGAGCGCACCGGTAGCCGCATAATCGGTGCAACCCCCAACACAGGCGAAGTGCCCAGGCTGAAGCCTGCAGCCACAAAGACGCCTCATGTCCGAGGGGCCTTCCGGCCGCACCTACTGGCGCGCGTCATTGCCGGGGCCTGGTGATCTTTGGCGAATTCGGCTACTTCCAGACCCGAAGTCGGGCTCCAGGCAAGGATGTCAGAGGTTGCACTCTGGCGGAGCGGGTTAGCACCGGCGATTCGCTGAAGGCGCCAATTTGCCCTGTCTTGGCTTGACAGGCATGGCAGCGTTCGTCTATAATCTCGCCTAAGTTCCTCAAGATTGACTAATTAATACTGACTAGGTTTTCGAAATTGCGGAGCGGAGTGCACGGCTGACCCGTTCCCAGGCTGCCCGCGGCTTCTTCCCACAGGAGTGATCGATCGTGATGGAGCGTGACTTGGTCCTGCTGGGCGTACTGCGCCAGGGTGCCATGCACGGCTACCGGATCGCCGAGATCGTCGAGAATGAGCTCGGCGGGGCGGTCGAGCTCAAGCGCTCCACGACATACTACCTGCTGGAACGTCTGGCGAAGGACGGGTACCTCAAGCGCCATCGGGTTCCGGCAGGGAAACGTCCCACACGTTACGTCTACGAATTGACCGAGCAAGGTAAGGACCGGTTCTTTGAGCTTCTGCGCCTTAACCTCGAGGAGCCGAGTGAGGTCAGGTTTGGTGGCGATGCCGGGCTGGCTTTCCTCGACGAACTCGATCCATCCGAGGCGGTGCGACTCTTGACCCACAAACTAGCGGCGTTGAAGGACGCGCTCCAGGCCGTGTCGCAAGATCAGGCAGCCGATGACGATGCCGATCTGCTTTCCGCCCATCAGGCCTTCTTTCTCTCGGAGGAGATTGCCTGGGTCGAGCATGTGATCGAAAGACTGGGATCGAGTTCCAACAGGCAGTATTCGAAGCACCACTCAGCCTCTTAGTCCCCGCCGGCAGGGCCGGCATGAATGGGCAGGCTGAGACTGAGAAGTGATCAAGCCCCAGTGCGGGGTTGATACGGAGGGTGAATACAGGTGAGAGAACGGAGCATCTTCGCCATCGTCGTTGTGTCCTTGCTCTTGCTCGTCATTGGCTATCTTGCCGCAACCCAACTCAATCTGATGCCGGCCGAGGCCTCGACGCGGGCGGTCGCCGTAGATCAGCTCTTCCGGGTGATGGTGGGGACGGCAGCGGTGATCTTCGTGCTCGTCGAAGGCGCCCTTGTGTACGCCGCGCTTCGCTTTCGCCGGCGAGAGGGAGATGATGCCGACGCGAGGCCGATCCACGGAAACACGACTCTGGAGGTGGTTTGGACGGCCATCCCGGCAATGATCGTGGTGGTCATCGGCTTCTATGCCTACCAGACCTTGACGGAAATCGAGAAGCCTGCGCCCGATCCGATGGTCGTCGAAGTCATCGGCCGGCAATTCGTCTGGCAATTCCGCTACCCCGAGCAGGGGGTCATCGCCCAGGAGCTCCATCTGCCGGTGAACAAACCCGTGCGCTTTGAGATTACATCGGCGGACGTGATCCACTCCTTCTGGGTGCCGCAGTTTCGCGGCAAGCGCGATGCCACGCCCGGCCGGGTCTCCGAGTTCCTGGTCACGCCGACCGAGCTCGGAGTGTTCCCCGTTCGCTGTGCAGAACTGTGCGGGCCGGGGCACGCCAACATGACCACCAAAGTGACCGTAGAAACCCAGGCTGAGTTCGATACCTGGTTGGCGGGGAACCCATGATGCATTCGTGCGCGTCTCGCCAGGATATCCGCGTCATGAGATCGTTGACATCTAGACGTGATTCGACGCGTGTGAGGCTACCTTCGACCGAAGACGAGGAGAACAGCTATGAGCCCTGCGAGTGAAGCGGGCGCCGCTGCAAGCTGGCGCCGATACTTCACCTGGAATACCGACCACAAGGTCATCGGCGTCCAGTATCTGGTGACCACTTTCTGTTTCTTCCTGCTCGGCGGCGTCTTGGCGATGCTGGTCCGAGCGGAGCTGGCTCAGCCTGGCCCGGACCTGTTCAATGGCACGGAGTACAACCGATTCCTGACGAACCATGGTTCGGTCATGTTGTTTCTGTGGATCATCCCCGTCCTGGCCGGGTTCGGCAACTACCTGGTCCCTTTGATGATCGGGGCGCGGGACATGGCCTTCCCCAGGTTGAACGCGCTCTCGTTCTGGTTGATCCCGCCGGCCGGCTTGATCATGATGGCCAGTTTCTTCGTCGGCGCGGCCGAGGCGGGGTGGACGGCCTACGCGCCGCTGTCGACCCAGACGCCGGCAGGGCAGACACTGTGGGCTGTCAGCGTGATCATCCTGGGCACGTCGTCCATGCTGGGGGCGATCAACTTCGTGACGACGGTGTTCACCATGCGCGCTGAAGGCATGACGTTCTGGCATCTGCCGCTCTTCGTGTGGGGGATCCTGGCGACGTCGTTGCTCGTGCTTCTGGCGACGCCGGTGCTGACCGCAGGTCTGGTGCTGATCGCCATGGATCGGGTGGCCGGCACCGTTTTCTTCGCGGTCGCCAATGGGGGAGATCCGATCTTGTGGCAGAACATGTTCTGGTTCTACTCGCACCCGGCTGTGTACATCATGGTGCTCCCAGCGATGGGTATCGTTTCCGAGGTCTACCCCGTCTTCTCGCGCAAGCCGATCTTCGGATACAAAGCCATCGCCATGTCGAGCATGGCCATCAGCGTCCTCGGCCTGACGGTGTGGGCGCATCACATGTTCACCAGCGGGATGGATCCACGACTGCGAATTCCATACATGATCAGTTCGATGATTATCGCCGTCCCCACCGGGATCAAGATCTTCTCCTGGTTGGCGACGATCTGGGATGGAAAGATCCGCTTCACCACGCCCATGCTCTTCGCCCTGGGCTTCATCTCGATGTTCCTGATCGGCGGTATCACCGGGATTTTCCTGGCGGCGATCCCGATCGATCTCCACGTGCATGACACCTACTTCGTCGTGGCCCATCTGCATTTCGTCCTGTTCGGCGGAAGCGTGTCCGCTGTCTATGCCGGGCTGTACTACTGGTTCCCGAAAATCACCGGGCGCATGTACGACGAACGCCTGGGCAAAGTCCACTACGTGGCGAATTTCGTCGGGACCAATCTCACTTACCTGCCCATGTTCCTGGCCGGCTTGCTGGGCATGCCGCGGCGGGTCGCCGATTACAGTCCGGAGTTCACTACGCTCAACCTGTTGGCGACTCTTGGGGCGTTCCTTCTCGGGACGTCGGCACTGCCTTTCATCTACAACGCCATCGTCAGCTGGGTCAGCGGACCCAAGGCTGAAGCCAATCCCTGGCGGGCGATGACATTCGAGTGGCAGACCGACTCGCCGCCGCCGGCTGAGAACTTCCATGAGCTCCCGGTGGTGAAGCATGGGCCGTATGACTACGGTGAGGGGATCGGTCTTAGCGGACAGCCGCAAGCCGCCCCGGCCGTCGGCGACTAGTCTGGGTGGAGGAATGATGTGATGCAAGACGCGACACGAACCGCCGAGCATGCGGGCGCTTTCAAGGCCGGCGACAGACTCGGACTGGATCATCTCAAGTTGGGGATGTGGCTCTTCCTGGCCTCCGAAGTCATGTTCTTCGGTGGGCTGATCTCGGCTTTCCTGCACTACAAGATCAACAATCCGACTCCCGAGTCTTCGTTGCTCGACGTCGGGCTCGTGGGTGTGAACACATTTGTGCTGCTCACGTCGAGCCTCACCGTCGTGCTCGGGCTGACTGCCATCCGGCGCGGGGACACGCGCGGTCTGATCGGCTACCTGACCGCGACGATCATCCTAGGAGCGGCCTTCCTGGCTGGGCAGGGCAACGAGTTCGCCACCCTCTACCGTCACGGGATGACGCTGAGCAGCAGCGTCTACGGATCAAGCTTCTTCACGTTGACAGGCTTCCATGGACTGCACGTTCTTGTCGGAATCTGCTGGGCCCTTTCGACGCTCGTCAAAACCGCTCGCGGCGGCTATTCGCAGATGGACCATCTCGGGGTTGAGATCTTTGGGCTGTACTGGCACTTCGTCGACATCGTGTGGATCATCTTGTTCACGCTGATCTATCTGGTCTAGGAGGCGCGCTCATGCAGTCCGATGCACTTCGTCCAGAATTTGCTGTTGGAATACGCACCTACCTGCTGGTTTTTCTGGGGCTGGCGCTGATCACGGCGATCGAACTGGCGCTGGTTACTTTCGGCATTGCCCGTGGCGTGCGCGTTCCGATCCTCGTACTGCTATCGCTGGGCAAGGCTTCCCTGGTGGCAGCGTTCTTCATGCACTTGCGAAGTGATTCACGCCTGTATCTATATGTCTTCGTCACGCCGGTGGTATTGATCCTGGCAGCGGCGATCTTGTTCACGATCGCCTGAGGCGAACATGATGCGGGTCTTGCGAGGGTAGGCGGATCGAAGGATCCGATCGAGGAGCGATATGACAGAACGATATGGTGATCGCTGGCTGCGATGGATCGCCGTCGGCGCGGCCACAGCGACTTTCCTGGTCCTGGTGTTGGGCGGAGTACAGGGCCGGACCGGGGCCGCAGCGGCCTGTCCCGATTGGCCTCTATGCGGCGGTAGCGTGTTGGCGACCTTTTCGACCGATGCCCTCATCGCCTCAAGCCACCGGCTGGCAAGACTCCTAGCCTTCATGCTGGCCGCAGCGACGGCGATCGGGATCTGGTCGCGCACCGAGTGGGGCAGATGGCCGAAGTACGCGAGCCTGGCCGGCCTGGCTCTGTTCGTCATTCAAGGTGGCGCCGGCGCTCTGGTGGCAGTGGGCGGCGCGCACCCGTTGCCAGTCGGCCTCCATCTGGCGTTGGCGCTCCTGACGCTGGCGGTCCAGGTCGTTCTGGCAGCGCTTCTATTCACCTCAGCGCGCGATCAAGATAGCTTCGGCTGGCCGACCGTCGCCGATCGGCTTACGCGCCAGTCTCTTGTCATATCTGCGCTGGCGTTTGTGCTCCTGGTGAGTGGGGCGACGATGGCGGTCGGGGCGGCCCAAGATTGCGGCGGGTCGATTGGATGCAGCCTGTGGACCCTTTCGTGGCAACTGTTCGAGCCGCAAGGGTTAGTTCACCGTCTTGTCGCGGCCGCGGTGGCACTGGCGGTGTTCTGGTTGACCGCCAGGGTTTGGAGAACAAGGCGATGGCGCCCGGCAGCGGCGGTCGCGGCCAGTGGGACGGCGGGGTTGATGATGGCCCAGGTCAGCATCGGCGCGCTAGGTGCCGTCCGATCGTTGACGTCCGTCGCCGCCGATCTGCAAGTGGGGACGGCCGGCGCCGTCTGGGCCATGCTCATCCTCACAACGACTTTCCTGGCGATCGAAAGGCCACGGCCGGGAGAAGATTCGAATGTGGACAACATGCTGCCCAAATCCAGCTTGAAAGATTACCTAGCGCTGTCCAAGCCGTTGATCGTCGCCTTGCTGCTTGTGACGACGTTGGCGGGGATGGTGGTTGGCGCCGGCGGCTGGCCTTCGATCTCGACGATCGTTTGGACGATGATCGGAGGTGCGCTGTCCGCTGGAGGCGCGGGCGCTCTCAATCAGTACCTCGATCGTGATCTCGACGGACGGATGCAGCGCACCGAGAAACGGCCGCTCCCCGGTCGTCGCCTGACCGAGGCCGAGGTGCTGGCGTTTGGCCTGCTGGCGTGTTTTGCCGGTTTCTTCGTCATGGCGGTGATGGTCAACCTGCTGAGCGCGCTGTTGTCGTTGGCAGGAATGGTGTACTACGTCGTCCTGTACACGATCATCTTGAAGCAGGCGACCACCCAGAATATCGTAGTCGGTGGCGGGGCGGGGGCGATCCCACCTCTCGTGGGATGGGCGGCGGCCACGAACTCGCTCAACGTTGGCGCATTCTTCTTGTTCGCGCTGGTCTTCTTCTGGACCCCGCCGCATTTCTGGGCGCTGGCTCTAGTGCGGCGAAAGGATTATGCCCGGGCAGGCGTGCCGATGTTGCCGGTGGTGTACGGGGACGCGCATGCGCGCTGGCAGATCATGCTCTACACGGTGCAGGTTGTGGCGTTGACGTTGTTGATGCCGGCTGTGCATGTGGGGGGCAGGGTGTACCTTGTCGCGGCGATCGTGTTGGGGGGAGGTTTGCTGCTGATGGCGTGGAGGTTGTGGCGTGAAGGGGGCAATCGGTTGGCGTGGAGGATGTATCGGTATTCGAGTATGTATCTGGCGTTCATTTTCGCCGCACTTGTGGTGGATACTTTGTCGAGTCTGTGAATGGGGGTGGGGCTC
>CAZGRL010000094.1:0-13930 GCA_964528155.1 uncultured Anaerolineaceae bacterium
GAGGGGCATCTAGGTGAGAGGATTGCGGATCTCGCGCCCGAGGTCGTTTCAACTAAACTGACGTTAAGTTGCATTGAGCTCGTCCTGTGTCCCACGGGCTCGAGACCTACGCCTACGCCATCCGGCACTTCTTCGCTTTCCTGGAAGCCTCCGAGAACGCCGCACCTCTCTCGACAGCCGCGAACATCGCCTTAGCGCCCGCCGGCATCAGGCCGCAAGGCCCATGCCCCCGCGGGGAGGGGCTGGGTCGCCCAATCCCTTGGTTCTTCAACAGCCTCGGGATGCTTGGAATGCGCAGTTCTGGCGGGAACGTACGCATATCATGGGGACCAGCATAATGCATACCGGACCAATGTCGTCTCTCGTCATATCACATGTTTTGATGTATGATCTGTCCGTCCATTGGGAGTGGGAGGCAGGAATGGCCAAGGCAGCCAAGAAGCCCCTTCAGGTGTACCTAAGATCCGACCAGCTCGACGCTTTGCGCGCGTTATCCAAGCGAAGGCGGGAATCGATTGCCGGCCTAGTGAGAAAGGGGGTCGACAAGCTCCTGGACGAGGTCCCGCCTGAGGAGGATCCGCTGATGGGAGTCGTTGGCCTCTACGACTCTGGAGTTAGTGATCTTGCGGAGAAACATGACGACTACTTGGCGGAGATGATCGCAGGGGAAAACCGGCGTGGAGAATGAGCTCTTCATGGATGCCGGCGCGTGGATCGCGATCAGCGACACTCACGACAAGTACCACGAACGAGCCTCCAACCTCTATCGGCGTCTGCTCTCAGAGCGCCGGATCCTTGTGACTACCAATCTCGTCGTCGCCGAGGCGTACATCATCATCCGTCGGACTGGCGGTCACGAGCCGGCTTTGCGTTTCCTGCGGTCTATCCGTGATAGCGTCCGCCTGAGGAAGGTCTATTCCGACGCAAGACTTGAGAGTGTAGCCCAGGAGATCTTGGAGAAGTACGCAGATCAGGACTTTAGCTTGGCTGATGCCGTCAGTTTTGCGGTGATGATGGAACGGGGGATCGAGGAGGCCTTTGCTTTCGACCGACACTTCGTCACCGCGGGGTTCCGCCTGCTGCCAGGAGACTAAGCAGTATGTCGGATAGACGGAGGTGTGCTCGACGGGGTGGGGCTGGTGCGCGGGCAGGTCGAACAATCAAGCGGGTTCAGCACGTCCCAGGTGCGAAACCGGCCGGCCCCAACGCCACACGCCCCAGGTGCGTTCCCGCGGCTCAGCGCCAGCAGGATACCTCCGACCGCGCCTTTCCTGATACACAGCCTGCTTCTCTCCACAACGTGGAGCAGGCCATATACATGCCAATAATCAATGGGGCGAGCAGGGAGCGCGGCAGAAGGAGGAGTAGGCGATTGCCTGCCATACAGTCACGATTTCGGGGATCGCCCATTCCGATCTGAGGTCGCTTTGAGAACCACTGCAGAGATTGATCGCTTAATTGCCTTGGCTGAGAGGGAACTAGCTCAGCTCGCTTCCAGATGTAGTGAGCTTACGATCCTTATCAGCCAGTTAAGGCAGGAACGAGATTCTCTTGCCCAGGGTGACCCCGATGCAGGCCGATGGCAGCCGGTTTGTACGGTAACCAGCCAGTCATCTCAAGCCGCCAAGATCGCTCTCATTCGTGGCCTGTTTCGTGCTCGGGAAGATGTGTACGCTCGAAGGTTTGAGAGCCGCAAGACCGGCAAGGGTGGCTACCAACCGGCGTGTCGCAACGAATGGTCGAGGGAAATCTGTGAAAGGCCGAAAATCCGGTGCGAGGACTGCACTCATCGCGAGTTCCTACCCGTCACCGATGAAGTTATTCGAAGCCATCTGTTGGGAATGGATCCTCAAGACCGTCAAGGGCGCGACTTCACGATTGGCGTTTACCCTATGTTGGCAGATGAAACCTCCCGGTTCCTGGCAGCCGATTTCGACAAGGCTACCTGGAGAGAGGATGTTCGGGCGTTCTTGGAAACATGCAGAATGCACGACGTGCCGGCTGCCTTGGAAAGGTCTCGGTCAGGGAACGGCGGGCACGTTTGGATGTTCTTCTCCGAGCCGATCCCCGCCGCATTGGTCCGAAAAGTAGGCACATTCCTGCTGACGAAGACGATGGAAAGACGTCCAGAGCTTGGAATGGATTCCTATGACCGCCTCTTCCCCGGTCAGGATACCTTGCCCAAAGGTGGCTTCGGTAGCCTGATTGCTTTGCCTCTACAACGGAAACCGCGTGAGGATGGGAATAGCCTTTTCCTGGATGAGGATTTCACACCACACAGTGACCAGTGGGCCTTCTTGGCTTCGGTGCGAAAAATGACCCGCCAAGATGTGGATGAGTTTGTCTATGAAGCGGAAAAGCAGGGCGAAGCAGTGGGCGTTCGGATTCCAGTAACGAATGAGGACGATGCCGAGCCCTGGTCTGCACCGCCATCAAGGAAATGGAAAGAGCCACCGGTAGTGGGTCGTCTTCCAGAGAAGATACGCCTCGTGCTGGGTAACCAGATCTACATCCCAAAGGATGAAATCACCCCCTCCTTGCGCAATCGCCTGATTCGGTTGGCCGCTTTCCAGAACCCAGAGTTTTTCCGGGCTCAAGCGATGCGCATCTCGACCTTTGGTAAGCCGCGGGTTATCAGCTGTTGTGAGGACTATCCAAACCACCTCGCCTTGCCACGTGGGTGTTTAGACGAAGTGCTCGAGCTCTTCCAAACCCTCCAAGTCGAGACGGAAACCGTCGATCAGCGATTCTGCGGTGAGCCCCTCGAAGCAACGTTCTGCGGGACCCTGAGAGCCGAGCAGCAGCAGGCGGCAGACGCGTTGCTCCGTTACGATACAGGGGTGCTGGCTGCTTCAACTGCCTTTGGCAAGACCATCGTGGCCGCATACCTCATCGCCCGGCGCAAGGTAAACACGATCGTCGTGGTTCATCGCAGGCAACTGATGGACCAATGGATAGGAATGCTGGGAAAGTTTATCGATCTGGATGGGGCAGAGATCGGGCAGATTGGGGGCGGCAAGCGCGGACCCGTGGGAAAAGTTGACGTTGCCATGATGCAGAGTCTGTGCAGAAGAGGCGTGGTAGATGACCTCGTCGGCAATTATGGTCACTTGATCATCGACGAATGCCACCACATCTCTGCAGCGAGCTTTGAGCAAGTGGTCAGGCAAAGCAAGGCACGATATGTGACAGGGCTGTCTGCTACGGTGGTCAGAAAAGACGGCCACCATCCGATCATATTCATGCAATGTGGCCCCGTCCGATATCGAGTCGATGACCGCAAACATGCGGAATCCAGGCCATTCGACCATAAAGTGATTGTCCGCCCAACGAGATTTTGTCTTCCTCATCACTTGGAAGACACGGCGTTGCAGCACATCCACGATCTTTACGCGCTGCTGGCTCGGGATGAAGAGCGCAACGGTATGATCGTCGAGGATTTGCTAGCTGCGCTCAGATCAAACCGTTCGCCTGTCCTGCTGACCGAGCGCCGAGATCACTTGGATTTGTTGGCGGGCTTGCTTTCGCCTCATGTTCAGAACCTCATCCTGATGACCGGTGGTATGGGAAAGAAACAACGCCAGCGCCTGGCTGAAAGGCTGGCAGGCATTCCCTCTGACCAAGAACGCGTGATCCTCGCCACTGGAAGGTATCTGGGGGAAGGCTTCGATGATGCACGCCTCGATACACTCTTTCTGGCCTTGCCGATTTCCTGGCGAGGTACGCTGACTCAATATGCAGGCCGCCTCCACCGGCTGAATGCTTCCAAGAAGGACGTGATCATCTATGATTATGTGGACTTGGAGGTTCCGGTTCTTGCCAGGATGTATGCCAGGCGGAGAGCTGGGTACAAGTCCATCGGGTACAGCTTGTATCACCGGCCCGGAGCTGGCTCGTCGGAACCGTCCGCAGCCACATGACAATGGGCCGGAGGAGAGTCGCGCGGCATGGCCAGGAAATCAGGAGTGATTATCTGGCACCACTAACGGCTGCGTGCTGGATCTCGGCGCGACCGGGGGAGACACCATGAGATTGGATTCCTAGGGGACCAGTCCGAGCTGAGGAAAAAAGACTTCAAGACAGTGTGGGCCGGGCAATAGACTTGACGTGCTTGCTCCTGAGTGCTATCTTTCACTCACTATGATCACATTTGGGTCCTGCTTCCTCGTGGATCGACACGCCTTTGGTGGCCCGTGCCAGTCCCTGAACCTTGCCTCGCGCCGACAAGGGAGCCTGTCAGGCGATCTTGTCATGCCTGGAGAGAGAGGTCTCTGAGTTTAGCTTCGTTGGGGAATCTTGCGCGGGTCGGGCCTCAGAGGCACCTCTGAGGCCCGAATGCTTTTGGGGCGTGGGGCAAGAACCGAGGTGTCGCTTGACAGAAGGTAATCAGGGAGAGCTTAACCATGGGCATATATGATGAACTGAAATGTGAATATCCACTTCCGGATCCAGAGGTCCAGGATCATTGGTTTCAAACAAAAAGCCTGGACCGCCTCTTGGATCGCTACTCGATCACTGGTGACGGGCGGCTGGTTCTGCACAAGGTGCGGTACGAGTTGATTCCTGATGAGGAGCGTGAATACTACGGCACACCCGAATGGGATGAGATGCCGTTCGTTCGCCTGTTTGGGATGTTGAGATCGGAGCCCATGGGTGACGTCGATGTAGCCTACCACGGCGATATCACCTTCTACACTTCAACCGGCTCCCGCAAGGAAGGTGATTTCCAGTGGTACGAATACAGGGCACGATTTGCCGAAGGGTGCCTCCAGTGGATCAAAGCCCTGAGGCGACCGGACAGGGGCGCAGAGCCCTGACAGGTGCCAGCCCGTGTCCGTCGGGGACGTCTGCTGCGCACCTGATAAGCCCGCCACCGACTAGATGGGGTCGTGGGGGTGGTGGCGGGATAAGTCAGCGCGCCAAGACGGGGTGAAGGCCTCCGCTAGGACTGAGGGGGAAATGCCGGTTGACTAAGTCCTCGATTTAGTCTATCATGCCTTACAGCAGTAGTGCCGAGTGAGGAGGGCCGAAAGGTATGGAAAAGATTGTGAACATTCATGAGGCCAAGACACACCTCTCGCGCCTGCTGGTGCGAGTCATGGGCGGGGAGGAAGTTGTCATCGCCAAGGCAGGAAAACCCGTGGCGCGCTTGATTCCTTTCAAAGAACCGCCTGCGAATCGCGAGCCCGGGACAGCGGAGGGTAAGATCGTTATTTCGCGCGACTTCGATGAGCCTCTGCCGGATCATGTTTTGGAGGACTTCGAGGAGTGAGATATCTACTGGACACCCATACCTTCCTCTGGTGGATCACGGACGACGAAAGGCTGTCTGCGAGTGCGCACGGGCTAATCCAGGATAGGGGAAACGTCCTCTACTTCAGCGCCGCCAGCGGCTGGGAAATCGCGATCAAGTCGCGCCTTGACCGACTGGAATTCATGGGGGATCCAGAGAAAGTGATCCCCGAGCAGCTGTCGCTGAACGCCATCGAGGGATTGCCGATCCAAATGGGGCATGCGCTCCGTGTACATGCGCTTCCACACCATCACAGGGACCCTTTTGATCGGCTGCTCGTCGCGCAGAGTCAGCTTGAGGGCTTGCCGATCATCACCGCAGACCCACAGATTGCGCAATACCAGGTCGAAGTGGCCTGGTAGGGGGAACTCTTCTCCGGTGCAACGGTCCATAAACCATTGTTGCGAGCTGGGGCAGGGTGGTCGGATGTGCTGACCGGCTTGGGTTCCTATGAGTAGATAATGCAACTGAATGTCTCTTAAGTTCTGCCGACCTTGGTTGATGGCCCCATTGCAAGGAGGTGACTTGGAGCGGAGGGCTTCAGTCAAACCGAGGGGGACATTGTGCTGAGGTGGAAGCTGCCCCAGGGCGGAGGCATGGTCGGAGCCGTCCGCAGGTTCAGCGCCCGAGCCTGCGAAGCTTGCTCCTGGACAACGCCGGGTGGGGACGAGGTGACGGAGATACTCTTCCGGATATTCTAGGCGATCCCATAACTGCGCGCGAGGGAGAGCCAGATGATGACCTCCATCGCACGGTGGTCACCAGTAGCCATGGAGGCGCGAGCGGCCAAGCCATAGGGCTCGCCGGGCCTTGGCCGGATCTGAAGAGCGGCACCGAAGCCGTACCGGACAAGGACATAGTTCGTCCAGAGCCTTGCGGTCCTTCCATTCCCGTTCGCGAAGGGGTGTATTCGCACCCATTCGCCATGAGCCCACGCAGCCACTCGGACAACCCGCTCTGTCTGTGCCTGGGTGGGTGGCTCGTCTGACGCAGGCCAGGTGGCATCGAGGCCGTGAATCTTGGCGACGAACTCGGAGATGAACCTGTCAAGTTCAACAAGCACATGGTCGGATGAGACACCCGGAAGCCCGCCAACCTCGACGTCGTAGTCCTGTAGGCAGTACGGTACTTCGCCAGCGTCCCGAAAGCCGCCGAGGTAGTCAGGGTGGGGGGCGATGCCCTCGAACATCCTGCGATGCCAGGTCCTCACCATCTCCAGTGATGGGAGGTGATTGGCGTCATCCGCAACGAGCGACTCCAAGACGCGCCTGCGTGCCGCCTCGGCCGCAGGTGATCCGTTCTCGACGATCCACTCGGGGCATCCTGGCTTCCACTCACGCGCCGAAGAGCGCGAGCCTGGCCTCACGGCTGTCGCTTGCGCCTCACCGGCCGTATGGGGCCAAGGCCTTCGGAGTCGTCGAGCTCTGCGACCGATTGTGCCATCGACTTGGATTCCGCGGCCGATCGTCGACCTCTGGCCCGGGCCTGGGCGACTGCCTTCTTGACAGACTCTAGGTCTCGTGTTGGGACAGTCTCGAGGTAGCGCTCGAGCAACTCGACCATGATGTTGTTGACCGATCGGTTCTCGACCAGCGCGTGATAGCGTAGGGCTTCATGGGCGCGATCCGGAACCCGCAGCGTTATCTGCTTCACATGACCTCCTCGAGTTCTCAGGTGAATGCATGATACTATAATGCCATACTGTCACTCTCTTGTCAAGGCGCGCCGGGCGGTCAGAACCACCCGATCGGACTTCCCAATGGAGGCGGCCGCCGACAGCCCACACGCTGTCGAGCCGCGTCAAGCTGGACCAAGTGCCGGGACCCTGGGCGTTGTCGCTCTCGGCCCAAAGGGGGTGGGGCTGCTGCCAAGGTTTGAGGGGTCTCACGCAGCGCGAGCTAATGCAACTAAATAGCGGCTAAGTTGCATCCAAGCCCGACTATGCGTTGCTTGGTTGACAACCACCGGCCTTCATTCCCGATCTGGCCACCCGAGTGCAGGCAAGATCCGGCGGCGGAGTCGGATGCCATCTTGGCCAATCGGATCCGCTGGATCCACCTTGCTGAGCTGGCCGATCAGGGCATGCGCGTGGGTCGCAAGCGAGTGGCTCGCCTGAGGCAGGCGGGCGGAAAGGATCTGGGCGATCTAGGACCACGAAGCGTCATGCGACGCCCGTCACTAGGTGCGAGAATGCTGATTGCACAGCCTGGGCCTCACCGCCACGGCGATCCACCCCCTGCCAAAAGGATCTGCTGACACTGACCCGTTCGAGGGGATCACCATTCTCTTGTCAGCAGCATTTCTGTGAATGCTCCACTCGCAGAATCGCAAATGGGGGGAGATCAAGGAATCGATGGGCTTCTTTCTGTATCTGAGCTGATGCAACCAGATGTTTGTTGAGTTGCACGCCTATTTCCCCAGAGCGCTGGAGGTGTGAGATGAATCGAAGTGCACCAATTGCAGTTCTGGCGGTGTTGTTAGTCGCCAGTCTCGCGTGTGCCTTCCTCCAGAAAGAAGCTGCCGGTACAGAGGCCGGCATAGACCAGACCTCGACAGGAGAGCTTCAAACAGAAGCTACGAAGGAGGAGCCCCTTTCCCCCAGCAATCCCAGCAACCCCCAGGAGGTGGCGCCGACTCCAGCTGGCTCGGTGTGCCAGCCGGAAAGATGGAAAGTCTTATCAAGAGGGGCTTCGGTTTTTCCCTATTCTCCCGGTTGGAACGCTGTTATTGTAGCAGTTGCATTTGAAAACGGGAGTGACAACTGGGGCGCGCTGACCGTCAGCGTGGGCAAGGACAAGGCAATCCTGCAGACGGAAGATGGCTACACATATGGTCCCGAGCGGGAGATCGATGTGACCTTCCCGGAGGCGTCTGGGCGGGTAACCTTTCGAACTATATCTTTCCAGACGAGGTTTCTGCCGCCGGGGTTTGTAGTGGCGGGAGACTCAGCCGATGCGGGCGGATATTACCTGATCCCGTTCAAGGTTGCGGACACTCAACAGAGTTTCACGCTGACATTGAGCGGTCTCCAGGTTGTCTGTGCTCCACCGGGGGCGAAACTCGGTGATGCCGTTGCTGAACCGCTCGCGGCCGTCACTCTCAAGATGACCGAGGGGGGAGCGATAGTGTAGCCAACAACCCGGCAAGTGCCGAGTATCAAAGAGGCAGTTGCGATCGATGGGGTTGGAACCCTCAATCTCGAGTCGATTGAGAGAAGGGGCTCAACTGAGGGCCCCGAGGAAGTATATCTCCGATTCGCGCTGACCAACGCAAGTGGTGGTTACGACGCCAAAGGGACCTTCGATGGCTATGTGGTCGGCGACGACGGGATAGTTCACAGACTTGGCTGGGGAATGAGTGGGTATGGGTCCGATTTCAGCCCATTCTACTCTGTAGGGCCGGGTCAGACGGGGGAAGTCAGCATGGGCTTCCTCGCACCTTCGTGGGTCGAGAATCTCAAGCTGGTTCTAACGGACCAGGACGGTCGCTACATAGGCCCAATGTCCATCCCGGACCGGCCTCAATGAGACCATCCGCAAGAACAAGGAGTCGGAGCCCTACAGTCGCAGGACGATAGTCTTGACTCTTGCGCACACGCGCACATGAAACAAACAACGATAGGACGAGGTTGTGACCCCCGAGAGTAGGATATGCGTGCAATTTGGAGTTGACCTTGTCGGAACGTGATGTATGCTGCGGCCAGGGCTGTGCTAGAGGAAGGGCGAAGCGATGGCCAAGAAGAGGTATTCGCTGAAGTTGAAGTTCCAAGTGGTGGTGGAGGCGCTGACGGGCTAGAAAACGCCCGGGCAGATCGCTAAGCAGTATGGGATCCACCTTAGTTCGGGTGGGGCTGTGGAAGAAGGGGTTCCTCGAGCGCGGGGCGGAGCTGTTCGCGAAGGATGGCGCCGTCCAGGAGTATGGGCAAAAGGCAGAATCCGGGCTACGCACATTCTCCTGGAAGACACCATCGCAGTGAGATTGATCCGACCATGAGGAGCGGCTACGATCTGCTGACACCGAATCCGTTCCGTATAGCGGCAGACAGAGCGTGACGACCATATCATGAGTGGCTTCGTCGTTCTCGAGAAGATGCAACTATGTCGCGGCTAAGTTGGATCGTCCAAGTCCATGTATGATGAACCCGTGTTGGGCCCTCGCCAGGGCGGTTAGGGCAGTATCGGTTTTCTGCTTCCATCACGGTACCTAGACCTGAATCTTGTGCTGATGGACGATGGGGGCCGACTCATTGGACCTTGCTCGCCCCCTTAAGCCTCCTGAGTGGTTACCAGGAGAAGGTATCCAGGAGAAACTTGAGGCGGTTGCCTTACATCGCATGAATATGCACTTGGTTCTGCACGCACGCCCACTAGGCCGCAGAAGCAAGATCATTCGAATCGCAGGCAGTCCCTACGGATTCAAAAAGGGTACCTTAGAGCATTCAGCTCCAATGCTGCTAAATCCCACGAAGCGGTCCTATAAATAGTTCACATTCCGTAGCGTGAGATCTCAATGCCACAAGAAGGGCCGAGGTCTTAAGGGTTCCCATTCCTCGACCGCCCTGGAGCATTGCCACCAGCCATAGATGGTGGCGGCCGTTCAAGAAGTGATTCCTCGTGTGCGATTTAGATTTCGCTGATCGCTTGCAGTCCCTCCAGGGGCCAGTTCGAATTGAGCCCTTTGCTTGCCATGTCCGGCGGCCATGGCTCCTGCACCAGATGGGTGAAGAGCGGTCCAAGATCACCCCCTGACCACTGGCGAGACTGTGCGTGACGAGGTGAGCCCGACTGAACGGTGAGCATATACATGGAGTGATTTCTTTGCTATCTAATTCGGTATGGCACTGTCCGTGCCGACTGCCCAGTCGGGGTCAAAGTCGTCAGCCGGGTTGTTGGTCAGATTCGTCAGCCCCGTGCCGTCCGCGTTTACGACATAGATTTCCACATTTCCGTCTCTCCACGATGCAAATGCGATCTCGGTTCCATCAGGAGACCACGCGGGGAAGAAGTCTCTGGCCGGGTCGTCGGTTAGCCGCAGTAGGTCACTCCCATCGCTTCGCATGATGTAGATCTCATAGTTGCCATCACGTTCACTCACAAATGTGATCATGGAGCCATCGGGGGACCACTTGGGTTCGAACTCGTCAGCCTGAGTTCTTGTAAGCCTGAGCTGGTTTGTTCCATCAGAATCCATCACGTAAATCTCCCAGTTACCATCACGGGCTGATGTGAAGACAATCCTCTTGCCATCGGGCGACCAATGAGGAGAACTATCTGGAGTTGGGCGATTCGTCAGATTGACAAGACCAGTGCCATCTGTGTGGACCGCATAGACTTCATTCCTGATATCGTGAATCCCAGATCCCCACACAGCCCGAGAAAAGGCAATCTCGCCGTCTGGGGACCATGTTGGGTCCAACTCACTCGACTGCGGGAATGCAAGATGCTGTTGTTGGGACCCATCCGACATCATTGTATAGATGTCCTGCTCGCCGGGGACGGTGACTGTGAAAGCAATCTTCGTCCCGTCCCGGGACCAGGACGGATCAGCGTCTGTTGAAGGACTGTTCGTCAAGTTTGTTACATTCCCACCGTCGGGATCCATGGTGAAGATATCCCAATTGCCGTCTCGCGAGGAAACAAAGGCAATTCGGCCATTGAGCGAAGAAGTGGGTCCGGTCCCTACGGGTCCGTCACATGATCCGTTGTAGGTGAAGAAAAGCCAGGGGAATGGGCTAATGTAGAAGCGCAGTCGATGCCGACCTTCCATAGAGATGATGTAGGTCTCTGCGTCCTGCTCGAGAATGTGCATGGAAATCGCCAGCCCGGTCGCCAGGATTAGCTCTGGTCCTTGAGCCGCAATGGAGCCAGCACCTGGTATCAGCAGGCCGCTCGCACTGAATAGGTTGACCATCTGCTCCCCGGTTAGGCAGTATTCTGTGTACCAGCCTTCAAATCCGGCGTTGGCCACGATGTCCGGCCAGTCCGCAATGTACTGTGCTAGGCCGGAGAGGGAGTTGATGTCCTCTATGCCGCCCATGAGGCTGAGAACGAGTTCGACTAGGTCCCAAGCCTGCCTCGGAGGTACTGAACCAAGGGAGATGGAATGATCGCCGCCAACGGTTTGAGTTAGTTCAGCAAGCATTCCGCTTTGCGTGGCTGGAAGATAGGCCCCCTGAGGATCGACAGCGATTATGACGAACTGGCCCGCATAAGACATCCAGTGTACAAGAACGTGGGGGAGGGGACGTCGATCTTGTGCATCTTCGACCCTGACACGCACAAGGACACCCGCATGGGCATCTTCAATGGTCGCGTGACCGTCGACGTCGGTTGGCTTGGTATCGACTAGTGCCCCAGCATGAGCGGAAATCTGACCGGACGCGAGGGGCGTGACACTGGTTACGGGACCCGGTGGAAGAGCTGGCGGAGTCGAAGTGGGATAGTGTTGGCTTGGGGTGCTAGGGGGGGACTCGAAGTGTGGTTGCGGCGCCGTAGACGTCGGCCTCCCAAATGAAGGCTGAGGCGGAGTCAGAAAGTTGCAGGACAGGGAAGAGACAATCAAAGCGGTTAGGAGTGTCGGGATTCTCTTGCGCAAGGTGAACCTCCCTGACAGAGGGGAGACAGCATCTTTCCCGGTATGGTTTGCGTGGGTGTAGGCGAATCAGCGAGTGGCCTCAGGGTGAACCGTCCGGCTTGAGGCGCTGTAGTCATTTTCGCGCCGCCTAGGCTCCTGTTCAACCGGCTTCGAAGGTACACTGGCCGGGGCGGATTCGGCGAGAGAGTAAGTGAAAAGTTGGGAATCAGCTGTGGTTGATGGGATGGGACGATTCTTCGATAGCAAGGAGATGTGACATAACCAGGGAACCGAGCGGGGGGAAAGCTCCTCCCATGTCTCAAGGCCCCAGGCGACATCTGCCCGGACGCCCATGCTTAAGGAGACTTGTCGACCGCCCTACGATCCCGCCGGAGACACAAGCTCTGCATTTATACCTATCTTGATCGTATTCGGCCGTGCCGCCTCGCGCGTTCGCAACCTTCCAGAAGTTCAGGCGGAAAGGGTGCTGGACTTGTTGAGAAATGATCCAGATGCCGGGATCCGCAAAGTGACGCTGAAATCGGTGGACCGGTTCAGATCCCCGCAGTTGGCGGGGAAACAGCAGCAAAAGGCCGAGACGGATCCGGAGCCGTTCATCCGCGAGCTAGCGGCAAGCACCTTGAAGAAGGTGGAGAGGCGAAAGAAGTAGCCACAACCGATGGAGGACTGACTGCAGCATGGTCGAAGCAATGAAGCCTCCTGCCGGATTTCAGCGTTTGATTTTGGCTGCCGGTAGGCTAATGCTGGCTTGCAGCCGCCTTCGCCTCGTCGCGCCCACAGCACGGGTGACGCCGACCGTTGGGCGGCAGTTTCGATTCGTGTCTCGCCATAGCCTAGTACAGAAATCGACCCATATAATGACTTAGAGAGGAATTGTCCCTTCAAGCCCGAAGAGTGAGCAGGAGACCTTGATCGGAGGATGAGATGAAGAGGGCAATTGCCTTTGTGGTGATCATGCTCATGGGAAGCCTGGCATGCAGCCTATCTCTCCCTGATTCTCTTGGAGAGAAAGAAGCTACCCCAATTGCTCTCTCTGCGAGTGTCATGCCTCAGGGACCGAGCGCGCCGACCTTGGCCAATGGTGACCTGGGGACTCCCTCCCAGGGTGGGATAGGAGCTCCGACCGCAGGTGCTGCAGAGCCGGAGCTAGGACTTCGCGCTTGGGTCGGCGGTCGCAGGGAGACAGGTATGGGAACGGACCTCTTGCAGCTTGTCGTTGGGGCAGAGAATCTGTCCCAAGACTGGTGGAGTTACGAAGTTTCCAATGCCGACACGTTTGGGCAGCATCTTGGCGTGTGCATGTGGAGCGTAGAACCTCCGGTGCTAATGACCAGTGAGGGCTACCTTTACCAGGCAACAAATGCGCCATGTGGCCATATGTCCTACGGTGCACTGCCGCCGGGGGTTCTCGTTTTCGGCTACAGGGATACTCTCGGGCTTGGCGAAGAAGGGGTCCTAAATGTCTTCACCTTTGAAATTCCACAAGATGCTCATCCAAAGTCCGTCTCTGCGCGATATAGGAGCGCGGACAGCCTGCTCTTGACCCTGGTCCCGTCTTATGGGCCAAGGGAAGCAACCGGCGACGTTGAGGGAGACCTCGCGCAACTTTCGCCCAGCGACCTCTTCGACCAGGAGCTGGGGCAAGCGTATGAAGTTGGGGAGGAGATCCCGCTGGGGGAATATGCCCTAGTTAGGGTTGGGGCCACCAATGATGACGGGGATGTTGACATCTCCCTGGCATTGACCAACCTTCACGATGGGTACTCCCTCAGCGTAGGAGCCTTTGATCTCTACACCAGCATCTACGCGGCGGGTGTTCTTTGTTGCAGGACGCTTCTGAGCGGTTACAGCACCATTGACTCGAATCCTCCAAGTGGGACTCTAGAGATCAAAGTGGCTCCTAGGCAGACCAGAGAGATTCACGCCCGGTTTTCGAATCCAGACGCGATCCCAGCAACGGGGCTGCGGTTGCTTCTCGAGTTGAGAATCGCCTGGGATAGCTTGGCCCACGAGAAGGAGACGCACTTCGCGCTGGTGGAAGTG
>CAZGRL010000095.1:0-10652 GCA_964528155.1 uncultured Anaerolineaceae bacterium
AGCCTCTTCTCGCCAGGAATTATGCCAGATCGGCGCTCGCCCACGTGACATCAGTCTGACAATGATGCGATGGTCATCGCCCTCAAGCGATCTCGCACTTCGCCTCGCCCACGTGAGCGCAATTCATCCACTACCATATACGCAAACCGGGGCGAGGTCGTCTCGCGACCTCGCCCCGGCATACTGATTCAGATTCTCTGGCTGACGTCTAGTACTCCGGCATCTGGGGCGGCGCTGGCCTATCCTTCTCGGGCACATCGGTGATCAGCGCTTCCGTAGTCAGGATCATGGCGGCGATCGAAGCGGCGTTTTCCAAGGCGCCTTTGGTGACCTTGGCAGGATCGATGATCCCGCCCTTGACCATGTCGACGTACTCCCCGGCGAGGACATCATAGCCGATGTTGAGGTTCTTCTTCTGGCTCTGGGTCCGGCGCACGGTATCCATGACCACTGCGCCGTCCTGCCCGGCGTTCTCCGCGAGCTTGCGCATCGGGACCTCGAGCGCACGCCGGACGACGTTGACCCCGATATTGGCGTCCTCGTCATCCATCTTCATGTTCTTGATCGAATCCCTGGCGTTAATCAATGCGACCCCACCGCCGGGGACGATGCCTTCTTCGACCGCGGCCCGGGTCGCCGACAAAGCGTCCTCGACCCGATGCTTCTTCTCTTTGAGCTCCGTTTCCGTGGCAGCTCCGACCCTAATCACGGCCACGCCCCCGGAGAGCTTCGCCAGCCGCTCCTGGAGCTTCTCCTTGTCGTAGTCGCTGGTCGACTTATCGATTTCGACCTTGATCTCCTCAATCCGACCCTTGATCTTGGCGGAATCGCCTTGGCCTTCAACGATAGTCGTGTCTTCCTTGGTGGCCACGACTTTGCCGGCCTTGCCCAAGTCATTCAGAGTAACAGATTCAAGCTTTCGGCCGAGTTCCTCAGTGATGACGGTTCCGCCAGTGAGGATGGCGATATCCTGCAGCATCGCCTTGCGGCGGTCGCCGAAGCCGGGGGCCTTCACCGCGACGACGTTGAGCATGCCCCGCAGCTTGTTCAGCACCAGGGTCGCCAGGGCTTCGCCATCGATGTCCTCGGCGATGACGACCAGCTCGCGCTTGCCGATCTGGACCAGTTTCTCAAGGATCGGGACGATGTCGGTCGCGGCGGAGATCTTCTTGTCGTGGATCAGGAGGTACGGCTCCGAGATGCTGGCTTCCATGTGCTCTGGATCGGTGACAAAGTACGCCGATATATAGCCACGATCGAATTGCATACCTTCGACATACTCGGTCTCGAATTCGAGCCCTTTCGACTCTTCGACAGTGATCACGCCGTCTTTGCCGACTTTGTCCATCACCTCGGCGATCAGCTCACCGATCTCCTTATCCTGCGCCGAGATGGCGGCGACCGAGGCGATCTCTTCCTTGGTCGTGACATCGATCGCCTGCTCGGTGATGGCTTCAGAGAGCTTCTTGGCGGCGGCTTCGATGCCACGCTTGAGCATCATCGGGTTGGAGCCGGCGGCGAGGTTTTTCAAGCCTTCGGTGACCATGGCGTGCGCCAGGACGGTCGAGGTGGTCGTCCCGTCGCCGGCGATATCGTTGGTCTTGGTGGCGGCTTCCTTGAGAAGCTGAGCCCCCATGTTCTCGAAAGGATCCTCGAGCTCGATCTCCTTGGCCACGGTGACGCCGTCGTGGGTGATCGTGGGTGAGCCGAACTTCCGATCCAGCGCAACGTTACGGCCTTTCGGCCCGAGCGTCGTGGCGACCGCCGTGGCGATGGCATCCACCCCATTCTTCAATCTGCGACGGGCATCCTCTGAAAATGCAAGTTGCTTAGCAGCCATTTCTTCAACACTCCTATGATGAGATTGTCAAGCCTGGTCGTCCGCATGAACCTTCAGGGGTCCCCTGAACACCTGACGACCCCTGCCTGGCTACTCTTCGACCACAGCCAGGATGTCGCTCTCTCGCAGAATGAGTAGCTTGTCGCCGTCGACCTTGATTTCGGTGCCGGCATACTTGGCGAACAGGACCTTGTCGCCGACGGAGACGTCCATGGCGATCCTCTTGCCGTCTTCGTCGCGTGCGCCCGGCCCGACCGCCATGACCTCACCTTTCTGCGGCTTCTCTTTGGCTGTCTCGGGGAGCACGATCCCGCTCGGGGTTACCTCTTCCTGCTCCAGCGGCTTGACAACCAGGCGATCGGAAAGCGGTTTGAGCTTAAGGGACATTCGAACCTCCTGAAGATGTGGGAATATGGGATACAGGTGAGTAAAATAGCCACAAGGCGAAACGTTAGCACTCGAGTCGTGAGAGTGCTAACATGCGGCCGTAGTTTACAAGAGTCGCAGGCGAGTGTCAAGAGGCAGCACGAGGCAGAACGGGGATCTTAAGGAGTCGGGGTGGGGGTCATCGCCGGTTCCGTCGCCTCGGGGCTAGGGACGGCTATGACCCCGGCGCAGATTGCCTGGTTCTCCTGGACGATATCACGCACGATCGGGTCCTGGCCGTAGGCGGCCATCAGCTCTTGAGACACCCGATCAGCCCGGTCGCATTCCTTCCCGGCGGCGAGAGCCGAGTCATACGTGTAGTAAATCTCCAGGCTGGTGGCGCTCAGCGGAAGTCCGACGACTTCCCGGCCGTGGGTGAGGGAGGCCGGATCCTCCGGGTCGCACAAGTAGACATTGAGATCGCAGAGCAGTGCGCTGCTTTCCTGGGCGGTGCAGCCGTCGATGGCGCACTGGAGCACGCTAAGAGCGTTCTCGTAGTTGCGAGCCTTGTAATAAACGATCCCCAGGAATCCATAGGTCTCGGAGTTCCCGGGATCAATCGCCAGCGCGCTGAGCACGTTCGCCGCAGCGACAAAGAACTCTCCATCCTGCAGGTACGTCCTGCCGATGGCCTTGTAGGGTGTCGGGTCTTCGACCCCGTTCTGTTCGTTGATCCTGGCTGCTTGGTCAAAGGCCTCCAGTGACAGGTCGATCAGGTTCGAACGTTCTGGCGGGGAGAGGGACTTCCCCGCCAGAATGCGGTAGTTCGCTCCGATCCGCAGATACAGGAAGGTCATGTTGGGGTTCGCATCGACGGCCTTCTTGTACTCTTCGATCGCCTGGTTATAAGCGCCGTTCCCCTCGAGCACAGTTCCATACACTCGATGGACGTCCATGCTGTACGGATCATCGTCGGCGATCTGCTCGGCCGCCGCGGCGGCATTGTCGAGGGCCTGAGTGAATCGCTGCTGGTCGATCGAGACCTCAGCACCCAGGGCCTGAACCAGCAGGCTGCCCGGATCGAGCAAGCTGGCCCGTTGGGCAGAAGTCTCAGCCTCCGATAGAAACTCCTGGCGCTGGGCAGGGTCGTCCAGCGCCGCGGAGGCCGACCAGTCATACACCAGAATCCGGATTGCGTAGGCTGTGGCGTCATCGGGATTGATCTCCACCGCCTTGTCGATCGATGCTCTGGCTTCGGTCAGACGTTGAGAGCGCGCCTGGAACGTCGGCTGAAGCTCACTGGAGTAGGTCTGGATCCGCGCCAGCTCCGCCCAGACTGCGACGTCATCCGGATTTTGCTCGACCGCCGACTGGAATGAGGCGATGGCCTCGGTCAGGTTGCCGGCATCGAAGTAGGTCTGCCCGATCTCAATATAGGACTCGGCGGTTCGCGCCGAGGTTGGCGTGGGCAGGAAGAGCGGCTGCACTCGCCCCGCCTCGACCATGCGCGTCAACATAACCCCGCCGCCGATCAGTAGGATGTACGCAGCCATGCGCCAGATGTTGGATCTACGGCCGCTATCCCCGAAAGGCATCCGGTCGCGGGGGACTCTCACGTGAGCTTCTTCCTGAGCCTATCCGCGATATATCCGTTCGGACGGGACCTTCGACTCATCCGCTTGGCCGATCAGCCGCGCAGGGTTCGATCACAGACGAGCCATTGCGCCAGAAACTGGAGGGGCCTCTGGAATGACCGATGGCGGCCGGGTTGCATGAGCGTGTCATCCCTAACCGGTGGTCTCGGGCTTGGGCGTAGCTGTGGGCTCGATCGCGCCACAAATGACCAAGCCTTCGTAGGAGTTGGCCACGGCGATCTCATCGTCCGACGCCGTCCGTAGGAGAGCCTCAAAGATCGGGATCGCGTCGGAACACTGATTGTTCTTGGCCAGCGCCAGGCCGTAGGTGTAGTAGAACTCGACGACGCGCGAGTCACCCGGGTCGAGCTGCAGGCCCTGGACCCAGCTACCATCTTCAAGTTGGCCACCCTGGATGGCCAATCCCAGCTGCTCGACCGCCTTCTGGATCTCATTGTTTTTGTAATACATGCGTCCCAGGTTGCCTCGCAGGCGGGGATTGGTTGGGTCTTGATCCACGGCATTGGTCGCGTATTGGCTGGCGATGCCGTAGTCGCCGACCCTGGCATAAGCCAGCACGATGCGGCTCAAAGGCTCGGTGCTCGTGGGATTGAGGGCGACCGCGTTGAGATAGCTGGCGACCGCCTGATCGGTGTTCCCTTCTGCGAGATACATGTCCCCAAGCGAGATATGGAGCAATGGCAGGTTGCGGTTGATTCGCAAGGCGGTCTGATAGGCTTCGATCGCCTGCTCGTAGTTGCCGGTCCTCTCCCACACATAACCCATGGCCCGCTGACCCTCCAGGGTGTCCGGGTTGATGTCGAGTGAGGCCCGCGCTTCGTCGAGGGCGCCTGCGTAATCACCCGAGTCCATCAGAATTTCTGCGTGGTAGGCGCGCGCCAGCGCCGAGTTGGGGTCCAGATTGAGGGCCTGACCGATCTTGGTCTCCGCCTCAAGCATCATCTGCGTTCGATCTTGCTCGGATTCGGCTTGAGACGCCTGGAAATCCAGCGACCACGCCAGGACGGCGTTAGCCAGGGCGGAGTTCGGGTCGACCAGAAGCGCATTGCGGGCATTCGTCTCGGCCTCGGCGTACTTGCCGGCGAACACCTGAACGCGCGCCAACGCGACGTAGGTGTTTGCGTCCTCCGGGTCGACTTCTATCGCGCGTTGGTAGGCTTCTTCAGCCTGGCTCAGCTTCCCGGCCTGAGCCAGGGTCTCGGCCTCGAGGATGATTGTCGCCGGGTTCTGCGTCGGCGTAGGGGTCGGCACGAAGAGCGGCGGCACGGTGGGGACGATCACACGCTCGACGTATACCGCACCGGCGATCAAAGCCAGAAGCAGCAGGATCCGCAAGGGGTCCGATCGACGCCTGCGTGTTTTCTTGGTTTGCCACTTGCTACCGCTGAGATACATGATTGTGTAGGTTCCCCCGGCTAATACCGAGGCCAATCGAGGATATTACCATCCCGACTCTTCGACCGTCAAGGCGAGCGTTCTCGCGGGGTGTGTCCTGCGGTATGTTGCACGCCGCGGAGCGGAGATGCTGGATGTAGGTATGATGGGCGGCTTCGCCGCCCATCATACCTACATCCAGCTGTTTTCCGAGGGGAGTGCAACAGAATAGGAACGCGTGGCCTGCGTACGGTATAATGCGGCGCATGGCAGCCGACACTCCCCCCTCGGTCGGTCTGGAGCAGACTCAACCAAGTCATCCAGCGGACGAGCCCACACAAGAAACTCAAAGCCCACTCTCCAGCAAGCGCTCACAACTTTGGAGAACGCTGCGCTGGTTTCTGTTGATCATCCCGGCGGCTTTGATCATCGCCGCCGCCATCGGCTATTCCGCTGGCGTCAACCAGAGAGAGGTTGATCAACAGAGCGCGCTAGCCGAACAGGCTGACGAGCAGTTCAATCTGGGGGTCGAAGACCTGGCGGCGGGCCGGTTTGAGATTGCCCGTCAACGGCTCGAGTATGTCAGTCGCATCGATCCAGGCTATCCGGGTGTGGCTGACCGCCTGGCAGAAGCCTTGTTGGCGTTGAACGCACCAACGGAGACGCCGGTACCGGTCTTGACGCCGACCCCAAACCTGGCCCCCGTCGAAGACCTGTTGAACCAGGCCAAGGCGGCCTACGACAACCAGGACTGGTCTGGAGCCATCGATACTCTCATCGCCCTTCGAGCCAAGGATGCGAGTTTCCAGGCGGTCCAGGTGGACGGATTGCTTTACGGCGCGTTGCGTGCCCGGGCGCTCCAACGCATTCGGGAGGACTGGGATCTGGAACAGGGTCTGTATGACCTGGCACTCGCCGAGAGCTTCGGGCCGCTGGATTCAGAGGCAGTCAGTTGGCGGACCTCGGCGCGCCTCTACCTGTCGGCCAATAGCAACATGGGCTTGAACTGGCCGCAGGCCACCAACGACTTCCTCCAGCTCTGCCTGGCTGGACTGTGGGACTCGTGTAACAAACTGTCGACGGCGGCCGACGCCTACGCCGACTACATGAGTGAGACAAACAACATCTGCGCCGCCTCCGAGCAGTACACTCAGTGGGAATTCCCTCCCGACATCCCCGCTCTGGCGCGCGTGTACGAATTCGGCTCGTTCCTCGTCGATCGCTGTGAGGAGCTCTCAGCTCCGCCGCCGGAACCGACATCGACGGGTGAGCCGCTCCCGACCGCTACCGAGAGCCCGGGCGGCGGACCCACACCTGAGGGCTGAGCTCTTGCCAATCTGGGGCCTGCGGGCTTCCTATTGGCTGCACATGGCGGCGACCATTGTATGGATCGGCGGCATATTCTTCCAGGCGGCCGTTCTCACCCCCGCGCTGTCTAAGGCGTCACCATCGGAGGATCAGGCTCGTCTTCTTGAATCCGTGCGGCGGCGATTCGATCCGCTGGCTTGGCTCAGCCTTGCAGTGTTGATCGCAACCGGCCTGACCCAGATGAGCAACAGTTCGAACTACATGGGTTTTCTGGCGATCGACAACCTGTGGTCCGCGGCGATCCTATCCAAACACCTGGTCATCGGCGCCATGATCCTGGTCGCGGCATACCAGACGTGGATTCTCTACCCGCAAATGAGTCGAATGATGCTTGCCCGTGCGGCCAAAGCGGAAGTTGGGCCGAGCGCGGCGCGGCTCGCCGTGCTCCAGGCCCGTTCCATCTGGCTGAATCTCATTCTGGCTTTCGTCGTCCTCGCTCTGACAGCCGTCGCACGGACGGCATGATCCCGAATTGACGACCTTTTCAATTGGGCCGCAATCGCCCCTGTGCCAGCCCGTGATTGACAAAGCCGCTTGTGGATCGCGCCCGCGGCTCTCTTTTGTCTCGAGGCGATCTCGCAGCGAACGCGCTCCAATCCCAACGCGCGGGGGCATGCCTCCGCGCTGGGGCTTCGCTCGCATTCATCAGTACGGATCGTTCACGGTGCCGTCGTCTCTCCAACGCCTCGCGGGCCGGGAAGAGATGGCTGGGTAGTGGTTAAGGTACAATGGAAAGGTCGGCCTCCGGGCCGCATGTTCGTCTGTCTCGGGGGTCCCCCGTGTTCGACCTCATCTTCCTTGGGACATCTGCCTCGGCTCCCTCGGTCCACCGCGGCCTATCGGCTCAGGTGGTCAGCTTTCGCGACCATCGATTCCTGATTGATTGCGGCGAAGGAACCCAACGCCAGATCTTGCGTTCGGGGATAGGTTTCCGTCGCCTCAACCGCATCCTCATCACCCATGGACACCTTGACCACATCCTGGGGCTGGCCGGCCTTCTGTCAACTTTCTCGCGCTGGGAGGCGATAGAGCATCTCGAAATCTGGGCCGGCGCCTGGGCGATGGAGAGGATCAGGGACTTGCTTTTCGGAGTCGTGTTGCGCGGAGGCCGCCCGCCGATCGAGATTGAACTGATCGAGATCCATGACGGCGTCTTGATCGAGAATGAGAGCTTTCGCCTCTCGGCGTTCCCCGTCTCTCACCGCGGGCCGGGTTGCTACGGCTTCGTTTTCGAGGAATCTGCCCACCGCCCGTTCCTCCCAGGTCGGGCCGAAGAGCTCGGCGTCCCGGCCGGGCCGATCCGCGGCGACCTGGTCAAAGGGTTGTCGGTCACATTGCCTGACGGCAAGGTTGTGTCTCCCGAAGACGTACTCGGACCTGCACGCCGCGGGACGCGCTTTGTGCACGTCGGCGATTGCGGAAGGACGGAGGGGCTGATCGAACACTGTCGCGAGGCAGACGGACTGGTGATTGAGGCGACCTACCTGGAGGTCGAGGCCGATCTCGCGCGCGAGTTCGGTCACCTGACGGCCCTGCAGGCGGCCCAACTGGCGCGCGACGCGGGCGTCGGCAAGCTCTTGCTCACACACATCTCCCGCCGCTACCGCGAGCGCGAGATCTATGAAGAAGCCAGCAAGGTCTTCCCCAACGTCAGCGTCGCTCGGGACTTCGACATTCATCAGATCCGCCGACCGGACTGAGCCTTCTCAAGCTCCTCCCATCTCACGCCCGCGTCAAACGCGGCGGGCCCGACCTGCCCATCTCCCGGTCAATAGACGTCCAAAGCAGATCACACCCAACCCGCGCTCGTGAGGGCGTCCCACCATTTGTCCGTTCTGACTATGAGCTGAAGGGACGAAGGCCCCCACCCCTGAGCCCTCCCCCGACCACCGACTTGATGAATGGCTGGAGTCGGCATTGGCGGGGGGGGGAATGTCCGCAGAAATGAGAGCGCAGGCGGCTGCGCCGCCTGCGCTCTCATTTCTGCGAGGCCACGTGATGGAGTAGACGCGGCCGCCACACCAGATTGACCTGGCCCAGACTGGGAGTTAGAATCACACAAGATATAGCGAATCTGGAGCCCGAATGCCCATCTACGAGTACGTTTGCCTTGACTGTCACGAGCAATTCGATGCCTTTCGGCCGATGGCCGAGGCCGATTCACCGATCACCTGTGTCGAATGCGAGAGCGAGCACACCTCGCGCACCATATCGGTGTTCTTCGCCCAGAGCGGCGGGCGTGCCGTCGCCGGGACGAGCTCTGGCTGCGCTCATTGCAGCGGCGGAACGTGTTCAGCCTGCGGAGTGTGAGCGCCACTTGATCGAGCGAGGCGACAACAAATGATGAGCGGCGCCTGGTTTCGGGCGCCGCTCTTATCATCTCCGACGAATCTGACTTGCTCAGCGTAAGCTGGCGTTTCACGAGCTGTGGGCAAGCCCCGTCAATCCGAGCGAGATCGGACTACCAGCGGACGGCGAACTCCTGGTAAGAATCTGTGGGGGGTTCCCATTCGACCACGACTTCGATGACACGGGCGGAAGGCGGCCCATGATGACACCAATCGACGACCTCGCGCACCGATGATTCGTCCCCCTCGAATGTCGCCTCCACCCGCCCGTCGCGCAGGTTTCGAACCCAACCGGTAACCCCGAGCTCGCGCGCCTTCCTCACCGTGTAATAGCGAAAGTTCACCCCCTGGACACGTCCCGAAATCGTTACGTGCGCCGCCGTGTCAGCCAATCCACCGACCTCAAGTGTCTTCTCAGACCAGCCGCGGCCGCATGGCCGAGACCCATCTGGCATCTTCCTCCCCTCACAATCCCCCTTGGGAAGGAGGCGCGCCTGGTGGTCGCCCGGTAGCGGATCAGTGCATGGCGATCGCAGCTGCCTGCAACCCCTGGGCAAGCTTGGCGATCGACGGCCCCATCAAATCGAAGAATGGCTTCGGGTACAGCCCGATCCAGAAGATCAGCACAATCAGCGGAAGCAGAGTGAGGATCTCCCGCGCTCGGATATCCTTGAGCCCCTTGTTCTCCTCGTGAGTGACCGGACCCAAGAACATCTTCTGGTACATCGTCAGGATGTAGACCGCCGCCAGAATGACACCCAAGGCGGCGATGGCCGCGAACAGACTCGTGTTCAGCACCTTTGACCCGAAGCTGCCGAGCAAGATCGTGAACTCCCCGACAAAGCCGTTCAACCCCGGCAGCGCCATAGATGAGAGACATACGACCAATGCGAACGCGGCGTAGATCGGCATGATCTTCCACAGTCCGCCGAATTGGCTCATCTCACGCGTATGCCGCCGCTCGTAGATCATCCCGACGATCAAGAACAGCGCGCCTGTGCTCAATCCGTGGTTCACCATCTGCAGCAGGCTTCCCTGCAAGCCTTGCCCGTTGAGCGCGAACAATCCAAGCATCACAAAGCCCATATGGCTCACCGACGAGAAAGCCACAAGCTTCTTGACATCCGTTTGGGCGAACGACACGATGGCACCGTAAATGATCCCGACGACGGCGATCCCCGCCAGCCATGGCGCCAGTTGGATGGCCGCCTGGGGGAACAGCGACAGGTTGAAGCGCAAGAAGCCGTAGCTTCCCATCTTCAGCAGAACACCGGCGAGGATAACCGACCCGGCTGTCGGGGCTTCGACGTGGGCGTCCGGGAGCCACGAATGCAGGGGCCACATTGGGACTTTGATGGCAAACGCCGCGGCGAACGCCAGGAATAGCCAAAGTTGAATGTTCGTCGGGATGTTCGCGCCAGCGACAAGATCCGGCAGCGAGAACGTGTGCCCGGCGATTCCCAGCCACAGGATTGCCAGCAACATCAGCACCGAACCTGCCATGGTGTACAGGAAGAACTTGATGGCCGCATAGATCCGCCGAGGCCCACCGTACAGGCCGATCAAGAAGTACATCGGGACCAGGCTGAACTCCCAGAAGATGTAGAAAAGGAACAAGTCAAGCGAAAGGAAAACACCGAGCATCCCCGTTTCAAGCAAGAGGAAGAAGATCATGAAGTTCTTGACGCCGTCCTCGACGGC
>CAZGRL010000095.1:10662-13893 GCA_964528155.1 uncultured Anaerolineaceae bacterium
TCAGCAGGAGCAGGAGGATGCTCAGCCCATCGACGCCCAATTGATACGAGATCTGGTAGCCGCCGACTTCGATCCACGGTGCGCGAATGACCATCTGGAGTTCGGGATTGGCGATGTCGAATCGGGCAAGAACCAGGATCGCCAGCCCCAGGGTCACGAGCGAACTGATCAACGCCGTCCAGCGGATAGCGCCTTTCTGCTCCTCACGAATGAAGAGGATCGCAATGGCCCCAACGACCGGGAAGAACACGACAAGCGTCAGAAGATCCATTTGCGTTCCTTTCCTTTGTGACAGCCCCGGAGAATGAGCAGGCGAGCGCGGTTCGCTCCCACCTGCGGGACGTCACGGTTTAACGAAATTGAAGGATCATGTACCCCAGGATCACGATCGCCCCGGCGAGTACGACAAGCGCATAATTGCGCACGTAACCCGTCTGGGTCCGGCGCAGACGAGCACCAAGAGCTTGGATCGAACGCCCCAGATTGTTGGCCAGGTCATCGATGATCTTCAAGTCGACAGCGTTGGCCAAGAAAGACGAGAACAGCTGGTACCCGCCTCCGATCAGCCCCCGATGGACCCAGCGCTCCCAGATCTCGCTGCCCGATTCGGGCAGTCCCTCGCGTATAACCAGAGCGTTCGCCAACCCTCGATAGGGGCGGACGACGATGAAGTCATACAACTCATCAACCCACCACTTGCGCTCCATGCCGACGAAGACCGGACCGAGCAAGCGCCGCAGCGGTTCGGTTTTGCCACCTTCGGCGGCGAGGCACCTGCCGTACAGCCTCCAGGCGAGTGCGATCGCCAGGAGAGCCACAATGGTCGATGTTCCTGAAATGGTGAGTTCAAACGGGGTCGGGTGAACGTGCTCCAGTGTGTGCCCGAGCCAATCCGTCAGCGTGTGAACGCCAGGCAGGTTGATACCGCCGCCCACGATGGCCAGAGCTGCGAGCGCCATCAACGGGACGGTCATTACCGGCGGGTTCTCTCTGGCATGGGCTGCCGCTTGTGTGCGCGCCTGACCACCGAAGACCATCAGGATCTGGCGGAACATGTAGAAGGCCGTCAAGAACGCGGCCACAGCCAGCAGCAAGTAGATCCCGAAATGAGTATGCATGGCATCCGTCAGGATTTCATCCTTGGAGAAGAAGCCCGCCAGAGGTGGGATGCCGGAGATTGCCAACGCCGCGATCAGGTAGACCCAGAACGTGACCTTCATCCGTGAGCGCAGTCCACCCATATTGCGCATGTCCTGCGGATCGAACTCCTGGCCATGCCCGCCACCGTGTCCCTCAACCTCGTGGTGCCCGTGCTCAATCCCCTGGATCACCGATCCGGCCGAGAGGAAGAGCAGCGCCTTGAAGAAAGCATGGGTCAATAAGTGAAACATGCCGGCGACGTACGCGCCCATGCCGACGGCCGCGACCATGTAGCCAAGCTGACTGATCGTCGAGTAGGCCAGGACTTTCTTGATGTCGAATTGGGCAACGGCGATGGTCGCCGAGAATAGCGCCGTCACCGCGCCCACGATCGCAACCATGTTGGCCGAGAACGGCGCCAGGCCGAAGAGGACGTGATTCCTGGCGATCATATAGATCCCGGCGGTGACCATCGTCGCCGCGTGAATCAACGCCGAAACAGGAGTCGGGCCGGCCATCGCATCCGGCAGCCATACGAACAAAGGCAGCTGCGCCGACTTGCCGGCCGCGCCCAGCAACAGGAACAAGGTGATTGCCGTGATCACTCCCTGCAACGCCGGGCCGGCCAGCTCAGCCTTGCGGAAAACTTCATCGAATTGCAGCGTTCCGAATGTTGTGAATACCAGGAAGATCGCCAGCATGAAACCAAAGTCGCCGATACGATTGACGACGAAAGCCTTCTTGCCGGCGATGGCATTTCCGATGCCGTCCTTGCCCTTCTCAAACCAGAAACCGATCAAGAGGTAGGAACACAGGCCGACGCCTTCCCAGCCGACAAACATCATCGCAAAGTTGTCGGCTGTCACCAGGACCATCATCGTCGCGACAAACAGGTTGAAGAAGACGAAGAAGCGCGTGTAGCGGGAAGGCTCTCCTTGCAGCCTGACGTCGGTATGCATGTAGCCGATCGCGTATACATGGATCAACAAGCTCACGCCGGTGACCATCAGCATCATCGTGACGGAGAGCGTGTCGATCTTGAGCGCCCAGGGTACGGAGAAACCCCCAAGAGCGATCCAGTTGGCAAGGACGACCGTCTCGCCCTCCGGGCTCCCTTGCAGGGCGACGAATTCCACGATCGCCACGCCGAAAGCTGCGGCAACAGCAAGGCTGGCCAGGGTGCCGGCGAAGCGCTCGCCCAGGCGCCGGCCGAAAATCATGTTGATGAGCAGTCCCATGACGGGGAAGAAGATCACCAGCGGCGCATACGCGAACAGACTGCCACCCTGGGCAAGACCGGTCACTGACATCCCGACCCTCCACGAGCGAACAAGATCGGTTTCAAAGCCGTCGCACTCCGACTAGCGTGCAAGGGGTTGCCCGGACTCACTGGACGAACTCCTGGATCGACCGCAGGATGATGGTCACTTCAGATCGAACCAGGACGGATTTCTTCCAGACGCGGATCGCCATGTATGAGGGGTCCGGCAAGAGCGGTTCGCCGAACGCGCACACGCATTCGTCCGGCCGGCGTCTGCATTCGCAGGCTTGGCCGGCGCCACTCAACCATCACTGCTGGCCGAACAATTGGAGGATCTGGCGGTTCGTGGCTTGAGCGGAGCAGACTGAGTGAAAACTCCCCGGCTCGGAGCCTTCTTACGAACGCCAGGTCACTTGTCATCCGACACCAAGTGACGGATCAAGATCGGTGTCAGGCCAGAGGCTTATCTGGCCCGCAAGAGTCCGTAAATTCTATCACAAGCCGGCGAAGCCGGTCAAAGCGAACCGCGATCCGGGGTGCGTCCCGGTCGGGTTGGCATGAACCTTTGCGGACGCAGGTGCTTAAGGGTGCAGCGCCTCACCGGCCGGCCATGCTTGGAGCCCCTCCACTCCCAGGCCACGGCGCCCTTTCTTGGACCTGACATTCACAAGCCAAAGTCAGGCTCCAGGCAGGGATGGCCAACTTCATGCCGTCGTATCGGACTCCATCAGCGGCCATTTGCGTAGGGGGTAGAGGGAGGCGTGGAGGGAGAAGCGGGCGGTGGACCCATTGGGCGGGACAGTTTTCACTCGATCGATAGGGAAGACATC
>CAZGRL010000096.1:0-13623 GCA_964528155.1 uncultured Anaerolineaceae bacterium
CCGCCGTGTTCCAGCCAGTCCAGCAACGGCGGTAGGAGCCAGGTGCGGCCGGTGAATCGATCCATGTTGGCGACGATGGTGGTGGGGAGTTGAGGTCGTGTCTCAGCCATGTGGTTTTCCTGTGCGTGTTTCCTTGCCCAGACCCGTCTTGGTGCTCAGTTGGGCAGAGCAGTGGTTCAGATGGTCGGCAGTTCCATCGTCACTACCTCGCGAATCGTTGCTTCAAGCGTCTCCAGGGCTGAGACGGCGGCCTGAGAATCCAAAGCCTGGTGGCAAACGCCCGCTTGCGTGGCAAGCAGCCCAAAGCCAGCAAAGCCAAGCCGTGATAGGCGGCTGGCTTTCTCAAGGAGATCATACAGGGCTTCCGGCAGGATCTCTGAGGGGACCGAC
Source organism: uncultured Anaerolineaceae bacterium (assembly GCA_964528155.1). Lineage (GTDB taxonomy): Bacteria > Chloroflexota > Anaerolineae > Anaerolineales > E44-bin32. The sequence continues at coordinate 391 of CAZGRL010000096.1, forward strand.
TTTGTGTGGTGCAGGGCAGAAAGCAACACGTCTATCCCGCCTTGGCTGACGACAGGAGCCATCAACTCCCAAAACCGAGCGCGATCGTCCAAGAACGAGATGGCAAGTCGCGCTTGCCAAGTATCCCGCTCGTCGAGGTCTGCAACACGATAGAAGACCGTGTGCAAGATATCCACGCGACCCCACCGTTCCTCCGGGTCTGGGATCGCATCCCATGCTCGGTAGATATCGCCTATGTAGGGACTCGCATAGAACCGCTCCTCTATTCGATGCCAGGCATCAATGGCCTCGGCCAGCCAGGTTCCGGCGCTGCGAGAATCCTTGCAGCGCGCTTCGATGCGGGCTAGCTCCGCGCAGGCGCTGGTGCGAAAAGTCGGATCCTGAATCTGACCAGCCAGTGCCCCGGCCAGCTCACGCCAATGCGTCGACTGCTGGAGTGCACCCATCGCATCGCAAAACGCAATGAGTTCTGCGCAGCCTTGGCACACGGCCTGGCGTTCGTAGTCGGCCTCGCGCGGCATGTGCTCGACCGCGGCCTCCACCTGCCCCAGCAACTGCTGGGCATCGCGCTCCTTCCCTGCCTGGTGCAATGCCCAGGCGACCTGCAGGACGGCGACAAGGCCGGTTTTGTCCCATGGTTCCTTGAGCTTCCGCAGCCGCACAGTCATGGCATCGACCGGAGCTGCCAGGTCGTGCGCTGCGGCCGTCCGGACGACGGCGGCCAATGCCCTGAGTGCGTATTCGTCCAGCCCGATCAACTGAGCGATGCCTGTCGCCTCGTCAAGCAACCGCGCTGCCGCTGCCTTGCCTGACGGCGAGACACTGGCCAGCGCGCCTATCCCAATGAGGTCGTAATCCAGGCGGTCGGCCTGGATGTTGTCGCCTTCGATGCGTGGAATGACCTGAAGGAGCCCCCTCAGAAGACCGGTGCTGGCCTCGATATCGCCGAGGCGAGCGTAATTACTAGCCGCCAAGGCCAGGAGCTCCACCAATGGCTTTTCGTCCATCGTCGTGTGCGCTAGCCGGACGCAATCCGCCAGTAAGCGCTGCGCTTCCGCAGGCATCGCCAGTTCGGTATAGGCATCGCCGAATTGTTGGCACGCTGTTGCCAGGAAAGGACCACGCTCGACGTTCTCGACCATCCGCAGCTTCAGTTGGTCAAAAACATCGCTTGCCAGATCAAGGTCTGGAAGATCACGCACGGAGGGGATTGCCTGGCGCCAGACAACCGCTCGATTGTTAAACGGAACCACCGTAGATGCAATTTCCTTCAGCCAGGCCAGCGTTCGTTCCACCAGATCTCGCTCGCCACAACTGCAGGCCGCAGCCCAGACTGCGGTCAATCCGTTGGCCCGGCCTGCTGCCTGCTCGGGATACTGACATGGTCCCAACTGTTGAGCGCTAACCTGGTCGAGAACGCGAGAGACGAGATCGCGAGCGTGCACAGGATTATTCGCGCGGCCATAGCCCAGTGCCAGGTTGCCGGCGATGGCGAAGCCCACCTCGTCGAGAGAGAGTGCCTCGGCGCGCTCCTCCACCGCTTCCAGGACCGCGTTTACCTCCGAAGCGCCGATATCGGCGGTGGACAGGTCACTTGCAGTTTCGGCAATCCACAGGAGGTCCAAGGCCGAGCCGACATCTGCCAGGCAGCCCCGGAAGAGATGCCACCATACCTCACGATCATGTTCGGCGCCAAAGTGGGCGAGGATCGGCAGCAGGGCCAGTAGCTCGACAGCAGCCCAGGGCTGAACGAGACCTTGAATTGCTCCTGTTGCATCCTCGTCTGCGGCCATACGCAAGTAAGGCTGCATCACCTCGCGTGCCATCTCCTGAGCAAGATCGCGCAGACCGGCAGCATCGAGCGCATCGATGGCCAACCGGTTGAGGTTAAGCAACAGCAGTGCAGCCTCGGAAAGGTCGAATTGGTCCATGATCCGGTCGAACTGGGTGCGCGTGGCGGCCACAACGTTCGCGCAGTCCTGCGCGCCCAGGGATGGTGCTGCACTGAGGATCGCGCCGAGGGCATTCGCGAGGATGGTGGCCGGCGGCACACGCTCAGCCCCAGTCATCATCTGGAGAAGATCGGGCACGAAGTCATCGCCGATGGTGACGCCCTGGCATTGCTCAAGCGCCTCCTGCAAGAGGTGGAGCGCTGTTTGCAGGTCGTCGTCCTCGGCGCAGCCGCGCGCCAGGATCGCCAGCAACGACACGCGCGGCAAGAGGCTCTTCACCTCGTCTAGGTACGATCGAACTGTCTCCTGCCACCCGCGGCGCTGGGCACGGGCTAGGGCACCGACATAGTTCACCAGATAGGAATCCCGGTCCTCTCCGGACGGCAGCGTCGTGAGCGCCGAGTGCAGGCTTCGGGCCAGGCGTTCGAGCGCCGGGTATTTGACCGCGGTCGCAATCAACTCGTCGAGCAGTGCTTGCTCAGCACCAATGCGGGCGTGGAGATGGGGGATTAAGGCCATCTCGGCTGCCAGGCGATTGACTGCAGCCTCACTCCCTCGGCGAACGGCCAGCCGCGCAGCCGTGCGCGCGACTGGTGTCGACAGCAGCGGAGAGATTTCCATGAACTGGCGTGCCCGCTGCAACCCATAGCGGACAAAGCGAGCATAGTCGCCAGCTGCTCGACACGCCTGCAGAGATCGCGTCCAATCTTCCTCAAGTGCGACCGCGCTCGTCATGGCCTGGCGCTTGGCTTCCAGAAAGCCGGCGTCGCAGATGACGAACAGAACTGGCGCAGGGCGCTCGACGCCGGCTTGCTCTGCGTGCGCCAAGAGATGACGCCAGCCGTACCTGTCCATCTCCGACCAGCGCGCGGCAGGCCAGTCTCCCACCAACTGCTGGTAGTAGTGTAGGATGCGACGGTGCGATACGGCTGAGTCCTGGTACAGATCGTTGGTCTGCGGGTTGGCTTTGGTGGAAGGGTCGGTCAGAAAGTCCGGCACTGTAGCGTGATACAGCCGGTAGCGGCCGTCTACATCATCCAGGAATTGGTGCAGACACCCTAAGGCATCCTTCACATATGCCGGGTCGGCATCGATTCCCCCGAAGTCCTTCATCTGATCGGGCGTCAACGGCTCTGCCGCTACGGCCAGTACACCCAGCAACGGCATGTAGACGGCCGGCCATGCAGGCAGGTAGAGAGGCTTGTAGCTGTCCGGAACAGTAACTCCCACCGCCAAGTCATTAGCTTCGACCTGGATCTGATGGAGGAAGAAGGCATAGAGGTCTTCGAGCTCATCCGGCAGGTTCCGGAGGTCGAGTGTCGCTCTTAACAGCACAGCATCCTTACGCGCCAGGGCACTGTCAAGGGCGCGGGCCAGTGCGTCCAGGTAGCCCAGGTTGCCGTTAGCCTTTTCGGCGAGCTGGACTGCAAATGCGCCGACGCCTTGCGGTGTACTAGCCAACTCGGCGGCTATCTGGGGCTGCGCGACGAGGCGGTCGACGTACACCTGCACGTCATGCTGAACCGGTTCACTTTCCGGATCGATTGTCAGACGTTGCACGAAGGGCCGTTGTTTGTCGCAGAAGACCTGAAGCGCCGTGTCAGGTCGCCGGGAGGTCAGCACGAAGTGGATGTTTGGCGGCAGCTCCGGACAATTGGTAAGCCACTTGAGGATGTTGTCCTCGACATCGTGGTAGCGGATCTCGTCTAGGGCATCGACCAGGACCACGATCTGCACCACCGGATCGCGCTGGAGGAGGGCGCGGGCAGGATCGAGCAACGCCATGTACTGCAGGTCGCTCGGGTCGAGTTGGCGCGTCTCGATCACCAGTTCCTCCAGCTTCAGGCCGACGATGCGACCCGCGTTGCGCTCGACATGCTGGCGGACCTCCACTGCTTTCTGGTAAAAGGGAGACGCGAGAACGCGCTTGACCACGGCGCCAACAACCTCGCCCTTGGCCTCGACCTCCCCGATGCGCTGCTCGACAGATAGCTGTACCCGTTCTTGGGTGAAGAGGTCAGGGTGAAGCGCGGCTAGCTGGTATCCGATGCGCAGCAGGAAAGAACGAACGCCGACGTCGCCTAGAGGCGTCCGCTGATCGCGGCGAATGAAGTAGCGCAGCCACGTCGGTCGGCCGGCGGCCGGCGGGTGGTCAGCGGCGAGCTGTGCCATGAAGGTGCTCTTGCCGGCGCCCGGCTCAGCCGTGAGCAGCACGAAGCGACAGTTGGGCTGGAACAACGCCGTTTGCACGCGCTGCCAGAGCCAGTCGCGCTCGACGAAGCGCGGGTTGTCGTCGACGTAGGATCGTATCAGGGCCTCGTTGAACAGATCGCCGTCACGCGTGGTTGTCTGAACCGCCATGTTCAATCTTCTGGCTCCCCATTTGTGGGGCTCACGTCTTACACGGCCATGGCCAGGTCCCGGCGATGCTTGGAGGCGGCATCGCCGTACAGGATGGCGCTGTAGCCGGCCAGGTCGCCCACCTCGCCCAGCTCGCGGATGGCGCGCTGGCGGGCTTCCAGGAAGGCCAGCCCCACGTTCTCGCGCAGGAACAGATGTTGGTAGAAGGTCCTGGCGAAGATGCTGGCGCCGGCCTCGGTCACCGGCCAGAAGTAGCCGGCATACCCATACACCCCGGCAGCCAGGAAGGCGGCGGCCAGGCCATTGGTCTGGCCCTCGGCGGAGACAAGCCGCTGGCCACCCACCCCGCGACCCGACTCGCAGGCGCTGTTGAACACAAAGTACGGCGGCTTCTTCCAGGGCAGCTCGAGCACCTCGTCGGCCGTCAGGTCGCCGTCGGCGAAGCGCAGGATACTCAAGCCAGGCGTGTCCCGATCGAGGAAGCCGTGCCCGCCGAAATGGAGCATGTCGTAGTCACCAGCGGCCAGCTTCTGGGCAAAGTGAGCCCGCGTGGCCTGGTCGCGGGTCAGCACGTCGACCTCCACCCGGAAGGGGCCGTGGGGTCCCTGGAGCTCCTGGAGGGCCGCAATCTCGGCCTCACTGGCGGCCAAGTCCGAGGTGGGATTGGCCACCGCCAGGATGCGTACCACCTGATCCTCCTGCAGCGGATCGCGGCCCTGGCGCAGGATCATGCGTGTGGTCACCAGCCGGCCAAAGGGAGTCGCCAGCGGCAGGGGCCCCGTGGGAGCGGCGATCAGCTTCCAGGGCAGGTTCAGGACGGTCTCGTCCACGTCGAGCAGGATGGCAGTCGGCGTGATGGCCCCCAGGACCTTCTCGCCCTCTGCACCGACAAAGGTCTGGTACAACCGCGCGCCCAGCTCGCGGGCGCGCTGGGCGGCTTTCTTGGGTGTGAGGGCCCGGTTGACGCTCCACAGCAGCAGGTCGTTGGTGGCCTCGACCAGAAATGCCTCGGTTGCCGGGTCAACCGTGACGTTCTGCTGCCAGGTGATCCCCATCCCTTCCTCGTGGATGGCCACCAGGAACTCCAGGGCTTCGCCCGGCTGTGGTAACTCGCGGCGGTAGCGGGCCAGCGAGATATGGATGACCCGTGGCATCTCTGCTTCGCCTTTGCGATAGCCTCCAAACATCACGGTACCTCCTCCGACATCATCTCGCGCCATAAAGCAACCGTTGCTGCGAACCCTCACCGTTGGCACCTCATCGCTGGGCTTCTGGCGGCCTGCCGCGCATCATGTTTCACGTGGTCCACTGCATCCACTTGAAGATCCACACCCGGCCAGCACTGTCCCCGGCGGACAGCCAGCGCCCGTCCCGGCTGAGCGCCAGGGCTGAGAGCTGGGTCGAATGAGTCGCTTCTGCAGGATTCATGCAAGGTGCTTCGGTCAGATCCTGGGCGTGCTCCGGCCGGTGCCCGGCCCGCCGGTCAGGATGAACAGGCACCGAGAGCTACTCTCCAGCCAGTCCAGCACCGGCTGCAGCAGCCACGCACGGCTAGCAAAATGAGCGATGTTTTCAGCGACTCTGTTGGGAAGATCAAGAGCCATGGTAATGCCTCCAAGTTTTGTTCGAGCATGAGAGAGGGGTGCGTTGTCCTCTTCACCGAGACGCTCAAAGTTCATCGATTTTGGCCCCGACGATGGTTCCACGGTCCTTCACGACGTCGATGTCCAGAGCCACTTTCACCTGAACACTATCCGACACGGCACCAAATTCGACGACCCCCACCACTTCGCCTTTGATCACATCTATCGACGGCTCGGCCTCCAACGCGCCGCCTTTGGTCACGTCAATGCCAACCGCGGCCGCAAGGAGCCCTGCTGGCGCTTCGCCCCCCTCCGTCCCGAGTCCTGCCAGCAAGGTCGCGACCTTGTCCGCCTCCGGGGAGTTGAGCGCGGCGAAGGAGGCGTGAACCTGCGCCAACGTCTGCCGGCCGGCCTCCAGGTTCCCTGCCCGGATCTCCAGCAGGCCGTGGTAGTAGAGCGCTGATGTCTCGGTCAGTGCATCGGATACCTGCCGGGCAAGCCGGATGGCTTCCTGATTGGATTCGATGGCCCCGGCAACGTCCCCGGTCGCCAACGCCAGGCTGGTCAACTGGTGCTGGACCGCGGCCTGCAAGGCGATATCTCCCATGTCGCCTGCGCCCTTGCCGGCCGCCCGGTACATCTCCCTGGCATCGCCGTAGCGCTGGTGGCGCTGCGCGACCACGCCAAGCTGATACCGGTTGTACGCCGCGCTGCCGCTCTGGCCCCGCGCCTCGTTAATCTGCAGGGCGGCGCCGTAGTGCCCGGCCGCTTCATCCAGTTGGCCATGGGCCAGGGCCACGTTACCCAGGGCTTGCTTGACTTGTGCCAGGCCCGGCTGGTACTTCAGGTCCGTGAAGATCGCATCCGCTTGTTCGAAGGCGCTCCGCGCGTCGTCGTAGCGGCCCTGATAGTAGTGAACATAACCGAGCTCTCGGTGCAACGACGCCCGGGCGAGCACGTCATTGATGCTTTCGATGAGCTGTCCGGCGGCGGCGAGATGTGCCTCCGCTCCCTGGTAATCGCCCTTCTGGCGCGCGTACTGCCCCAGGGCGATGTGAGCGCGCGCCTGCTTCTCGGCGTCACCCAGCGCCAGCGCGGCCTCGAAGTGGGGTTCGGCTGCTTCCGGCTTCCCTTGCGTCACCAGCAGGTTAGCCAGCCGCTCGTGTGCTCCGGCCCGGTCGGGGGATGGGGCGGCGTCGCCCATCCACGCGATGGCCTGCTCCAACTGACGACGCGCCAGCGTCAGCGCGCCTTGCAGGATCGAGACGTTCGCGCGGTGATACAGTGTCTTGCCGCGATAGGCCTGGTCCCCCGCCGCCGTGAACAGGCGCTCCGCTTGGTCGAAGTCCGCCTGGGCGGGGGCGTATTCGGCGCGCAGGGTGCGCATGATGCCCCGGTGCAGGTAGGCCCAGCCGCGGTTCCAGGCCTGAGTCTCCTGGCCCGCCGCAGCCACGACCGCATCGAGCCGCTCGAGGGCTTCCTGCCACTGGCCGCGCACCCGCAGGTAGTCGAAGAGGTCGCGCAGCAGCGCGACCAGATCGTCCCAACGGCGCTCCCCGGCGTAGCGATCCAGCAGCGCCAGCAGATTGGCCCGCTCTCCCTCCAGCGCGTCGTAGTCCTCTCGGTTCCGCTTGGCGTAGTCCGCCAGCCAGCGCGCCGCTCGCTCCCGCTCGGGTGAGATGGCCTCCGGCTCGACGCGCTGCACCTGGTTGCCCAGTAGCGGGTGGAGCACCAGGCGGTCGGGCCCGGCGTAGTCCACCAGGCCCATGTCTACCAGCTTGTCCTTGGAACTGTAGAAGTCGGATTGGCCCTCCTGCAACGCCTTTAGGGGCGCCTCCAGGGCCGGAAAGCTGGCGATGCGCACCAGCAGATTCAGGGCCGTCGGCATCCCCTTCAGGTCGGCGTAGTGGGCTGCGAAGATGGCGACCACCCCGTCCTCCGGCGACAGGCTCTCCGGCTCGGACACCAGGCGATCGCGCAGGTCTTGGAGGGATTCAACCCCTTCGGCGTACTTCAACGCGGCCAGCTTGACCGCGAGGGGCAGGTAACGCATCCGCCGGCAGATGTCGGCCACCAGCGCCGCCTCTTCGTCGCTGAACGCAGCGCCCGAGGGCCGCGCCAGCGTCTTGAACAGCTCCTCCGCGACCGCTCGACCCAGCGGCTGGAGGCGTCGCTCGGTCGCCGCGCCTGCCAGGTTGAGCCGCTGCGTGCCGTTGAGGATCACCGTACAGTCGGCGGCCGCCTGCAGGACAGCCTGGGCGACCGCCCTATCGTCTACCTCGTCGAGGGCAATGAGCAGGTCGTTGCGGCCGGCCAGGAGGTCGTTCAGGGCCTGGATTTTCTCCTCCCGGCCGGCCGCCTCGGCCACCTGTTGCCCGGCGAACTTGCCGGCCACGCGATCAAGCACCTTCTCCGCGCTCAACCGGGAGACCCGATCCCACAGGCAGCCGTCCGCGAACGCTTTCTGTCCCACCAACCGGCGGTAAAGCTCGGCGGCCAGGCTGGTCTTGCCAACCCCGTAGGTACCGTAGAAGTAGACCTTGTCACCGGCCCCCAATCTGATCTGGGCCCGGCTCAGCTCATCTTCACGGCCGAGCAAGGGAGTATCCTGGCGGGGCGGGAGGATGCGCGGGATGGCGCGCGGCGACTCGCCCGGCATCGCCTGGGCCACGGCGGTCGCGACCTGTGCGCCGATGGCGCCCGCGTTGACCCCGGTGACTGTACCTGTCACCGGCCCGGCGATCGTCTGGGTAACCTGGATGCTGATCTGCTGGCCGGCCCCCTGGGGTGCCGCGGGTTGCGCCCCGGTCGGGGCGAGGACGGGCGGGAAGATGAACCCCTCCTCGGCCCGCAAGTAAAGCACCGGCGCGCCCCAGTCGGGGATCTGCAGGCCGGCTTCCTGGTAGATGGCGCGCCGTGCGTTGGAGACCGCCTCGTCGATGGTCAGACCCGTGAGCACGCCCAGGTAGATCTCCTCGGCCAGCGGGGTCGCGCTGGTGTCGAGGATCGGGTACTGGCTGGCGACCACCGCGGCGACCCCGGCGCGCACCAGCGCCGACGCAACGCCGCTCCAGGGGTTACTGCCGGAGCGGGCGCCGGTCTCGCACGCATTCAGGATGGCCAGCCGGAGCGGCGAGGCCTGGATCAGGCTGGCCAGGGAGGTCGCGGCGTAGGGGTCGCTCCCGCCCCCTTCCCGCTCCAGGATGATCTGGCCGCCGCTGCCGGCCAGGCGGCCGTGCCCGGAGAAGTGGAGGATGTCGGCCGGCGTCCGCAGCGCCTCGCGCAACGCCCGCCGCGTCGCCTTCTCGACCCAGGCCGGCTGCAGCAGGTCCGCCTGCGGGAGCCTGGCGATGGCCGCCTCGATCGCCACCCGCTCCGCGCCCAGGGCTAACTCGGGCTGACCCGCCGGGGATGCCTGCGCGGCCACCAGTCGGTAGCTCGCCTGCGGCGTCAGCGAAGGCTCCGCGATGTCCAGCATCTCGTGGCGGACGATGGAGACGTCCGGCTGGAGCGCCAGGAAGTAGAGATCGCTATCCGCGTTCTCCCAGGGGGGCCGCAGATACAGGAACTCCCAGGGCAGCGCGATCAGCTCGGGCGCCTCGAACAGCAGGCGCAGGCGGAGGCCGAGCCGTCGCTCGCGGGCCACGTTCAGGCTGTCCCACCAGCGTTTGCGGATCGAGCCGGCGAGCAGCGTGTCGGCCAGGGCCGTGCCGAGCGCGTAGAGTTGGCGAGCCGTCATCTGGCCGAACTGGACGGCGTCGAGCAGGTTGAGCGCGCCGGCGACGAAGCGCGCGGGGTCATAGGTCATCGTCTCCCGCTCGTCGGCCGCCGGTTGGCCGCCGGGGATCAGCCCGAAGATCTGCACGTGGTAGCGACCCGGACGGCGCGCCACCGGGCTGACGCGCAGGGTGAAGTTGCGATAGTGTCTTGGTTCCATATCAGTACCTCCTCCGCCAGACACAACTGGCACTACTTCCCCAGCTTGCCCACACTGAAGATGTGCGCCCAGGGGCGCCGCAGGTTGGGCAGGGCCGCCGTGATGCCGAGCCCCGTGAGCGCCCGCACCAGCCGCTTCCGGGCCCACTCGTCCGCCCATGGGCCAAGCTCGGCCGGACGCTGGGGCGGGCTGGCCACGATGTACCCCAGCCGCTCCAGCAGGTAAGCGGTGTCCCCCTCGGCCGGCCGCAGCAGCCACGTGAGATCAGCGGTCTGTGATCTGCCCGATGGCGCTGGCGGTCACCTGGCCACCCTCGACCTTCTCGATCCGCTGATCGATGTCCTGGTAGACGAGCTTCCCGATGTTGATGACTGTCTGCTGGCGCTGGCTCCGCATGGCCTCCTGGCGCTCACGGACCGCAGGCCGCTTGGGCTTCGGAAAGAGCACCGCCTCGGGCGTGGGCATGTAGACCATGAACATGGCCCACTGCCAACGCCACTCTTCCGGCAGGGCCGTCGGCTCCAGCAGGTGCAGCCGTGCCCAGGTGACCGCCTCGTCCAGAGACAACCCGATCACCAGGGCTCCGTAGAGCCTGTGGCAGAAGGCGACCGTCGCCGGATAATTCACCCAACCCTGGGTGCCGATGACGACCGGCAGCCCGGCCCGGAGCAGCGGCTCCACGAACGGCCAGCGGCCGCTGTTGCACGCGCTGAAGACGGCCAGCTTGGTTCCGGCCCTGCGCAAGAGGCCGCTCAGATACTCGACGTACACTAGGTCAACGTAGAGGTGATCGGTGCCGTATTGGCGCTTGTAAGCGGGGTGTCTCCAGACGACGTACCTGGGATCATTCGTCGGAGCGACTCGCATGTCCTCGACCAGGAAGCCTGTGCCATCGGCAGAGGCGTCGGTGTGCCCCGAATAGTGGAATATATCGGCCGGAGCGCGGGCCAGGGAGGCCTCGAAGCTCATCTGTGCGCCAGTCACCGACTCTACCGAGAGGAAGTCGTTGACGGGCTTCAGCGCTTCCAGCAGCTTCTGGCGCTCCGGCTCGACGCCCCACCAGTCCTCACCGCGCACCATGAAGGGGGCGCCGGCGAAGAGGAGGTGTTGCTTGCGCCGGGTAGGCGATGTCCCGGCTGACCTACCCGGCGCTTCCCGCACCAGCGAGATGCGCGAATCCAATGCCAGGAACCCCGCCGCCGTGTCCTGCCCTGTCGCTTCCGGCCTGTACAGGCACTCCCATGGCAAGTCCACCAGCGCGCTATCCAGGCAGAGCCGGATCCGCAGGCCATCGTCGGGCGAGATGCGCTCCAGGCTGCGGATCAGAAGCGAGTACACGGGTGGAGGCAGCAAGATCGCGGCAAGCTGCTGCCCGCCCGTGATCAGATCGGACCGGTTCACCGTCGGCTCGCCAGCGGCGCGATCCGCGAAGATGGCCCGGAATGCCTCCACCACGGCCGCGTCGAACGTCACGGTGACCGGCTGGCGCATGTCCCCGGCCGGCGAGCTGTGCACCAGCACCTGGACATGCGCCGCATCGGCCTGCCACGCCCGGACTTCGAAGTCGAAGAATTCCATTGCGGCCTCCTCGTAGCATGCGGCTTCATCTGCACAATCCTGAAATGGTCAGGGGGCCGGAACGGTTCGTGCTCCGGCCCCTGCCCGAGTCTATCTTGATCTACGCGGCGGCGCCCAGGTTCTCCTGGACCACTTGCGCCACCCCCTTGGCCAGGTTGGGGAAACTGAGCTCCCGGTAACCGATGTAGTCGTAGCCCGAGTACACGATCACGGCCAGCAACGCCACCTGGATGCCGGCGGCCACAGCCAGCACTTGCGGGAACTTGAGGAACCGTTTGGCCAGGACGGCAGCGTTTTCCGCTGTGCCCAGATAGCCCGCCAGGACTGCGAACTTGGCCGGCACCTCCCGGACTGCACTCGCCGCCCGGTTGACCTTGTCGGCGTCGGCCAACGTCTTCTCCAGCCAGCCGTCGAGAGCCTTCTCGAAAGCAGCTATGCCGTACAAATGATCGACGAACTCATCAAGCAGATCAACCTTTTGCTCTTTCTTGATCTTCTCGAGCCACTCTTTGATCTGCTTGCGGGCCTTGTCTTCCACGTCTTTGCCCAGAAGCGCCATGATCTTGTCGTAGACGTTGAGCAGCGTTTTCACGGCGGTGGCGACGGCTTGCCGGAAGAGGGCGCCGGCGCCCTGCTTGAGCGCCTCTAGCTTCTGGGCAATGTCCTTGTTGACCATCGCCGCGCCGTCGATCACGGCACGCCACTCCGTCTGCGTGATCAGGTCCAGGGCAATGGCCTCGCCCATCTCCCGCACCCGCTCGGTGATGGCGTTAACACCGACGACGGCGGCCTCCCGGAGCGCCTTCTTGGCGCTCTCGATCTCCGCAGGTGCAGCGGCGGCGCGTGTCACACGGGCTGCCGGCGCCAGCCCCTTTGCTGCCGGCGTCGCCATCACTTTCTCGAGCGACCGGATAGCATCTTGCAAGGCCGCGCCGCGCGCGGCCCGCGTCACCACGGCCGGCGCGACTGGCTCGCCCTCGGTGATTTGCAGCAGCTCGGCCGCAAGCTGAAACTCGGCGGCCGCTTGAGCGATCAACTGGCCGCTGATCCCTTCGCGCAGCGTTGGGTCGGCAACCTCCAGTTGGGCCTTGGCGAGCGGGATCATGCCCGCCGAAACGTTGGCGATAGCGTCGGCCCGCTCGATCAGCGCAGCAGCGGGCACCTCGCCAGCAGCGCGCGTGACCGGCCCCTTGACCTCCGTCGGGACTTGCAGCAGAGCGTTGAACTGGGCCAGGTAGTCGGCCGCAGCTTCTTCGTAGGATTGGTATCTCTTTGTGCTCATGGTCATAAGCTCCTTTCATGCCAGAGGGCTGCTTGGGAGGCCGACAGGGCAAGGACTGAGGCTCAGCCCAACCTGTCGATCTGGACACCTATCACTCTGCCGCCAGGCATAACTGTACCGATTTGCTGATCCACTTGTATGCCGCCGAAGCTTATCTCCTTTCCGCCTCCGAGTTTCTCGATTGACATACCGATGACCTCGCCAGTCTGACTGACGTGGTCAGCTGCCTGGTCAATAAGTGTGCCGAGACTTTCGGCCGCAGCGCGTGCGCGCTCTATCCGTTCAGGGAAGACCGCGCCGGTGGGCAAACGGCTGTACAGCACCGGAACGCCCCACTCCAAATTGACGATTGTGTCAGCAGCCGAGGGGGGTACTCCTAGCATGGCCAGCCGGCCAAGAGCCATGGCTTCGTCCAGGGACATGCCGCTGGCCAAGACCCTGTAGAAGGCTTCACTGAAGGCTTCTGCGTGTGTATTGATCACTTCGGGATGGTTCCCTATGCTGTGATATAGACGAGATATTTGTGGACTGAATATTGAC
>CAZGRL010000097.1:0-13553 GCA_964528155.1 uncultured Anaerolineaceae bacterium
CTTCTTGGCTTGATGGGGGCGGGGGGATTCCGCATAGCCACATGGGTAGCGGATGGGTTTGATCCTGAAGAGGCGCTGGTCGTCTTCGTGGCTGTGACGGCCTCCTACAGCCTGTGGAAGGCCGGCTGGTGGGGTGCGGCGGACGCAAAGACGGCGATGACACTGGTGATCGCCATTCCTGACCTCATTCTCATTGCAGTGGTCGCCTCGGTGAGTCTGCTGGCCTCTGCCCTTCGACTCGTCGCGCGGCGGGGGCAAAGAGGCCTGGCGCAGGTGGCTGTCGACGCTGTACAGGTCGTGAGGGAAGATGTCCGTGAGGGGGAGCGCTTCCCGCTGGTAGCCGTCATGGCGGGAGCCCTTACGATCTACCTGTTCTTCGAGCTTGTGGTTCCGTGAGTGAGAAGAGCGCTCGCCGCAATGTGTCCGTTCGGTCTGTCGAGGCCGGATTAGTGGCGGTCGTCTTGCTAGCCGTTGTTGCGCCTGCCGCATCGGCTCAAGGGATCGGCCCGGGTGCCGGTGCTGATGGATCCGATGAAATCGCCCACATCATCGGCGACGTAGGTGTCGCCGTTGTGCGACTGCTCATCGGAGCTGGAGCGGCCGTCTTCATCATAGGTGTCGCGCGCGGAGCGTTCGACGGAGTGCTTGGATCCGTACTCGGTGCGCCGGGCGCGGCTGGCGTCGGGCTGATGCGAGCCGCGGTCATAGCTGGCGCGTTTGTGTTGTTGTTGGTGAGCTTGGGATTGTCTCGCGCTGTGGTGGATCTCTTGGTGCGTCAGTTCGTGGATGGTGGGGCGTTGGCTCCGCCGGTTCCCGGAGAGGTGGACATCTATCCCCCCGGGAGCGACCCGGGGCTAAGGGGCTTGGCGGGAGTGATCGGTGAAGTGCTCCGCGTCGTTCTCTTCCTCATTGGCGGCTGGTTTCTCGTTGGCATGCTTGTGGCACTCATCAACGGGGAGATCCAGCTCGCAACGGGATCCCCGGGTGCGCTCGCCAGGCTTGTCGAGAGGTTGGTGACCTCGTTGGTTCTGCTGGTGGTTGGCGCGAGCACTCCATCGTTGACCGAAGAGTTAGCCCGGGCGATCGAGGGAGTGGGATCAATCGCGAGCGGGGGAGGCGTCATCCAGCTCTACGGCGTGGCGTTCGCGATCGTCATCGACATCCTGCTCGCTGTGTTCGTGGCCGTACTCATCGTAGCGGCGGTGGGTTCAGCGTTCATGGTGCAGGCTGGCATGGCGCTGGGGCTGCCCCAGAGTCTGGGCACAGGTATTGCCCGCGTGATGACCGCCTTTGCCATTGCTGTTGTGGGATTTGGAGTGATCGCGCTGGCCAATCGGCTGTTGCTGAGTCTACTCAGCTAGTTTGACCTGACTGTCGCAGCACCTACCAGTCAACGTGTGTAATGGGGTTCTGCTCCTCGAGCATGACCTTGTCCGGCCCCGGGCGTCCCCCCTTACGTCTGGGGCTCTTTTTACCGGGGGTACCGCTCGCAGCCTCAGCAGACACTATGCGCATAGCCATGAGGCCTCCCATCCTCCCATCTGCTGCTTGCCCGCACCACCCTAGATCTATTTGCAGTAAGCAGCAGCAGGATGTAGAGTACCAGTGATCGGTTTGTGGGGGTTCGGGATGCGACTGCAGGACGGGAGGGCGGGGATGCGGAATAGGCCAAAAGTGGTGATGACGGTTGACGAGGTGGCGAGCTACCTGAGAATCCCTCGCTCGTCAGTTTACAAGCTCGCTCAGGAAGGCAGAATCCCGTGCCAGAAAGCGGGAAGGCAATGGCGATTTCACCGGGCGGCAATTGATGAGTGGCTTTCGAGAGCTCCCCACAAGTCTCCTGCGTAGTAGGCGGAGGCTTTCTGTCATCAGAGGGAGTAGTGATTCTGTTTCGAGCACGCCTTCGCTCCATCCTCGAAAAGACCCACCGGAAGATCAGCCCTGCTAGGGATGGGATGACGGGTTCTGTGGTTCTGTGCATGCAAATGGGCAGCGGGGAGCAGGAATGGTCGACCTTGCTTTGCTGGCAGCCTTTGGCCCGCGATTTTGCATGCCGAGGGGTGTGGTTTGTTCCGCCCGGACTGCCTTGGAATGTGATCGCCCTGCGCAAGTAGATTCGAATAGGCATACGTATGAAGAAAATGACCCTCCTCCACCTGTCCGACATCCATTTCAAGCGCGAGATAAGTGGCAGTGTTCTTGATCTTGATCAAGACGTCAGGAACGAACTCAAGCGTGACTTGGCCAATGTTCGAGACGCACTTGGCAACTTCGACGGGATTCTTATTACCGGCGACATAGCCTTCGCTGGCGAGGAGGGTGAATACACAATAGCCTTGAGTTGGTTGAAGGAGCTTTCGGACATCCTACGTTGCCCGGAGGAGAACGTCTGGACGACGCCCGGCAATCATGACGTCGATCGATCTTCTGTGGACGCCAGCAAATTGCTCAAGACAGTCCACAGGGAGTTGCGGTCCTGCGATCCGGCAGAGGTCGACGCGACCTTAGTCGAGTACCTGGCGGATGACGACACGCGAGAACATCTTTTCCGGCCAATAGCGAGGTATAACGCCTTCGCTTCGAAGTTCCTCTGCAACGTAGATGCGGACTTGCCGTACTGGGAGCATGACTTCGATCTGAATGATGGATCAAAACTGCGACTGAGGGGCGTGAATTCCACAGTCGTGTCTGACCAACTCGATGATGATGCGGCGAACAAGCTCATCATAGGCCGTGTGCAGGCAACACTGACACAGCAAGATGGAGTAGCGTATGCTGTTCTCTGTCACCACCCCCCGACGTGGCTTCTAGACCACGATTCGGTAACAGATCTATGGAATCACCGTGCAAGCCTACAGTTGTTCGGCCACAAACACAAGCAGAGGATCAACCAAGTAAACAACAGCCTGCTCTTGGTCGCAGGTGCAACTCATCCGAGTAGGCGAGAACCTAACTGGACTCCGTCTTACAACATCCTGCAGATTTGGGTCGAAGGTTCCGAGGAGAACAGGTGCCTCAGAGTGGACGTGCGGCCGAGGGTGTGGAATGAGACGGAAAACGAATTCAAGCCCGACTTCGACGCAGGAGGGCAAGATGTAAGGACCTTCAGACTTCTGCTCGACAAATGGACGAGCGCTGGCACATGGACGGAACCATTCCTTCCTGACGAACATGCCGCCATTCCTGCAGAGAGAGGCGAGCTTCCAATGGGCAACAATGCGCACGCAGAGAGCCCTCGTACAGACCAGGTACTGGATCCTGGAAGGAGACTTGCGTATCGTTTTCTTAGCCTCCCATACCAGAGAAGGCTTGCCATTGCACTTAGGCTTGCATTGCTTGAAGATGAGGACAGCGGAGTAGCGGATGCCGAGCTTTACAAGAGGTTATTCCGACGCGCTCGCGAACAAGGGAAGCTGGGAGAGCTCTGGACCGCAGTTGAGAGCGAGCATTCCGGTGACGCGACAGCCGCCAACCCCTATCAAGGCTGATGAGCAGGAGCTTGAGAAATGCACAAACACTTTGCTGACTGGTATCGCGAGGCGGACCTTGAGATCGATGCCGACAACCTGGACAAGAGGTGGCGGGGCATCGAGGATCTCGTCAAACCCCAGAAGGGAACTATCGACAGGGCCGCGACGCTTCTTCAATTCTTCTTTGGAATGAGCTTAGACAAAGACATCCTGGACAATTACCGAGAGGCGTTTCAGAAGAATGATGCCCTGTTTCCAATGAGAGGAAACAACTTCGAACTAAGAGTGCTTGCCGGCGCAAGCATCGTGCACGCCCTTGAAACGAAACCAGAGCCGACAGCCGATGCGATCGCTCTTGCTGCAGTTTGTGGAGGCTATCAGGGGCTCAGGAAGCGTCTACCCATAAAGGACGTCCTCACCATCTCGGCGGACTACCTCCGGAGCCGATCCGCTAAGTTGCGCGAGGGCAGTAGACTCCCAGAGCTCGCTCAACCGCAGGAGTCGGCGGACCCCAACTGGGACAACATCACCAGCCAACTGCAACAGGGTCAGGTGCAAGCCATGGCGACATCCCTCGTTCCCTTGCTCAAGAAGCTGAAAGCGTGGCAGTCGGAGGCTGCCAGCTCCACGGGGAAGGCCTTGAAGTGGCTGAATCGGCAGATCCTGTTACAGCGGGAAGAGACGGATATCCTATGGTGGCTGTTCGGCGGCGTCAGCCGCGACCTTGCTGTACCGATTTCCAGACTGGACACCGCATTTGCCAGCCTGGTTGCAGGAAGAGAGATAGCCAACCTAGTTGAAGTCTTGCCGGGTCCTCTTGCCATCGAGGCATTCATTCAAAGCGCCGTTGTGGTCTCCCAAACCGCAAAGCCAGACAATGTGAACTTGGCATCCGCCGTGAACGCGGCCCCTCTTGAGTGGAAGAAGGAAATCGCCACCGCCAGAGCGTCGGACATTGCCTACCTCTGCCCAATCCATGCGGCCATCCTTTCGGCTGTGGAGATAGGCGGGACAAGGAAATGGCTACCCGCCCACACAAAGGCTTGTGGAATAAGTGCCGAGGTTGCGATCTCGCCAGTGAAGCTTGGTCTACAGTTCTACCAGGAAACCCTCCTCATGAAGGCTATCCAGTAACGTAGTCGAGTTTTCTCACCTGATCATGCTAGGTGGGAGAAGACACCGTCGAGCTATCTACTTCGGCAACAGAGGGTGGCAGTCATATGGCGAAAGAGGCGGAGGATCGACAGAGTGCCGGTTCCCAAGAGGAAGGAGTTCCTGAGGCCATGGGGCGATCTAGCAGTGCGCGAGCAGCCAAGCCGTCAGCTGACCTCAATGAGGTTGAAGAGGAGACCATCGATCTGCCTGATGGCGACTACCTCAGCCCCGCGACAGCCAAGCTAATAGCCGTACAGGGGAGAGCAAGGGTCATCATTCTAGCTGGCGCAGTGGGCAGCGGAAAGACGACATTGCTCGCAAGCATCTACGAGATGTTTCAAAAAGGACCATATGCGGGGTACATCTTCGCAGGCTCCCGCACTCTCCCGGGTCTAGAGAGAAGATGCCATCTAGCGCGCATTGCCTCAATGCGCAGAACTGCAGAGACGGAACACACGCACCTTGTGGACGAGGATGCGTTGCTGCACCTGAGATTGCTGGATGTGGAGCACAGCAATGTGCCAAGGGACCTGCTCTTTACAGACTTGGCTGGTGAGAGATTCCGGATGGCAAGAGACTCCACTGAAGAATGTAGGAAGTTGACAATCCTCCTGAGGTGCGATCACTTCGTTCTCTTGATAGACGGGGAGCGTTTGGCGTCGGCACAACAAAGGAACGAAGCATATGTAACGGGTCGCTCGGTCCTTCGGAGCTGCCTCGATGCAGGAATGCTCTCGAGCGCAGCTTTCGTTGACATCTTGTTCACCAAATGGGACCGTGTGACGGAGAACATGGATGCACACCTTAAGCGCTTCCTCCGGATGGCAAAGGGCAGGCTGACGGATGACTTCGGAGGCCGAGTGGCCAAGCTGAGGTTCTTTGATGTTGCCCCAAGGCCCGACCGAGGAACCCTCCCATTCGCTTTCAATCTAGACCAATGCTTTCCGGCATGGGTTGAGGATTTCCCGGAGCGATCGTTTCACACGCCCACTTGCGGCATCGATCCAGGAACACTCAGGCAGATTGATCGATTTGGGGAGTGATTGTGCTAACAGGGCGAAAGGAAGGCACCTGATGCCGGAGAGGGTCTGCAAGCTGCTTTTCATAGGGCTTCCAAGGACTGGCAAGACCACGTTCCTGGCAGCGTTGTGGCATCAAGTAGATTCCAGCGAGATCCCGAAAGGGTTATACCTAGGCGAACTTCACGGAGACCGCGAATATCTCAACAAAGTACGGGATCTGTGGCTTGGCTGTCGGGAGATTGACCGGACTCTGGTCGGCGCCGAGGAGATCGTGGCGATGCGATTGGCTGAAGAAGGCAGCCCCACTATGGCGGAGCTTATGATCCCGGACTTGTCGGGGGAAATCTTTCGTCAACAATGGGAGAAACGGCGTTGGACGAAGTCTTATCAGCAGTTGACGGACCAAGCAGTGGGCGCCCTTGTTTTCGTTCACCCAGAGATGGTCGTCGAGCCGGTGAGGATAGATGAAGCAGAGAGCCTGGCTACGGAACTGAAAGACCACGACGCAGTGGTGACGGACGAACCCCGCGAGGCCTGGAAGCCTTGGGCTCCGGATTGTGCACCAACCCAAGTCCAGCTGGTCGAACTACTCCAATTCCTAGCCCAGTATCCGGGCTTAAAGCTGCCCTTCAAGCTCGCCATCATAATCTCCGCCTGGGATCTTATCCAGGGCCAGGATATACCTCCAGCCGAGTGGCTAAATCGTCGCCTACCACTCTTCGACCAGTACCTAAGGGCCAATAATGAGATGTTTCCATACAGGCTCTTTGGCGTCAGCGCTCAGGGTGGGGACCTTCAATCGAAGACAGATGAGTTGCTGAGGCAAATCCCTCAGAGTAGCCGCGTGATTGTGGTCGGACCTGAAATCAGATCTCACGACATAACTACACCCATTAGATGGCTGATTGGAGAGGGCTAACTTGCGAGGCGAAGCGGCGTCAGAGATTAGGATCGACCAGTCTCTGCACGGATACGTCGATGGCCATAGACTACTTGCCTCATCCCGGAAACTCCCGAATGAGGCTGAGCGAGCCATTCTGATACTGAGCGACATGTCGGGCCCCAGCATGGTTGACGGGTTCGAGTCCTATCTGACGGGATACCCTCTTCCTGCAACTGACGCTTATGTCCTCGGTCGAACTTGGTATGCGCCAGAAAGAGGAAGGCCTGGTTGCGTTTGGACTCACTCGCTTATCATCGATTCGCTAGCGATGTCGGAGATAACCACACCCCGGTCTCTCACAAGGCTATTCCATCGGCCAGGGATGGACTCTGACACAGAAGGGTATTCTCGGCGACTGCGCATTCAACCTGAAGCTGAGGAGGATAGGCTGCATTTGGGGACACGCGAGCGAGCTCTAGCCCAGAAGATCCTAGTCAATCTGTACGAATACCCGAACACGCCGGTACTTCTTGAAGCAGTAAAGGCCACGGACCTCGAGTATCTCATACTAGCAATCTGGATCCAGCAGTGGCCTGAGCTTCGAATGTCCTTCACCTTCTGTTCGGGCGCAATTGAAAGCCGAGCAATCCAAGGGCGGGCTTTTGAGCTCCAGGCAGTTCCGAAAGCGTCATTTGCTAGGGTTTCCCGAAGAGTCAAGGATGGGATCAGCATGAGCCTTGCAGATCAGAGGGAGACTGAGGAACCCCCGGCATGGATACCGCCTGTGACTGACGACATCCTGCACGGACCGACCGAGTTTCGGCGATTCACATGGGAATTCGGTCCAGAAGTCAAAGGCGGGCCCGCTGCGTTTGGCGCGCTTGCTAAGGTCTATTCGGAGGCCTCCCTCTACAGAGGCGGGGAGCGGCCCCTGAAAGGGATACTTGACCTGATTGCTGACTGGTTTCCGAGCGCACAAGACGCGCCCCGACTCAAGTGGTCGCTCTTCGGCTCTCCGGACAGCCGATGGAGCTTGTCTAGGGGAAATGATGGTGAGGCCGAGATCTTGCGGGAACTCTGCTTGACAAGAAACCATATGCCGTTTCGGGCACAAGACCTTTCAATTCGCAAACGGGCAGACAGACTTTGGGTTACCTCCCCCGAGGAGGCGCAAAGGCTGATATGTGAGTTGATCGAACGCGAACCAAATCCCATCGCCGAGCAATTCCTTTACGGCGTTTCTCATGCGATGACACCCGACGAAGCAGTTGACATCACAAGAAACAACCGCCCCCTCCTGACGGCACTTGTGCGGCTCAACCCAGGGCTCGCTACGGGCGCGGAGATATGGCGTTTACCGACGGAGCAACAGAAAGACATCCTGGACATTCTCCTAGCACCAGGAGGCCTGGATGACAGAATGGCCCACCAAGTAATCGGAGCGATGCTACAGGCGGACTCATCGTGGGCATCCCGAGTTGTGGTGGAGGAGCTCGGTGATTTGGCCGTTGCAGCAGTCCTGGATTTCCTTCAAGCCGCCGGGACCGATCAAGTCATGGGGGAAGCTAGAGAGTGGTCGGATGCACTCCGTTCGAGATCATCAGCAATCATCCGTTGGATCCGCTCGTCGAGAAAACGTTCCCCCCGAGTAATGGGCTACATTGCCACACTGCTGGATGCAAACAGTCGCGATGTCCGGGAGCTGGGCGCAAAGCCCTGGCTCTCGACGGCAAGAAAGGCACAGCCCGTTCTCGGGGGGACGGCCCTGATAGAGGCCGCGGCTTTCTGGCTGTCTCTCGGCTTTGCGAATCCCGAAGACGGCGCGGTTGATCTAGTGAAATGGTCCTTCGAGGTTGTTCACGACGCAGCCGCAGGGGGCCGGCTGGAGTATCGAAGCTGGCGAATGGTGAGGCAACACTTACCCCAGCTGGCCTGGTGGATGGATTGGGATAACTGCGAGCGCCTCAGGCGAGGGCTAATCCTGCATTTCGCTGAAAATGGCTGGCCGCCGGCCGATTTCCTTGCCTCGGTTGGATCCCCGGATACCTTTGCCAAGATAGTTCATTATGGTCGGAGGGAAAGGGCGCTCGCTGAGTTCCTAAGGGGGGTAGCGAGAGGTGTCAAGTCCGGCGCCCTTCGAGCAAGCGAGCAGCAAAGAAGGATACTCTCTCGCGAGTTTTGGTAGCGGAAAGGCGAATGTCGGGCAGACACTGGCCGGGCACGACAGGCTTTCTGTACTCCTTGTGGTCGCGGAGGATGCGATCCTAGAATCAGGACGCAGTGCGTGATGATTGTCGGCTGGTCATATGCGATGTCGGAATCGCTGAGACCATTCTAGGATTTCGGAACAACGTCCGAGACCGAGATCCGGCCTTCGGAAGTTAGGATAGAAATGCGTGATCGCTATGGAGTTGTGATCGCCATCATCGCAGTAGGCGCCCTGGTCCTGGCCACAAACGCGGTTCACCAGGATGAATGGAACTGAACTCAGCCTTGTCTGGCAGACCTAGATCACCTTCACAATCGACCGGCCGTTCATTCGCCTCATCGGTCAATGCCAGTGGGGAAGCATTCCCCTGGCGGGAAGGGCGATGAATCCAGCGTGGGAGGGCCCCTCGGTCGGACGTGTCACCCCGCAATCTAGTAGGGTTTCCCATTCCGGTTGACCGTAGTAACCCGCCGCCTCCGGGCGCTCCATCTGGCAGCCTTGAATGGGCGATGAAGCTTGGGTCGCCATATCCGCCTTCATCAGGATCAACGCCGATCCGTCGGCTTGGACGTAGAACAACTCCGATCCAGTCTTGCCCCATGCTGGAGCATCCTGGAATTCATCGGTGTTGTTCAGGCGTTGGATCTCTCCTGTGGTAGGGTCGAGCAGGAAGATCCTGCGGCCGGCGATCGCCGGGTTGTCCCAGCCCATCCAGTCCGCCCAATCAGGCCCCGTGTCTTCTGCCGGCACCGCCGCATATGCGATCCAGCGACCGTCCGGCGACCATGCCAGGGTGCCTGGCACTTGCTCTTGAGCTGTAACCGGAACGTTCAACATCCTTGTTGTGACGTCGTAGATGGCCAGGTTCTTGTCTATCTGGGCCGAACGATAGCCGCCATCGGTGAAAGCCAATTCGGTCCCGTCAGGTGCCCAACTCTGATAGAAGGGATTGAGCAATGAGGTCTGACTGATCTGGAGCGCCTGTCGCGACAGAGTATCCAGAACGGACATTGGAAGGCCATCCGCCAGGATCGATGCACTCATCGGCCCAGACCAGAACACGAGCCGCTGATCATCGGGGGACCATGGCCCAAGTTGGATTTGCGCCGGTCCTGGGTATTCTGCCTGCGGCAGAGAATACAGATATCGAGCTTGCTGGTCCGGGGGCTGGGAGTCCACACTCCAAATCTCCGGAGCGAGGGGCCCTGCTCCTGTCGTTGAACTGAGCACGACCGCAAGCCAGCGGCTGTCGGCCGACCAACGTGCGCTGGTTGCGCTGCTCCCGGCGGGCATTGGATTGTGCTCCACTCCATCCGAGTCAATCAGCCGCAGGTAGCCGGTCAAGGGCTCGAACGACGCGGTCCAGCGCCCGTCGGGCGAGACAACGTCATCGCGTTGAGGGCCAGTGCCTTGATCTTGCCCACCCGAAGCGGGGGCCGTAGGCTGACTTGGTATGGCAGTTGGTTCGGCTTTGATGCGAGTCGACGTCGGGGCGGGCCGGGGAAGGGTAGGGCTCGATGTGACCGTCGCCGAGGACGGCGAGCATCCGACCATTCCTAGAAGCAATGCGGCCAGAATCAACTTGCCATGAGGGGTACTTTTCCCATCAGGGGCCATACCACGCTATCTCTGAGTGACGGAGATCCGGAGCAACTCTTGAGTATACGTCCTCAGACCATATGGGACCAAGCGAACGGCTGGATCAGGCGCAGTAGGTGGTCGGTGCCATCTCCCATCAAGCTCTCGCGCCGATGGCCCCACAATCCCAGAAGACTGTCTCCTTGGGCTAGGCTCAGCCAGCTCCGCTCAAGGAGCACATTCTTCACCAGTTGTTCCTCCTCGGTATGGTTCGTCCAGGCCGCGGATGTCAGCGGAAGCGTGTCCTTCTTCATGACACCAAATCCCATCAACGCGACCGGAAACATGATCAGGTGAAGCTTCACATCCGAGGTGAAACTCTATAGGAATGGAGAACCTGGCGGGTGACTCCCCTCAGCAAGATGTAGATGCTCTCCAGGCGCGTCCTGCAGCGACGGTTCACTGTCTCAAGTGTCGCTGCTCGTGGATTCTCAGATGGGTGGTGCCTGGCGCCTGTAGTCCATCAGGAAGAAACCACGTAGTGCTTCGCCAGATGACTGCGCTGGCGATATCCCTCTCCTCGGGTTGGAGAAGTCCATCGTGAGCCGCGGCTCCTCGTTGGGATGATTCGGATCATACAGGGCGATCTCGACCTTCTTATCTACGTCCCCGTACTCGTATGCCCGGGCGACCACCTGGTGATTGTGACCCGGATCCGAGATCCCGCTCGCGCGGATCAGCGCAAGAACGGCCGGGTCCCCGCGGTCGATCCTTCTCCTAAGCTTCGGGAATTCCTGCGACGCGGTTCGCCGCCCGACTTCCGTGTCGTTGAGGATCATCCACTCGAGCACCTTCAACAGGCCTGCAGGGAGGCTTAGGCTGTCCACTTGCCGGTCAACAAGGCAGAGATAGAGACTACTCCCGACTCTTGGAACACTCACCCGTGGCGGGATGGGGTTGCCTCCGTAGTAGAAGTCCAGAGCTGCGAAGCACATGCCTCCGCACAGGCCATAGACGACGTCCCCCAGGTCAATGGACCCAACAAGGGGCAAGTCGAGCTCAAATGAGAACTCGAACCGATTCGTGAAATGGAACCCGTTGGCTTGCGAGGTGAAAGCGGTGGATGCAGCGGTCATTTCCCTTCCTCCCACATCTTGAAAGGGCAAGCGCGCACACGTTCTCTTAGGAGGCACATACACATGAGATCTTATGCTTCAGCAAGTGGTCCTATCTGGGGGCCCTAAGCCAATTGATTTGGGGTCATCAAATTGAGGTGACGCTCGACCTTTCCGCCGAATCATCCTGAGCCACGCGGTCCATGCCACATCGCGTCGGGCAGGGGTGCTGAGTAGAAAGATGAGCCGATCTGTTTGCCTTCCTGAACCCGCCGCGGCGTCAGTCCCCCCAGCTTTGTGCTCAGGCCGCCTTCCGCCTCCTCCGCCCCCTGGCCTTCGGTACTCTCTTCCTCGGTTTGAGCCCGAGCGCCTTGAAGGCCGCCGCGGCGTCAATGACTCCGTAGCCCATGTCGAAGTCCCACCCATTGCCTTCGAGATCACGTGCTGTACGCTGTAGTAGTCCCTTCAATTGGGCTGGCGCGAGTCTCTTGGTGGAGACCTTCTGTCGCAGCGCGGCGGCAACGCCCGCGGCGACGGGGCTGGCCGCAGAGGTCCCGCTGTCTGCGGTCCAGACTCCCGAACCTCGAAAGTGGCTGAAGGCGGCAAGATCCGGCTTGCGGCTGTACAGGCCTCCCGGACCCTGGGACGAGTATCCCAGCCGGCGATCGTCCACGGTGACGGCAGCCACGGTCACGACATCGGGGTGAGAGTTCGCGCCGTGGATGCTGGCCCCAGGGCCGGTATCGCTCGGGCCGCATCGGCCGTCCGGACATTCGGCCCCGCAGTTTCCTGCAGCAAAGAACACGTCAGCACCCGCTGTCACCAGACTGGCCACGACCTGATTGAAGGGATGGTCCGGGTTCGCACTGTAGTTCTCGGGCGAACCGATAGGTGCATCCTCGGACCGATCAAACATCCCCCAGCTATTGTTGACCACCAGTGGGCCCGGCTTCTCAGCCAGTGAGCGCATCAAATCAGCGAATGCCGCGATCGCGTCGGATAGAAAAGCCGTCCATGTGCCGCCCTGCGATTGGAGCAAGGCGTAGTCCAGGATGCGCGCCTGAGGAGCGGCGATGCGGATGTCGAAGGCCACCATGGTCCCGTGATCTGGAGACATGGAGCCGGGCACGTAGCCCGGCGTCGGAGCCCAGCCGCCAGCTACCGGGATTTGCGTGCCGTCGATGCCGGTATCCACCACGGCGACGCGGACTCCACGTCCTGTCAGGCCATTTCGCCGCAGGGTCGGGACTCCCAACCCGCGAGCCACATCCTTGTCATCTCCCACCGGCCTGTTGCCACAGTACGGCCTGGGAAAGATGGAGACGGAAGGGTCAACGAATACCCCGACCACCTCCTCCGGCCGATCCCTGCGCAGACGCTGAACCGCTTCTTCGTCGTCGAACTGGGCTCTGAGACAGTAGGTGGTGACCGCTCCGATGTCGCGATAGTTGAACCCGGAAGCTACGGGCTGTTCGGCAGGGATGCCCGTTCGACCTGAAACGGCCACAGCGTGATACTTCTCATCAAACTCCATGCCAGCGACCTTAACCGTGTTTTCGAGCAGCGGCCCGGCCATGGAAAACGATCTGGCGTTAAAGCTGGCCTCTAGCGGTTCGTGTTTCCGGACAAGTACAATGCGGCGGATCATGATCTCCCTCCCTATCTTTCGACCGTGGTCCACGGGTCACCGTGTGCTCCCTGCGAGACGGAGGCCGCGCTAGCTCGTCGGCTGCTGTTGAGTGTCCGCGAAGAAACGCACGCCGCGGATTCGCTCGGCTCTTGCTCTTGCCTCGGGGGTGGCCAGTCCGCGGAGGATGTACCTCCCAAGTTTGG
This sequence comes from uncultured Anaerolineaceae bacterium, assembly GCA_964528155.1. Classification (GTDB taxonomy): domain Bacteria; phylum Chloroflexota; class Anaerolineae; order Anaerolineales; family E44-bin32. Next base: position 13,266 of record CAZGRL010000097.1, read on the forward strand.
GGTTGATCAGAATCGGTCCGTACCCTTCGTCGAGCTTGACCCCCGTACCTTCAAAGAGGGAATGGGCCGCGAGCATGTCCAGCTCCGTGCCGGGCCTGTCTACCTGGATGATGAAACGCTTGGCTTGCCCGCTCCGCCTCATCTGCCGACCTCATTTGACTCTTCTGGGACTAAGGCGAAGCACGAATGGCCGATCAGGCGCTTCCGCCCGCCGTCGCGGAACCAGACGTCCACGTTGAGCAAGAACAGGGCGATAATGAACTCCCACGCAAAGAAACGATAGAAGCC
>CAZGRL010000098.1:0-13327 GCA_964528155.1 uncultured Anaerolineaceae bacterium
CGGGAGGGGGCGGAGGCTCACCTTGGGTTAGAATAGTTCGCCGGAGCTCTCAGGGTCTTTGCTCCGACAGTATCTCCCACCCGCGCATGCGCGCGGCCTTTCGTTCGGACGAACCGGGGCTCTGTCCGGAGGCCCCTCTTTGTAGCGGATGATTGCCGGACGAATGGATGCGTCGCCCGTCTGCCAAACGGTAACGGAGCTCCGAAATTCTATGGTCTTGGGCGCCGCGTGCTGGCTCGATCCAGCCGCCCAAGCTCACCAAAGCTCATTCCCCTCCCGACTGTGTCGCGGACGATCATCTACGCCGATCTGTCCGTTGTCCCCGCGGAGATTGTCATGCTCGGGTTGTTGCCTCTGATCGCCATCTTGACCTGCACATTTGCTTTAGGTAGTGCCTTCCCGGCCTGGGGCTGGCGCCGGTCGCTCATGCGATCATCTGCCGCGATGGGCGCGTACATGATGCTGACCATGGAAGGGTTGAGCTTGATCGACGGCATCACGCGGCCGGGAGTGGTTGCGGTTTGGCTGTTCCCGACGCTCCTGGCCGGAGCAGGGCTGCTCAAGATGGCTCGAGCAGGCGAGCCGATCCGCCTGCCACACTGGGAGCGCCCAAGAGCGGCATTGGACTGGATGCTTCTCAGCGGTGGCCTACTGATTGTGCTGACGACGGCTGTGGTGGCTTGGGTTAGCCCGCCCAACACTTGGGACTCCCTCACTTATCACATGGCGCGAGTGGCGCATTGGGCTCAGAACCACTCGCTGGCGCCCTATGCAACTGGGAATGAGCGTCAGAATCTCATGTCTCCGGTCGGCGAGACCGCCATGCTCCAGCTGTATGTGCTGGCCGGCGGTGACCGATTGGTCAACTTCGTTGAGTGGTTTGCCATGGTCGGGTGCGTCGTAGGAGTGACCCGCATCGCCAAGGACCTTGGTACAACTCGCCTGGGGCAGGCATTTACGGCGCTGTTCGTCTTAACCCTGCCCATGGGGATTGCCCAGGCATCCAGCACCATGACCGACTACGTCGTGGCGCTGTGGGTTATTGTCGTCGCATCTGAGGCTGTGGGGCTCGTCAGGCGACAACCTGTCCTACCCAGCCTGGTTTTCCTGGGCATCGGTGCAGGCTTGGCGATCGGCACCAAGCCCACAGCGTTCCCGTACTTGCTGCCCTTCGCCGCAGCCGTGTTTGTCATACTGGTCAGACGGTTGAAGTTCCCGATGTTGCTCGCCTCATGCCTGATCACCGCGGCCATCGTGCTTATCGTCAATGCCGGATACTTTTCGAGGAATCTGGATCTATATGGCAATCCGCTAGGAAGCGGTAGCCGGATCTCGGCGCACGCGAACCAGGTGCTCGATTGGCGGGTGCTCATCTCCAACGTGTTGCGCAATGCGAGCCTGCACGCCGGTACGCCCAATCCCTACTTGAACAAGGGGATCGCGGTCGTTCTGGTGAAGGTCCACCAGTGGATCGGCCTGGATCCGACGGATCCTCAAACGTCGGCCCACCTGATCTTCCGGATCGGCTCTCCAAGCTTGAATGAGGCCAAGGCGGGGAACGTTGCTCAGGCAATACTGATACTGCTCGCTACCGTACTTGCGCTGTGGAAACGGAAATCTCTTGACCCTCTGGCACTTGGCCTCGGTTTGGTCGCGATCGCGACATTCGTTGTGCTCAGCCTGACATTCAAGTACACCATCTTCGGAAGTCGATATCACCTGCCGTTCTTTGTTTTGTGCGCGCCGGTGGTCGGGTACACCTTCTTGAAGCTGATCCCTCCGGTTGGTGTCAGACTAATCGCGCTGGGTCTGTGCGTGGTGTGTGTGCCATGGCTGGTGACCCTAGATCCGAGGCCATTGCTTACACCGACTGGAGGCAGCCAGTCGAGCATATTGACCGAGCCAAGGGACTCGCTCTATTTCCAGCTCGATCCGAGTGTGGAGCGACCCTATCGTGAGATGTCCGCGGCCATCCAAGCTGCCAACTGCTCATCGGTCGGAATCATGCTTTCCGGCGGCGCGGCGGAATATCCTCTGTGGGCGCTCCTCGGCGCCCCTCGCGATGACCTGGTCATCGAGGCGATCGTGGCCGGAACAGCTTCTGCCCGTTTCTCCAAGGAAGGTTTCAAGCCGTGCGCCATCATTTGTGATCGTAGCTGCCCCGACGATCAAACCGCCATTCGAGGCTTGAGAATAGTGGAAGCGACATCGGGCTACCGACTCTACATGAAATGAGGTTTCAGCTTTCTCTGGAAAGCGTCGGCGCGACAGAGATACATGTCAGTCCGGATCACTCGTGGGATCTCCAAGGCGGCGGGCAACGGTCGGGCAGGAACGCGCCGTCCGGAGCAGTCTCGCCGATGATATCTGGCAAGGCTCTGGCAAGGCGGGGGACGGCCAATCCCATGCAGGTTCATACAAACGGACGAGCATGCGCCTTCGGATCGGACAGAGCGGTTGAGCGCTTTCGATGCTCCATCGTTTTCCGATCCTAGCGATTGGCACTCGCTTGAGATGATTGACCATCACATGGGCCATGCGTCTTCAGGCCAACCGCTTGCAGGAGGGCGCAACAGCAGCGTTCTGATCGGGCTGATCCCTTGGCTGTCGGTCTGCTTGATCGCTGTCTTGATCATGCTCCCCAGGCTCGCCTCGCCTCAATTCGGTCTCCTGGATGATGGAAACAGTCTGCGGACTGCCAGGCTCCTGGCTGCCGGCCAGTGGCGGTTAGAGGACGTGGCCGGCGGGCGGTCAAGGCCGCTTTACTGGCTGTTCTGGTCGCTGCCTTATCTACTCGCCGGCCCGAATCCCTTCTGGTATTTCGTAGCCAATCTGGCGTCCTTGATCACGCTCGTCAGCTGTGTCTTCATGCTTGGCCGTTCAGTGGGGATGCGGGTCTTGCCATCGTGGCTGGCAGCCGTCACGTTTCTGCTCACCGGTCCGGTGGTCGAGAACTTCTACACACTGTCGAAGGGCGAACCCCTCCAACTCATCTTGATTCTGATGGCGCTTATCCTCGCTCTGAAATCCTCGGAACTTCCGCGATCACGAGCGCGGCTGGCGACCTGGGGTTTCGTTCCGATCCTGACTTTTTTGGCGGGGATCACCAAGGAAACGGTGCTTGTCATGATCCCGATCGGCCTGGCGTGGCTCGTCGCGGCAAGCCTGAAGGGATCCAGCGCCAGGTGGATTGACAGGAGCGCTCTTCGAGCCGCGCTCATCGGTTTCGGTATCGGAGGTGTCTGCTTCCTTGGCTACCGACTGGCTACTGTCGGGCCGGAACTTCTGGGTGGCGGATATGCTTCCGGATTCGAGTTCTCGATGACGCGTATCCTCGACTCCGGCGCACGCTGGATGGCATGGCTGCTCCGCGACTTCCTGTTCCTGCTACCGCTTGCGTTCCTGCCCGTGCTCTGGTGGAGGAAGAACGTGGGACCGTCCCGAAGAGATATCCTCGTGGGGTCCCTGATATGGATGGCGGGCTGGCTGGCGATCTTCTTGCCGTGGCTGTTCGTAGCCGAGTACTATCTGCTGCCGTTTTCGCTTGGGGCCGCGCTGTTCTGCGCGGTGCTGCTCGGAGACGCCATCACGATCATTCGGCGCCGCGCCCCGACCTGGAAGTTGACCTGCGCGCTGTTGGTCTTGGCCGGATTGTTCTTCTCGACTAACCTGGGGAACTTCTGGACGGTCGGCAGGCTGCAACTGGCGGTAGATAAGGCCAACGCCGCCGTTGTAGATGACCTGGCTCAGCACGTGCCGCACGGAGGAACGATCATCGTCAACATTCAGGAGCCGACCGAGTACGTGAGCCAGATGGGATTGCACCTATCTGAGCTCTACAATCGTGCGGACGTCCGGGTCACCCATCTGAACCCCGAAACATTGCCCACCGTCGATCAGTCCTGCGACGTGTTTGTCGCGACGCCGTACATCGAGAACCAGCTTCTGTTCTCGGACAGGCTTGGTGTGAATGAGCCGGATGTTCGAGAATGGAACGAGTCGATCGCCGATTTCCTCCGGATGAGCTCAGAAGAAGTCTATCGCCAGCGCGCTGATGTGCGCTTGCTCGCCATCGACCCGGCCCGGGTTTTGTGCCCTGTCTTCGCCGGCGGCCAGGCGGCGGGGCTTCCGATAGGGTCGATCTTGCGCTATTGTCAGAGCGGGGGCCTCATCGACCGGCAAGTATTCTCGTACGGTTGGGACGTCTACCGTCTGGTGCGGCGTTGAGCCTCTCCCGCCTGAGATTGTGGGGCTTACAAACGCTGAGGCACCGTCAAGAGACTGGCATGTCCTGCGCGTGTCCGGTTTGGGCGGGCCAAGTCGAGATTGTCGAGAAAGGTGTGTGAGATCGGATGCTCGATGTGATTTACCGCGTGAAGAAATATGTGCCTGCGCCCATTTGGAAGGCGATCACGGCTCCCTACTGGTGGTGGTACAACCGGGCCCGACACCAGTTGGCCGCCTTGGGAAATCCCCGACGGCGCGAGAGCATCCGGGAAATTCGCAAGCTGCATGACCGTCATCGCGGGGAACGTTGCTTCATCATCGGAAATGGACCCAGCCTGAGGCAGACCGATCTGTCTCTGCTGAGGCATGAAACGACATTCGGGATGAACCGGATCTACTTGTTGTTCGATGAAATGGGTTTCTCGACCACGTATTACGTGGCCACCAACACGTTGGTGATCGAGCAATGCGCCGCCGAGATTAAGAGGCTGACCATGCCGAAGTTCATCAGCTGGCGGGGCAGATTCTGGATGGCGGATGATCCAGGAGCAATCTTCCTCGATACGGACTACACGCCGCCGGCCACGTTTTCAACGGACGCCTCTGGCAGGATTTTCGAGGGTTCAACCGTAACGTATGTAGCCCTGCAGTTGGCGTTCTATCTCGGCTTCGACGAGACCGTATTGATCGGAGTCGATCATCACTTCTCAACCCCCGGGCCGGCGAACGTGACCGTGGTTTCGGAAGGGGACGATCCCGACCATTTCAATCCCGGATACTTCGGCAAGGGGTACCGCTGGCAACTCCCCGACCTGGAAGCCTCGGAGCAGGCATACCGAATGGCCTTGGCCGCCTACCAGTCGGCCGGCAGACGAGTCCTCGACGCCACGGTCGGGGGGAAACTGAAAGTCTTTCCCAAGGTGGACTACGAGAGCCTGTTTTGATCGGCAGCATAGGGCTTGAACGTCAATCCGGCAGGTCTTTCGATTTCACGCTGGAGATGGGTTAACATTCTCCCGCCCACCCGAGAAAGGAACGAGGAGGCTCCGCTTTGGGAGATCCGCATCTCTGCGCAGAATGCCGGGCAGTTCAGGATCGATCGGCCGCGCCCGTGGTCGGGACGATCAGTCGTTCTCCTTGCTGCACTTTCACGGATCCCGGCTCAGGCAGATCGGCCTACGGCTGGCTAGCCGGCAGTCAAGCTGCGGCCCGAGTCTGTGGCGGAGCACCACGCTCTTGATGGCAGAGTCCACCCCGCTGGTTTCGATCGTGACGCCCTCGCTCAACCAGGCGGCCTACCTGGAGACGGCGATCCGATCCGTGCTCGAGCAAGATTACCCGCATCTGGAGTACATCATCGTCGACGGCGGATCGAGTGATGGAAGCCTTGACATCATACGTCGCTATGAGGAACGGCTTGCGTATTGGGTTTCCGAACCTGATCAGGGTCAATCGGCCGCCATCAACCGCGGTCTGCTGAGGGCAAAGGGCGAGATCGTCGCCTGGTTGAATTCCGACGATGTGTACATGCCGGGAGCCATCGCCCAGGCCGTCCAGGCATTCTCCAGACACGTAGACGCCGGATTGGCCTACGGAGATGGCTTGATGGTCGATGCCGACCTCGTGCTTCTTGACCGTCATCGCTATCGAACCCTCGATGTCTTGGACTTGCTGTGCTTTGAGGTGATCCTCCAACCCGCTGCCTTCATGCGCCGGAGATGCCTCGATGAGGTCGGGCTGCTGAACAACGGCTATGATCTCATCCTCGACCACGAGCTATGGGTAAGGCTCGCCAGCCGGTTCCCTCTCGTGCACGTCCCCGCGTTCTGGGCCCTCGAGCGCACCCATTCCGGCGCCAAGACCATTGCGCAAGCGGCGAGGTTCGTCGCCGAGGCTGAGCGGCTTGTTGCGTGGGCTCAGGAGTCCCCAACGCTTGGGGAGATCGTCAGACGACATCACCGCCGGGTACAGGCAGGCTTGAATGTCTTCGCTGCGCGTCGGTTGATCGATGCCGGTCAGTACTCCAATGCCTTCTCTCGATTGGCTCGGGCATCCGGCCAGCATGCCCCGACCGTGGCGCGATATTGGTACAAGGTTGTGCAGGCAGGTCTGAGCGCGATGGGACTTGGGGGCGCTTTCGAGTGGTACCGCACGACACGCCGACGACTGCAGTACAGGGGCGTACGAGTAGATCTGTACGATCGTGTCTCCTCGCTGCCAGATAATGCCTGAGTGTAATGACTCACAGCTCTCCGAGGTCAAACAGAGGGGCGAGACTTGTCCGTCGATTCACTAATGAATGACAGCTTGTTACCCCTGGTGTCGATCGTCACCCCGTCTTTCAACCAGGCGCCGTTCCTGGAGCAGACGATTCAGTCCGTATTGGACCAGGATTACTCGATGGTCGAATACATCGTCATCGATGGAGGATCGACGGATGGCAGCCAGGAGATCATTCGACGGTACCAGGATCGTCTGGCCTATTGGACTTCGGAGAATGACTTGGGGCAGACTGACGCCATCAACAAAGGGTTTGGCGTCGCCCACGGGGACATCCTCGCCTGGCTGAACTCCGATGACACATATCGCCCGGGGGCGATCCGAGAGTCCGTCGCCTACCTGCAGGACCACCCCGAGATCGGGATGGTTTATGGGCACGCCTACTACGTCGATGAGGCAGGCCGCATCTTGGCTCCTTATCCGACTGGCCACACCGATCTGAAGGGTCTTCGCCGTGGCGTCACGACCATCCCCCAGCAGGCGATGTTCTTCCGCTCCAAGCTATGGCGAATGGTCGGGCCGCTCGATCCAAGTTTCTACTACGCGATGGACTACGACTTGTGGGTCCGGATCGCGGAGGTCTCACCGATAGCTCTCTGCCGTCGCCCGTGGGCCAATTTCCGGATCCACGGGACCTCGAAATCCCTCACGGCGGCGAGCCGATGTTGGCCGGAGATGATCAGGGTCCACTTCCGCGACGGCGGCAGCGTCTTCTCTGTGTTGTACGTGAAGTACCTCATTCGCCGGCTGGTTGAGCCGGCGATGCCCTTGCGGATGAAACTCAGATTCTGGCGCTACGCGCGATCGGGAAACCAGGCTTCAGAATGAAACGCGAGAGGCCAGACCCCTCATCCACCAAAGCCACAGGCGTCTGACCCGAATCGAATGAGCCTGCATCGCATGAATCCTCGTGAAACAGACAAGAGAAGACGGGGCTTCCTGCTCGACAGGCACGGAGCGTCTGACCACAGGCTATGCGCGTCCTGATCCTGCACATGCGATACAGACCCGACGCAACGGGAACCGGGCCACTGGTCACGGAGCTGGCCGAAGACCTATCGGCGGCCGGCGAGGATGTCACGGTGGTGACGAGCATCCCGCACTACGGACGGGGAGAAATCCCATCCGAGTATCGAGCGATGTTGGTGCACAAGAGCGCGGAGTCGGGAGTGAAAGTGTACAGAACGCTCTCACCTGTGCCCCATGTCGGGAACGCCTTGGGCCGCGGCCTTGACTACGCTATCTACACCGTTCTGGCGAGTTTCTCCGCAATGGCGCTGGGAGACGTCGACGTCGTTCTATGCGTCGCACCCCCCATAACTGTCGGTTTCTCCGGCTGGCTGGTTGGCCTCAGGCGCAGGTGCCCGGTGGTGTTCAATGCTCAGGACATATGGCCCGACGGTCTGATCAAGATGGGGCGGATCCGGAATCGGGGGCTGGTCGCGCTGTTCCGATGGACCGAAAACTTCGTCTATAGGATTTCGACCAGGATCACGGTGGTCTCTCAAGGGATGCGCGACAACTTGCTGGCCAAGGGGGTCAAGGCCAGCCGAGTCGAAGTGATCCCGAACTGGGTGGACACCAACCGCATCCGACCCGCCGCCCCGTCCGGTTCATTCAGAGAAGAACATGGGCTGACCGACAGGTTCGTCGTTCTATTCGCCGGCAATATTGGGTTTGCTTCCGCCCTCGACTCGGTATTGGATGCGGCCAACTTGCTGAAAGATGATCCTCGGATTGTCTTCTTGATCGTAGGCGAAGGAAGCGCCAAGCCAGCTCTCCTTCGCAAGGCCGAAGAATGTGAGCTGGACAACGTTCGATTCTTGACGACGCAGCCGGCTGAAGCCTTCCCTGACGTGTTGGCTTCCTGCGACATCACTCTGGTGCCCCTGCTGAGGGAGATGGGCTCCCTGAGCGTGCCCAGCAAGACACTGGCTTTCATGGCCGGCGGACGACCGGTTCTGGCAAGCGTGCCGGAAGACTCCGACGTTCGACGCATACTGGCTGAGGCAGAATGTGGAACCTCAGTGGCTCCGGAAGACCCTCACGCACTCGCCCAGGCAGTACGCTCTCTCGCCGGTCAGCAGGAATTACTCAAGCTCTATGGTCAGAATGCCAGATCGTACGTGGTGGAGAATTATTCACGATCCAGCCTGACCGGCCGGTATCACACCCTGTTGCGAGAGGTGGCCGCCATGCAAAGGTTCCCCGCCGACGGGTAGCAGCCCTGTGGCGCATATCGAGCACGGATGGATGCAGCATCCGTCCGATGGAACCGTCAGCCCGGAATGGCATGAGCCCAGAGGAGTGCAAATCCCTTTCCGGGAAACCTTCGCAGCGCATGGCCGCTCGATCATGTGCCCGCTGTAGGCGCCGGTGACCTACCAATGATGAGAGACAATCTTGGGCAGGTACGTGAACGCTGGCGGTATCTTGCTGGTCGTCCCGGAAGGGAAGTGGTACGCTTCGGGCTCGTTGCCGGCTGCGGTCGCCCTCAAGCGCGCAGTCAACGGTCGACAAGGAGAACGCGCTGGTGAATCCCCTCAGATCTGAGGATGCTCGCAAGGGCACGGACGCGCCAGGGATTGCGCCACGCTCATCTCCCAACCAACTCTTCTGGACGGCTGATCATGCTCGTTGACGACATCTTCCCGGCACGACTCCTGCGAAGGCTGTGGGGTAAATGGTATTGGATTGTGCTTGGCGGCATTCTGGGCGGTCTCATTGGCTGGGGGCTGACTTTCGCCAGAGTACCGGTGTACGAAGCCTCGGCCGGGCTGAGCATCGGGTTCGACTATGCCAGGGTCAATGAGATGGACGACACGGTTACGAGCTACGTCACCCTTCGTGTCCGGGATCTCTTGCTCTCGGATGAGACGGCCCAGTCCGCCCTCGATGCTCTTGAAGCGTCTATTTCCTCGGGAGACGTCCCCTTCAACCTTCCCGAGCTGCGGAATCGAATTCGAATTGTCGAGGACGGCAGCCGTTGGGAGATCGTTGCTCGAGCACGGACGCCGGAGAGCGCGGCCGCCATCGCCAATGCCTGGGCCGATAGCTCTCTGCACGGGCTTGAACAGGCAATGCTCCACGCCATTCGCGCAGCCGAAGTAGAGACCGCCATCTATCGCGCTGGCTGCAGGCTCATCGAAGATCCGGCCACCCCGGGCCTCGCCATATGGCACTGCGAGGTACCAGATGACGCGCTTCGTCCCACCGACCTCCCTGAGGCTCTATTGAGCGAAGCCAAACTGAGCAAAGGCCTTCTGCCCGCAATGTCGTTTTCCCTCCTCAGCCGGGCTGAGCCCCCGGAGCGCCCTGTGTTGTGGGGACGCGGATGGCTGATCCTTGCCGGGACCTTGCTTGGGATTTGGGTCTGCGTTCTGGGGATTGTATTCAGGGCCAATGCAGCGGATCAGAGCCGAGGCCGGAACGAGCCTTCGCTGAGCGCCGACGGATGACGGTTCATGCGCAAACGTCTCGATTCCTGAGGATTGGCAGCTTGCCGCGCGATGTCGCTCGACGACTGGCGCCACGCCGAAGGCGCAGGCCCTTCACGGTGATCAAGGAACACTTCCGCAACGGCCCATTGCCATGCTAGGAAGCCCTTCTGCCCCGGGTCCGGCTCACGCGTCGGTGTCACCATTGCCGCAAGGAAACCGATGGTATCGCGCAATCATCTGGAGTCTGTGGCTCCTGGTCCTGCTGTCCATTCCTGTGACGAGTGCCCCACAAGTGAGTACGTTGCTCGGTGAAAACGCTGTCAGCCCTTTGGCGTTGATCCCGCTTGTTGGTCTGATTGTCTTTTGGTTCGTTCCGTACCTTGCCCGTCGCGGGCGGTTGCCGGCCATCTCGTGGCCATTCCTGGCTTTCGTCGCGCTGGCAGTCCTGTCGGCGCTGGCCGCGATCGCGCTCCCCATCTATCCCATCAAGGGTCAGGACTTAGTCTCACGCGAGTTCAGGGCACTGGCGACAATCGGCCTGAGCCTCGGGTTCTACTGGACAGCCGCAATCCTTCCACAAACGGACAACGAAATTGCTGCCAGCCTAAGGGCAGTGAACATCGGCGGGATCGTCATGCTGGCCTGGTCAAGCGTTCAGGCATGGGTGATTCTGAGTGGCCGGACCCACGTCCCCCTCTGGCTGACGAACGCGCATCATCTCTTGTCGATCCGCGATCCGCTGGTCGATCGAGTGACAGGTCTGGCGTTCGAGCCCTCCTGGGTTGGCGATCAGTTGGTCGTCTTGTATCTCCCACTCTGGCTGAGCAGCGTGCTGTGTCGGTCAAGCTCCTTCTCGAAATCGAAACGGATCGCATCGGTGGAGCTTCTGCTTGTGCTGTGGGGTATTGGAATCCTGATCCTGACCAAGTCCCGAATAAGTCTGCTCAGCTTCTTGATGGTTGGTTTTGTCCTGTTCGTCATCCTGACGTGGCGGGCGTCGGGGAAACTGGCAAGCAGATTGGCCAGCTCGGTCCAGTCCTTCCGTTCCGAAGGTCGGAGACGCATTCTGCACCTGGCTCTTGAGATAGCTTCGCTCAGCGTTCTCCTGGTGGTCGTCATCACCGGGGGGCTCGTCGCAGGGAGGGTGGATCGCCGTATGCGGCATCTGCTGACGTTGCCGGATCTCCTGCCTGAGATCCGGCACTACTTTCCCAACGATGTGCCCTATGAAGTGGCCAACCGGCTCGCCTTTGCGGAAAGAGTTGTCTACTGGGCGGATGGCTTCCGTGTGTTCGAGCAGTACCCTTTGCTGGGTGTTGGGCCGGGGAACGCAGGCTTCTTCTTCGAACGGAGCTTGCCGGACTACGGTCGCCGGCTGACAGAAATCCGCAACATCCTGTTGCCTGCTGACAGCAACTTTCCGAACACCAAAAACCTCTGGGTGCGCCTGTTGGCCGAGACGGGGATAGGCGGCTTCACGGCTTTTATCGTCTGGCTGGGACTACTGGCCTTGATGGCATGGGGGACCTGGAAGAAAGGCTGGCGTGTCCGTAGCGTCGTTGGACTGACGGCTGTGCTCGCTCTGCTTGCGCAAGTGGGGGAGGGTTTCAGCCTGGATAGTTTCGCATTGCCCCAACTCTGGGTGATGCTCGGACTCCTCACGGCCGCCGCATGGCAAAGGGAGTGACCGAGTGTGATAAGGCCAGCCCGGCCTGTCGGGAGAGGCGCTGTGGTAGAATCCGCGTCTACCTCCGACGCTCCTTGCAGTCGACCGATATCTGCACGGGCATGCCGGGTCATGAATGGCCGGATGCCATCGTAGCCGCGTGGATGGCGTGATAAATCGATTAGCCGATCTCTTCCCAGCGATGTTGCTGGCTGCCTCGACCGCCCTGATCGTAGCGCCTCTCATGATCCGTCTGCTCCCCTCCGTCGGGTTGGTTGACTTTCCCGGATCAGCCGTTCACAAGCAGCATCCCAACCCCACTCCCACAGCGGGCGGCCCGGTGCTGGCCATCTCTCTGATCGTCTGCTATGTTGTACTAGGGCTGCCGATCAGTCGGGAGGTGATCGGGATCCTGAGCGGGGCGGGGCTGATGTTGATTTGGGGGGTCGCCGACGACCGTCTGGGGCTGAATCCTCAGCAGAAGCTTGTCGGCCAGTTGTTGGGGGCGGCCCTTTTGGTCTACTTTGGAGTTGAGGTTCGGATTCTGCGAGTACCCTGGCTGAACCTGGCGATGACGGCTTTGTGGGTGGTCGGGCTGACCAATGCCTTCAACTTCGTCGACAGCATGGATGGATTGGCCCTCGGTCTGGCGGGCATTGCGGCGGCGTTCTTCATGCTCGTCACAATCGATTCGGCTCAGCCCATCCTGGCAGCTTTGTCGGCCACCGTCTTCGGCGCGACGATCGGCTGCTATTTCTTCAACGCCGCGCCGGCGAAGATGTTTCTGGGCGATTCAGGATCCCAGCTGCTTGGCTTTCTCCTGGCGGCTGTGGGCATCGCGTACACACCCGGCAGCGCCGGGCTGCCGCAAGGTGTCACCTGGTTCACGCCGATCCTGGTTCTGGGCGTGCCGATCTTCGACATGAGCCTTGTTGTCGCATCCCGATTGCGGAACCGCCTGCCGATCTATCGAGCCAATCGCGATCACACGTTTCACCGGCTGATCCGCCTCGGCCTGGACGATACGCGCTCGGTACTGGCGATGCAGCTGGCGGCGATTGTGTTGGGACTGGTCGCTTTCATCGCTCTTGATGCGAATGTACTCGAAGCCAATATCATGTTTGGCGTGATCGCCACGGTGGGATTGGTCGCCATCGCCCTTCTCCAAAAGACGGACATGATGCAGAGGTCCCATGACAGGACCGGATGAGGCGCGTAAGGCATTGCGGCAGCTGTGCACCTTGCGTGGCACAAAGCGCAGGAGAATCTGACCCGAAGTGAAACTCGTCGTTCAGATACCTTGCTTCAATGAAGCGGACACCCTTCCCATTACTCTGGCGGATCTCCCCCAGGAGCTGGATGGGTTCGAAACGCTCGAGACCCTCGTGATCGATGACGGCAGCGATGATGGGACCGCGGAGATTGCCAGAGAGATGGGGGCGGATCACGTTGTAAGGGTCCCGCGCAACCGGGGGTTGGCCAACGCTTTTGCCCTTGGACTGCGTACGGCCCTCGGCCTGGGGGCGGACGTCATCGTGAACACCGATGGCGACAACCAATATCCCGGCGAAGAAATCAAGAATCTCGTGCGCCCGATCCTGGACGGCGAAGCCGACATGGTCGTCGGAGATCGTCAAGTGCGGACGATTGAGCACTTCTCAGTCACAAAGAAACTCCTGCAGCAGGCCGGGAGCTGGGTCGTCCGCTGGGCCTC
>CAZGRL010000099.1:0-13283 GCA_964528155.1 uncultured Anaerolineaceae bacterium
GTGGTAGCCGAGCCGCTCACCGCGGGCAATCGTGACTTCGAGCACTTCCACCATTTCCCGGCGAAGCGCGACGATCTCACGTTCCGCGGCTTCGAGGTCGGCCCATGCGGCCGGGTACCGGATCGCGTTGATTCCGCCGGCGGTGAGCAACACGGCGAACATGAGCGCCGATACCGCCAGCGACGTCCACAGGACGTAACGCAAGACTTCGAGCATCAGTCACGCCTCCCTTCGGGTCGTAGCCAATTTCCACGGGCAGAGTCGATAGGGGCAGCGGGCGGCAACTTCGCTCGGGCGGGCGCCGGCGGCGATCTCGGATCGGTGCATCTGGTAGTGGAGTGTCGCCATGTTGCGGCGGGCGGCCGCCCGGCGCCGGCCACGCGAGAGGCGCCACGCCCGCCATCGTTGCCACGGTGTCAGCCGGTGAGGGCGGCGCATCAGATACCGGCGGTGGGTTGCGGGCCCCCGCCGGCGTCGACCTCGGCGTCGGCGTCGCTGCGGGCCTCACCGAGAGCTTGCATCCGGGACCAGGCGTACTGCCCGAGGGCGCCTATCAGCACGACCTCATCCGCCCGGCGGATCGCGGCGGAGAGCCGACGGCGTTTGTTCACGACCCGCGCCAGCGTCGGGGCCGTGACCCGAAGCTCGTTGCCGGTGAATAGCCACAGGTCCCCGTCGTCGTCGTCGGGGAGTCCCGGCAAGAACCCGTTGAGGACCCTCCCGGTCGTTTCGAGCAGCGCCCGCGCCTCGGCCTCGGTGTACGGCTCGGGGAGCGGTTCGACCTCATAGGCGGTGGGGCCGCCAGGAATCCACGGTGTGGACTCGGGCGGCGGCGTCACCCCCGGCGCCGGAGGCGTGTCGGGGTCGCCGGCGGTGACGTCGGCGGGTCGGTCATCGATCGGAGTCATGTCAACCATTCGGGAACCTCCTACGGATTCGTTCGACCGTCTCGCTCGCTCGGGTAACGGTGGCCGACAGCTTGCGGACCAGGGCCCACACCGCGCCGACCTCCACGGCCCGGAGCACCACGAGCACCAGCAGCAACGCGACGGTGAGCCACCCCGTCACCAGCGGGCCCGCCAACCCTGGCGGCGGCGCGGCTTCGCCGCCGGCGCCTCGGGGGGGAACGCCTCGGGGGGGGACGCCGGCGGCCCCGCCGTCTCCGCAGTACCGCCGGCGGGTACGTCCGGCGGTACGCTGGCTACGGGGGCGGCAGGTGGGGGGGCCGCCGGCTTGATCTCCACCCGGTCGACAACCTCGCGGCGGACCCCCCCGGCGGGGGGGACGGCGTTATTCCCCGGGGGGGATGATCCGGGGGCGGGCCCGCCGTCCCCCCGCTCGGCGGCGGCGCCGGTAGGGGTTTCGGTGCCGGGGCCGGCCGGGGTGGACTGTTCCGCGTCGCCGGCGGGGGCGGTGGATGCTGCGTGTGGGGACTCACCCCCGCCGGCGTCGACGCGGATCGCCTCCGAATCACCGCGAAGGGGGGCCCGGTACTGGAGGCGACAAGAGGGGCAGCGCATCAGGGTATTGGGTTGCGCCCGGGTGGTGCGCTCATGGCCGCAGCCCGGGCAGACAATCGTGCGGGTCACGTTCGCGGGGGGCATCAGGTGTTGATCCTTTCGTCGGCGGTGGCGGCCAGAAACGCCCGCAGCACGGCCTCACCCCCGGCGCCGGGTGGTAGCCACCAGACGTGCGCTAGAAACGGCTCATCGTTCTCGCTGCGGGACTGGCACACCCCCTGATGGGGGCCGTCGTGGCCGGGCGGCAGCGCGCAGGCGAACATCACGGCGACCGTCACGCGGACCGCGCAAGGGTCGGTGTCGATCGACTCTGGCATCGGATAACCCCCGGGTGTTGTGGCCGGACACGGTGACCCTACCAGCCTCGCCCGGTCCGGGGGGTGCGGGCGGCACCGCCCCCAGCCCGCCATGGGTCACCCGTTGGCTATCGCATCGGCAACCCAGGCGAGCACGTCGTCACGACTGACCTCGGCGGCCGGGTTCGCAAGGCGTTTGATCTCGGCGGCGACCACGGCGCGCACCAGGGCGGCGTACTCGTTGCCGTTGACGTCCTCCCCGTCGGTTCCGAGCACCGCCGTCACCGCGGCGACGGTGGCTTCCCCGTAGAGGCCATCGGTGATGATCTTCGAGTAGCCGGGCACCAGCACCAGCCCGGCGATGTTGAGCATCCCCTGCACCGACGCGACGTCGGAGCGCCGATATTCGCGGGGCGGGGAACCATCGCCTCGCTTGAGTGGCAGCATCGTTTCATCCTCCAGTGTGTGAGCCCCGGCCGTCGCGACGGTCTGGAGCAGCGGGTACAGGTGATTGCCGGGGCACGATTTGTTGGCGGTGTCACGGTGGCCCCACACCGGCCATCCGCGCGGGTTCGGTCGATCGAGCGGGAGGCCTTGGCGGCGCAGCCACCACAGCGTGAACGACACCAGGTCGGCCGCTTCGGCGGCGGCGTCGTCCTTGTCGAAGTTGCCGAGCAGCCCGAAGCCGATCCCGGCGACGTTGTGGCCGGCGGTGTGCGCCCCGCGTGTCACGGACCCGCGGCCCTCCAGCAGTAGCAGCCCGCCATCCTCCGCGACCGCACCGTTGAGCGAATAGGGCAAGGGTCCGAGGTCCGGGCGGACGACTTCGAGCCGGCGCATGTAGGCGGCGGCGTCGGCGATGATCCAGCGATTCGGTGTGTCGTCGTCGTCAATCGCGCCGGTGTGGTGAACCTGTAGCTCACGCTTGCCGGCGGCCGGGTCGATCGGGCGGCCGGCGACGAACGCCTCGGTGGCGGCGGAGCAGCCCCACCCGGAGCGCGTCACGAACCACACGATCCGTCCGCCCGGCGAGCGCCCGATCAGATTCATGGGCAGACCCTACACCAGCCGGGTGACGGTGAGCACACCCGTAGTGGCGGAGAGGTTCACGCCGGCGTTGTGCGCTATCGTCGCCCGCACATACTCGCCGGCCACGAGTGGCCACACCGACGCGACGGACAGACGGTCAGGGTAGGCCCCGAGCGGCGGTGAAAGCTGCTGCGCGTGGTAACCGGCCACCGACGAGTAGAGCGTAAGGTGCCGGAACGATCCGGCCGCCGATTGGCTGATGATGGCGTGAGCGGTCATCAGGTACACGCCATCATCAGGGACGACCACCCGGTCGGTGTTGACTACCGTCGAATGGCCGCCCCAATCGTCGCGGGTTTCCGACCCGGGGCCAAACACCAGCCATATGGCCCCGTTCGGCAACGTCAACGGCGCCGGCAGCGACAGGGCCACTGTACGGCCCGCCGACTCCACCCACGAGTGCACCCGCACCGGCTCGGTCGGGTCGGCCTCCTGGAGATCAATGCCGGTGGCCATCGACACCCCGAGATCGTCACCGACGCCGCCCGAGACGTACATAGCGTTGGGGCGGGTGCCGGACCCGGGCGCGTGACCGAACTCGACCTGAGGGCCGCTATTCGCCGGCGTGCGACCCGCCCGGACCCTCAGCACCGGGTACTCGGGCCACCCGGGGGCCAGTTGTTCGGTGAACGCTTCGATATGGGCCGGTTGTGACTCCTGATCGGCGCCCGTCTCGAATCGGAACGAGCCCGTATAGGGCACTCCACCGTCGAACACGATCCGGGGCTTCGCGAGGGACGTCACCAGGGCGCCGGTTCCGTCGAGGGATAGCAGACCGCCGATCACCAGTTCAGGGAGCACCGACCCGGGGAGCAGGTCGGCGGCGTCCACCAGCTGGTTGCGGAACTTCATCCGACCAGCCGCATGATCCGGTACTGAGCCGACGCAAGGCAGACGTTCCCGACGCCGGCGCCAGACCAGACCACGAAGATCGAACTCCCGCCGGGGACATAGATCGGCGGGTCACCGTCGGCGGTGTCGAGATCACCGTGGGTTGTGCCGGCAACGATCGCCGCCGGCGACACCGACCCGATGTAGACGGAAGCGGCCGAGCCCGGCGCAGCGTCAACGACACGAATCAGCATCGACTCCAGCAGCCACAGGTGACCCTGGTCGGCGGGACCGAACTCGACCGTTGCGTCGCCGGCGGCGTCACTGGTGACGGTGCGGGCCTCCCGTTGGAGAGCCTCCAGGGCGAGAGTACGGCCGCCCGGCGCCGGCGACGCGGTGAGTATCCCCGGCAGCATCGAGGCGGGCACGGTGACGCCCCGGAGCGGGACGGACCCGATCACGACACGGGACGTCATAGCTTCGAGAACGCCCGGCGCAGCCCGAGCACCACGAGCCCCACACCAGCGAGCGCCAGGATTCCGTTACTGACGATCACCGCCACGGTGCCGAGCGCCCCACCGACCGCCGACGCGATCGGGGACACCACAGCGGCGGCCGCGTCACCGACCGCGCCGCGGACGTTCGACGTTGCGCCAGTGACACACTCGACCGCCCGCTCGCCCATCGCCTGCTCAACCGCGGGCGTGACCGTCTCGCCGGCGACCAGCTCGTTGTAGGCGTCCCCGATCCCGTCACACGGAAGCGCCCGGACGGCGGCGACTAGTTCGGCCTCGGTCACTGGCCGCCCTCCTGATTCTCGGGCCGCGCCAAGATCGCCCGAGCCCGCTCGGCGGCGCCGGCGACGTCGAGCCCGCGGGCGTTGGCTTCGGCCTCAGCGTATGCGGGCGTCCCGGGTTGCAACGCCGCGAGACGTCGCAGGAAGTCCAGTTGCTGAGGATCGGGGCGGGTCCCGGGCGGGATCGTCACCCACGACGGCAAGGCGCCGGAGGCGTCTACAGGCACCGGGTCCGGTTCGGTCGTGACGCCGCCCTCCAGGTGCTCGATTCGGGTTTCCCATCGGGCCAGTTCCTCGGTGACGGCACGCGAAAACGAGCCGAGGTCGGCGGCGGACAGGGCGTAGCCGGCCGGTGGCGGATTCGCCGGGTAGGGGCCCGAAGCTTGCGCGATGTCGTTGCCTGCCGATGGCCCATCCGTCGGCTTGTCGTCGGCTCGGGTGGCGCCGGCCCGGCGACGTTGCAGTAACGCGAGGGCGGCGACAATCGGGGCGCCCGCGAGCATCAGGACCTGTTGCGCTTTGGGTAGCCCGCGCCACCAGGTGAGCGCCCGGTTCATGGCAATTCACCGGCGAGCCCGGCCGGGGTACGGGACCAGGGAAGCGCCGCCCGATCAGACACACCGAACGACGGCCGGGTATCCGCGAGCCGGGGCGCCGGTTGCAGCCGCTGCGGCGTCGGGGTGTCCGCGGTCCAGGTCGTGGCCGGTAGCCCGGTCAGGTCTTGGGAGACGGCACCGGCGAAGATCGGCCGATGCTTCAAGCGGTCGATCACTCGGCGCATCGGTTCGGCCGGGTCATCGACCACATACCGCCACGGCAGTTTGGCGGCCGCGACGAAAGAAGCCATCCAGGCGGGCCGGGCATATCGGGGGATCATGGGGCCTCATTTCAAGAGTCGTGTGACCTGGGTTTGGAGGCGGCCGGAGAACCCGGTGAACACGACAGCCGCGAACCCGAGCGCCAGGAACGAGCCGGCAATACGGAGAAGGTCCCGGCCGGAGATCGACGGCATCAGGGACCTACCGGCCTTGCAGCGTGCGGAAGAAATCGACGGTGCCCGAGGACGCGGCTTTGAGCAGCGACGTGGCGCCGGCGGCGTATCTGAGGACCAAGTAGAGGCCGGTGAGCGACATGGCGCCGGCGAAGGTGTTGGTGAGCCACCGCATAGGATCACTCGCAATTCCCCGGCCGCGAAGGGGCGGACGTGCCGAGTGTATCACCCGCCGGGCGGGGCCGGTATGCCTCGGGTCGAACGCAACCATTCGAGGGCCCGCCCGAGGCCACGGAACACGCGGGCGATCGAGTCGGCTTCGCGGAGGAACCAGTAGAGGGCAACCAGCCCGATCGACTGGAGGATCAGCACACCCGGAGCGATCCGGCGGAGGCGACGCCGGCCAGCGGCAGCGGAAGCGGCCGCGCGACGGGCTCGAGCCCGGGGCCGGCGGTCGGCGATCTCGCGATCCTGGCGGGCGATCGTCCGTTTAGTCGGTTGCAACGTCTCAGGATCGAGCCCATAGGCCAACTGCGCCGCGCGCAGCCGTCCCGCCTGAGTCGACCCGATCGTGTCGGGATCGGCGGAGAGGTCACGGGCGAGCCGCATGGCGCGGGACTCGACCGGATCGTCGTTATTGGCATCGACCTCAGCGCGGAGGACCCGAGCGATTTCGAGCAAGGTCGGCTTTCCCATCAGGTCACCCGACGTTGCGGGGTTGACTGATGCTGATGGGGCCGCCGGTGCCCGTCATGCCCGCGTCCGAGTCGGTGACGGGCGCCCCCGACGTCGACGGGGCGGAGGCGGAGACGGGACCGCGGGACGCCCACGACACGAGCCGGCCGGCCAGGTTCCCGCCGATGGCTTGAATCGCGAGCCACACCCCGACGACTGTCATCGCAACACCGGACAACATCGCGCTACCTCCCTTTTCTTGCACCGGGGGCCCGCCGGCGGGTCCCTTCGCGGGCCGGCTCGTGGTCGGCGTTCCGCCCGCCGGAGGGCCCCCGGTGCAAGAACTCAGTACGGACTCAGATCGGCCCAGGCGACGACCGCGATCGTATCGCCCGCCACGCCGGCGTAGCTCACATGGACCCGCTCACCCGGACCGAACCGGACCGGGGCGCCGCCGATGATCTCCGCGGGTGTCGCGGTCGATGCGACCTGAGCGACGAGCGCGCCGGCGCCGTTACGGATCGTCACCGTGGCAGCCGCCGAGGTCGACACCAGCACCCGGGTCAACGTCACAACGTGACCCAGGGGAACCTCACCGAGCAGCAGCGTCGCAGACGTCACCCCGACAGGTAGCTCGGCCTCCACCGACCAGCGAGTCGGAACCACAGCCCGAGCCGCGAAGAGCCGTTCGAGGGCCCGGGAGACTTCGGCGCCGAGCGCATCAGACACCGCCTCAGAAAGCGGCGCGTCGACGTCGATCGAAGTGTCGGAATCGCTCATGCCGCCAGCCCGCCATCAGGGGGGATCACACCCGGACACGGGCAGGCGCCCCGAGCACGACACCAGCCGCGCCGGTTGTGATAGGCGGAGGCGTGCAACACCGCGGCGAAGTCCTGAGCGGCCGCGGCGACCGTCCCGACGCCGGCGTCGGCAACGGGCTCGCCGGCGGGATCACCGGCCGCGACGTCGACCGGCTCACCAGCCGGCTCGACCTGGGTTTCCTCAGTCATAGATCGCCTCCCGCGTCGTCGTCGGAACCACATGATGCGGAGTGTAGACGCGGCCCCGCCCCGGTGTTCTCCACTCCACCGGGGCGGGGCCGACCTTTGTCGTTCCGATGAGAGCGTCAGACGCGGGCCGCCTCGGTCCGCAATCCCTCCACCTCGCGCAGCATCCAGCCGGCCGCCTCGTAGGCGTGATCGCTCACGTTGAGCACGTCGGACGGGGCCGCCTCAGCCGTCGGCCACGTTTCGAGAATGGCGCCGCGCACGGCGTCGAGGGCGGCCGTCCAGCCGGCCTGCTGCGCGTCCGAGATCGCCTTTACCTTGTCGAAGTGTCGTTCCGTGTCGTCGCGTTGCACGGGGGTCCTCCTGGTGTTGTGGCCTGTCGGGATCAGGTATCGGCAGATCGGCCGCCGATCTTGAGTCATTCGGCGGCAACCTTCGGGCCGATGGTAGCGGGCCGGCGGACCAGGGCCAGAGAGCGCCCCACAGTATGGGCTAGGGCGCCCGGGAGCGGGTCGGCGGGCACAGTGAGAGCCGGACGGGGCGACAGGGGCGGAGAGGGCGCCTGTCGGGGTTGTCGTGGGCGCCTGATCGGCCGGGCCTCGGGTCGGGTCCTGTTCGGTGTTTCGTATGGGGATCAAGTCGAGGCGGGCCGCTGGAGCTCGCGCACACTCAGAGCGCGCATGCCGGCCACGGGGGGTAAGTGAGGATCACGAATCGCACCGACCGTGGCGCAACGTCGCAGCGGCGACCACGGCGGGTAGTGGCGGTGGTCACTGAGGGAAGTGCGGCCGCACTTCGGGCCGCGCCGGCCGGTCCCGCCGGCGATGGGGGGGGAACTACACGGCCGCCGGTGCCGCCGGCGCCGTACTTCGCCGGCGCCGGATCGCGCCGAGGGCCCATCGTTCATCCCACGGCGCGACCTGCCATCGGGCGTACTGGCGGGGCGCCAGTGAAAACTCCACCGTTTCGACGTGCCCGAGGGCGTCGCGGACGTCTAGCTCCAGGTCGGCCTGGAACGCCTCCCGGTACTCGCGATCGATATCGCAGAGGCGGACGTCGGCGGCGCCGCGCGAGTACGAATAGCGGCGGGCCGACAGCGGCCAATGGTCCCGGTCGGCCTGTTTGGTGATGTACTTCAAGACATAGCGAATCGCGGCGTCGGAATCGGTGACCTGTTTGATATCGGCCCATCCGAACCCGGCCCGCCACGCGGCCCGCTGGAGACACGGCCGGGTCGCCGGGCAGTAGCAGGGGGACCCGGACCCGCGGCCGGTCGGCAACCCGCGGGCGCGGCGGCCCCGGTCGCTGCATTTCGGCAGGTAGTCGCCCCACACCAGGGCGTGCACATGGATGCGGCCCCGTTTGGTCGCCTCCAGGACGCGGGCGTATTGGAACGTCAGCCCGAGATCGCGGCGGATGATCTGAGCGAAGTGGCGGAATCGTTGCGACGTCGCGATTACGTCGTCGCGCGAGTCGACGGAGGCGGGCACTCCGAGCGGGTAGGTGAGCGTCAGGAACCGGAGGCGGGAGTGATGCTCGGAGGCGGCGACGGCGACGGCGAGAACGTGGCGGGCGAGCCGCGCCTTGCGGCCCCGGACGCACACCGGGCATGAGTACCGCTTGCACGAGACGAATACCTCGCGGGGAGTGGTGGAGAGGCCCACCCATTTGTGCAACGTGACGGGGTGCGGGCAGCGGGTCGGCCAGGCGCCTCCCATCAGAACAACGTGGTCTGAGCGCGAGCGGCCCGGGCATCGAGGACCCGGGCAGCGAGACGGGCGAGGGACGCCTCCCGCTCGGCGGGTGTCGACCCGGACGGCTCATCGAACGTCACGACACCGCGGAGGGATCGAGACAGGGCGGCCTCAGCGTCGCGGCACCCGGTGCAGAGGGCCCGGGGTGATGAGCCGGGCGCGTGGATCGAGTACCACACCCACCATTGAGCGGGGGCGCGGGCATGGGCGGGTGAGCCTTGACAGAGCCCGTGGAGGACGGGGGCGAGCGGGAGCGGTGGCAACGGCCCCGCGGCGGGTGTGGTATCGTCGGCGGTGATGTGAAGTCTCCTTCACGTTGGGTTCGGCAGGGCGGTCGCCTCGGCGGCCGCTCTGTTGATTTGTGGCCTCAGTCGGTTTTCAACCCGGGGCCGGCGCCCCGCTCCCTCACCATAGTCACCGGCCGATGTACGGCGCGGGGTCGACGGGGGTGTCGTTGTGGCGAAGCTCGAAGTGCAAATGAGGGTTGCTCGGGATCGCGTTCCCGGTGGCGCCGACGTAGCCGACGACCTGGCCGGCGACCACGGCCTCGCCGGCGGTGACCGTCTCGCCGGACAGGTGACAGTAGACCGTGCGCCATCCGTCACCTTGCTCGATCGAGACGCCCCGGCCACACGTCGCGGACGCGTTCTCGGTGGCGTATCTCACCGTCCCCGGGCCGATGGCGTAGACCGGCGTGCCGATCGCGGCCGCGATATCGATCCCGGCATGGCTTCGGGCGCCACCGTCGCGGGGATCCCCGAACACGGAGATCGTGCGACCCGAGGGAAGCGGATCGGCGAAGCGTCGCGGCGGGCCGGCGCCGCCGGCGGCGTCACTCGCCGGCGTGACCCATGTGAGCATCGGACCCGACGACGCCGGCGCCGTCTCGCCGCGGTTGAGGAACTTTGCGGCGAGCCACGGCCGGAGGGTTCCGTTTGCGGCGTTCTGGATCATGATGAGCGCCAGGACGCCCAAGAACACACCGGCGGCGGCCTCCACCTTGCGATTCGGTGGCCCGGCCGCCGCTCGGCGTTGCCGGCGGGCCGACAATGCCGAGACGGCCGCGGCCGGGACGGTCATGGCGCAGGCGGCGCAGGCGGCGGCGTGTCGGTGCCGTTGATCCGATGGCGTTCCACCATCGATCCGAGCGGATAGCCGCCGAGCAGCCCGGCAACCATCCCGATCACACCGATCGCGGCCTCACCGCCGACGACGCCCGTCGTCGCCAGGATCACGACGGCGCCGAGGACAACACTCGCGACGTAGGCGAGCAACCAGGCGGGCATCGGTTGCTGATTCATGCCGACCGCGATCGGGACGCGCCGGCGAGCACGGCGACCGCGGCGACGGTGGCGACGAGCCAAAACGTCGGATCGTTCATCAGGTCCCCCACACTCGCCGGCATCGAGGCCGCGAGCGGGGCGGCGCCCACGTCCGGCGACGGGACGGCCTTGCCGGCGTCGACCGCGCCGGATGCGAGCGGCAGCGCCGCCACGTTCCCGGCCGGGTGGCCGCCGTAGATTTCGTCTGCCAAGTAGTTCATCGGGCCCTCCGATCTTGGGGGGCCCCGCCGTCCCTCAGGTCCGGCGCCACAACGAGCCGGCGGGGACGGCGGGGCACCCGATCACTCAGGAATAGAGCGTTTCCTGGACGGTGTGGACGCGGGCACCGGCGGCGATCGTTGCGCCGGCGCCGACGGTCGGCACGACCCGCAAATCGGTCACACCCGGAATGATGATCACGTCCCGCTTCGGGTTCTCATAAAGAAAGTCGAACGCGAGATACGAGTCAGGGAGTGCCTCGGTGTAGTTCTCCACGTTCTCCATCAGCAGGAAGTGCGCCGGCTGGTAGTCGAGGGGCTTGTCGGCGCCGCCGTACTCGACACGGATCGCGTTGATTTCGTCGGCGTTGATATCGGCCGACAGGTACTCATCGGCCACGGACCCGGCCGGGGCCGCCTCCGCGACCTGCACCAGCAGCCGATCCAGCTGTCCATTCGTCGGCACCAGGTCGGTGATGATCTCACCGGCCGCCGAGAAGGGGTGATCGCTCGCGTTGAACCCGTGGAACCGGGTGAGGTCCGGCGTGATCAGTTGCGGCCGGTCACCACCGCCGAGCGGCACCGTGAACACCTTGGCTTGCAGGTACCAGGTGCCGGTGATCGAGTCGATCGTCGCACCGCCGGCGGCGACGAGCAGATCGGTGGTCACGGCCTGGCGGAGATTGAGCGCGAGCGTCGAGCTGGACGACTGCGCCCACATGGCACCGATCAGCGACATTTGATCAATGGCGATCGGGACCTCCCACGTCAGCACGAATTCGTTGGCGCCGTCGGCGATCGCCTGGCCGGCACCGAGCCCGATGGGGACCGTATCCACGGCGTCGTAGGACGCCTGGAATCCGGGGTGCCGCAGCGCCCGGAGGGCGTTGAGGTCTTGACCCGACACCGACCAGAGGTCGGCTTGCGCGTTGGCGGAGAGCCGCAGCGAATCGAGGAACCCATACGGCCACAGCCCCGTGGTCGTGACCGTCCCGCCGCCGAGCGTCGTCGTGATGGTGCCGGCGCAAATGATCTTGACCATTGCGATAACACCGACCCGGGGCAGTTCGACGTAGGTGGTTGTGCCCGAGCCGCCGAGCGCCGCCTCTCGGAAGGTGAAGTCCTTCTTGACGGTCATCTCAAAGAACACGTTCGGGTCGGGGGCGAATGGCACACCCGCGAGGCGGGGGTCATTGGCGAAAAACGTGGCACCCTTGCCGGCACCCATATTGGCCTCCTGATGGTGGTCCGGGGGAACGGTCGCGAAGGGCGCCGGAGATCGGACTGATTGCTAGAGGGACGCGGCGAACTCGTTGAGCCCGTCGGGCACCGGCAGCCGGGCCACGAGCACCTTGGTCATGCCGACACCGACGACACCGGCGAGCGCCACCGCGGCCCAAAAGGCGAGATCGCGGGCGAAGCTGCTAAACCTCATCACACGATCCCTCCGAGCCGCTGCAAGGCGGGGACCCGGTTGGTCAGCCAGCGGAACACCGCCACGGCGACCACCGCGACCACGCCCATGCGCAGAGTCTGGCGGTTGAGAACGGCCATGTGGCCTACCTCCTGTTGTCGATGGGCGGGCATACCCGGAGCACACCCGCTCCCGCATCGTACCAGAGGAACCCGTAGGGCGGCATCGCGATCAGGTCGGCCTGGAGATCGGCCGTCAGGATCGAGATTTGTGAGGCGATGGTTTTCACGTCCTCGGTGTGGCCGACGAAAAACACGATCCAATGTTCAGTGTTGGCCTGGAGCGCCGGCGCCGTCTCCACCGGGCGTTGGTTCAGCGCAAGGTGCCCGATCCCGTAGCGGGCCCCCTGAGTGACCAGCCGCAGCGCCGGCGCCGGCGCGTTGCCACGGGCCGGGAACACCAGCCCGGCCTCATCGCACCACACGAACACGCCGCGCCGCTCGAACAACGCCCGGTAAACCGCGCCGTAGGCGTCGAGGTCCATAGGGTCTTTGGGGACGAATCGGATCGACTCGGCGTCGGGCAGCCGCGCCGGGTCCGAGAACGTCACCGCCTGGCGACGATCCGCATACCGGCCGCCCGTCGCGTCGGGATCGTCCTTCGGGTCGATCACACACCGCGGAGGCGCCACCGACTGGAACAATGCCCGCGCCAGCACCGATTTGCCGGAGCGGGTCTTGCCGACCACGAAGGTCCGTTGAGATCGGCCGATCACCCGCCCGCCTCCGCGTCGAACTCCGCGATAGCTCGGTCGTGGAGCGTGATGGCGGTCCAATGGATCAGGGCGTCGGATTGCCTCAGTCGTTCGGCCGCCGTCCCGAGGTCGTTGTCGCGGCCGCGGGATTCGAGCGTGCGGGCCGCCTGGCGGATCACGACGGCGGCGCGTTCCAGATCGTCGCCGATCTCATAGAGCACTTCGGGATTCATGCCTCACCCCCATGTGCGCGGGCGATGTGGCGGGCGGCGTCGATGATCGCGAGATCATCGACCGATTCACAGACTCGAAAGAACGACCAGGTGGGGTTGCGTTTGAGGACCGCCGTCGCGCTATACGCGGGCCCCTTCCACATTGGATCGTGTCGGCGACACACCGCCCGGACCCGGTACTCCGAGCCGTCCCAAGGGTCGGATTCCTTGCGGGCCCGGTTGCCGAGGAACGCGACATAGGTGGTATTGGATCGGGGATCACGGAAACGCCCCATCAGAGATAGTCACTCCCGGACAGGGCCCGATACCGGGACCGATATCCGGTGTCGTGGTAGCCGAGCCGCTCACCGCGGGCAATCGTGACTTCGAGCACTTCCACCATT
>CAZGRL010000100.1:0-13226 GCA_964528155.1 uncultured Anaerolineaceae bacterium
CGAGGGCGTCTCGTCACTAATAAACCAAGATCACCACTCTGTCCAGCGCAAGGGCGTATGCATTCACCCTCTCGACGTGATCGCGGGTGTATTGATCTCGAGCTTCGATGGCATTGGCCAGCGTTCGCAGACTCGCCTTGTAAGCCGCCTGCAGCTGGGCGACCATGAGTTCGTCGGTCCGTTGAAGGCGGGCCTGCACGGCAGCCAGCAGTTCGTGGCTGGTGATCGGCTTGGTGATGTAGTCGTCCGCACCGAGCGACTTGCCGGCGAAGATGTCCTCGCGCGTACCTCGGGCCGTCAGGAAAATGAAGGGGATCGCCATCCCGCTGGGACGCTTGCGAAGTGTCTCGAAGAGCTGGATGCCGTCCATGATCGGCATTGAGATATCAGACAAGATCAGGGCCGGGTGGACTTCGGCCAAGACATCGAGGGCATCTCGGCCGTTTCCAGCCGTATGCACATCGAACCCGGCTCCCTCGAGGATATCCCGCAACGCGATCAACATCGCCGGATCGTCCTCAACGACCAGGAGAGTCGTCCTGGAAAGGTCGGTATTCACTTGAAGATCAGGGATCTGGGCCACGCTAGGCCCCCTCCACTTTCCACACCTGGTTTGTCACGCCCACCTCTACGACGGTTCCTCCGAGGCCGGTTCGGCTCCATTCTCGGCGGAGAACTCAGGCAACCAAACGCCGAATGTCGTTCCGCGTCCCGGTTGGCTGGTGAACGTCAGCCTTCCGTTGTGGCGGTCGACGATCTCCTTGCTGATCGATAATCCCAGGCCGGTCCCTGGCGTCCCGGCCGCTCTGGCGACCAGGCCACGAAAGAACCGGTCGAAAATCCGATCCTTCTCATTATCCGGAATTCCGGGCCCCGTGTCACTTACGAAAAAGGTCACCCACCTCCGGCCGTTCCACACCTGGCTTCTGGTCTCCAGGCGGATGACCCCCCCTGTCGGAGTGTAGTTCACCGCATTGCTGAGCAGGTTGGTCATGACCTGCATCAGGTGCTGCGGGTCTGCGTTCGCCTCTGGAAGCTCTTCAGCCAGGCCGACTTCCAGATTGAGCCCTTTCATCGTGATCATGCGGGAGCGGTCGCCCACCAGCACCTGGAGCAGGGAATTGACATCGGTCTTCCGGAGATTGAGTTCCACTCTGTTGGTGTCAAGAGACGAAATGGCGAGCATCTGTTCGATCAGATTCGCCAGCCGGTCGGTCTCTCGCCGCAGGGTCGCCATATACTCCGGATAACGGTCTTCCGCACCGATCTCGAGCAAATCCAAGTAGAGTCCGATGTTGGTCAGGGGAGTGCGGAGCTCGTGGGAGACATCGGCCACGAATTGAGCTTTTGCCCGTTCGGCGTTCCAGGCCTGCTCGACAACTTTCTCGAGCTGAGCGGTTCTCTCCTTGACGCGCGCTTCCAGGGTGTCTACGTTGTCGCGTACCTGTTCATATAACGAGGCATTCTGCAGCGCAATAGATACTTGGTCCGCCACAAGGCCGAGCAACTCGAGGGCCCCGGCGTCCACCTGGGCAGGGTCGGAGGTTTCGACGTTGATCACCCCCATGACCTCCTCGCCGAGCCGGATTGGCACGGCCAGTTGCGCCCTGGTCCCGACCAGACTCTTGACGTAGTCATCGTCGAGACGCACATCGGGCACAAGCGCGGCAAGGCCGGTTCTGGCCACCCGGCCGACGATTCCCCGGTCGATGGGAAGCCGGTCGATCACCGGCTCCGGGCCGCTCGATTTCACCAGAACCACCTCACGCTCCTGGCGTTGGTACACCTGGACGGCCGGGAAGCCAAGGATCGTATGGAGCTGCTCGGTGAGCTCACCCAGGATAGCGTCGACCTCGAGGCGCTGAGCAATCGCCGCCACCACTCGCTGCAGAAGGGTAAGCTCGGCCAGTCGACGTTGCACCTGGGCATGCTGGTGGGCGTTGGTGAGCGCCAGGCCTGCCTGCTGGCCGATCGCCGCCAGCATGTCCAGCCAGGTCCGCTCGGCCTCCCCCTCCCCGGGCACCCAGATCACCATGCTCCCGAACATCTTGCCGCCGGCGGCAAGAGGGCTTCCAAGGATCCAGTACGTCTTCCCCGAGATCGACAATTGCACTTGCGACGGGACCTGCCCCTCTGTGACGGTTTCCATCAGCAGAGCGAGTTCATCGGCGTAGAACTCCTCCGTCGCCAGCGGGGAGGCCCCTTGGGCCGCATAACGATCACCGGCAAGCAACCCCGATGTCTCCGTCAACTCCACCTTGGCGTGTTGGGCTCCAAGCACCTCCATGCAACTTCTGAGGAGCCGATCAAGGATTTCGCGAGGGTTGAGGCTGCTCGCCATGTGCCGCCCGATCTCGTAGACCTGTTCAAGCCGTTGATGCTCCTCCGCCAGACGCTTGAACAGCCGGGCGTTGCTTATAGCGACCGCGGCGTGGGCGGCAAATGCAGCCAGCCGGTCCCCCGAGGTGTTGTCGAAGGAGTTGGGCTGGCTACTGTCCAGGTGGATGAAGCCCAGTAGATCCTCACCGTAGTGGATCGGGATGCCCGCCCAGGATCGAAGCCATTCGAAACCGGGTCTTTCGCTCCAACTTGGATCCAGGGCTGTGTCCGAAACAACCACGGCCCTACCCGTTTCGGCATCGTTCAGCAGTCGCAGTCGGGTTGGAGGATAGGCCGATGTCGATACATCCGTCGGTTGAAGGCCGAAGGCTTCGTACCCGATGGCTCTCACCATTCGCCTGACGCTGCCTTCCATCTGTTGGAAATTGGCAGCATCGCATGAGAAGGCTTTCATCACCTGTTCGAGAATCCGCTCCAGGACCTCGTCCAGGTCGATTTCGCGATTGATCGCGCGAGCTGCCGCCTCCAGTGCCTCGGCGATCCGCCTCTGCGCCCGCTCGGCCTCGATCAGTTGTGCAACTCCGAGAGCATTGGCTGCCTGGTACGCAACGAGACGTGCGAGACGAACATCAGGGTCGCTGTACGGGGCCGATGAGGGATCGTTCACGATCTCGAGAATTCCGATAAGCCGCTGCTGCCAGATCATCGGAACCGCAAGGGTGCGCACACAGGGCTTTTCGGACCGGTCTCCGTCTTCGGTTGGCGGATCATTGAGAACCACCGCGTGGCCGCTCTCAGCGACTTCGCCGGCGACGCCCTCCCCGAAGCGAACCGTGTCCCCGATTTCGTGCGAGGTTTTGCCCTGGATGGCGACGACCTTGAGTGAGGCACCGTCCTTGTCGAGCAGGTAGACCGCACCGGCCTTCCCTCGCAGAAGGTGTGTGGCTCGGTCGAGCACAAGCTCAAGAAGAGGAGGGCGCTGGCGTTCGTCGCCGATCGCCACTGCGGTTTCGTAGAACGCGCCAAGTTCCATCGCCTGCCTCATGGCTGCATCGAACAAGCGGGCGTTCTCGACGGCAAACGCGGCCGTGCCACCCAAAACACCGGCCCAGGGCAGCATGCCGCTGTCGAGCTCGTCGGCCTGGCGGAAAGTGAAGATGAGCGCGCCTAGAATCCGGCCTCCATGGACGACGGGAAGGACGAGGACGAGATTGGCGCCAATCTCTTGTGGCAGTTCGGTAGCGCCCAGCCCTGCCCCTTCGAGGATGATGGATTTGTTCGTCTGGAAGCGCGCCGGATCATCGTCATACAGACGTCCGATCCACTCGGACAGGCCTTCGAGCTTGTCATCTTCTGCGGAGAAGGCGTGCCAGTCGGCATCCGGGCCGTGTTGCGTTCGCAGCGCACCGTAGCAGGAGTCGGCGTGCAACAGTTCCTGGCCGTGTCCTAGGATGACAAGCATCGCCAGCCGGACATCCTGAATTCGGCCGAGTTCGTCAGTCAGACGGAGGAATTCAGCGGCCAGATCCGGTCGAATAACATCCACCTGTCGGGCCCTGGCTGTCTCCCCGCTCATCCGCCTTTTCGCCTCATTGTCCGACCCCACACGTCTCACTCTGCCTGCCAGCGCTCCCAGGAACCCTGCCAGGGTGTCGTTCTCTGAATTCGGGTGGGGATTTTCACGCCGGTCAGGTGACCCGAGAGTTGGCCCACGCCTTCGCCGGCTGCGATGTAGTCCTCATTGCGCAGTGCGCTATCGATCTTTCGCTTCACCTGGTCGACCCATATCCAGTCGCGCCTGAACCGGTCCGCCTTGAGCCAATACCCCCGCTTCTCCCAGGCGGCGGCGGAGGTATCGACGGATTCGGATATCTCGTCGAGCGCCAGCACGATGAATGCGAACACATCATGGCGATCGGAGGAACTCGGGCTCTGGGTCGCGGCATGTCGGATGGCCAGGGCTGTCGCCTGGAGGATTCTCTCGCGCATTCGCGCCGCCGACTCGGGACGAACGATTCGTGACAAGACCTCTCCTTTGAGGGGCGCCCCCCGTGCGGGGCTGCGTGAATCATTATAGCCCGGATGCTTTGGCGGGCCACTCGGCGCCCGTCGAACAGCACCGAGCGGGGAATCCGTCGGGACTCATGCTACAATCGCCGCCGGTTACATTCATTGATTGGCTGGAAGAAATCCTCAGGAATTCTGGTGGCTATAATCCTGGCCGGAGTTGCCTTCGGCGCTGGATATGCCTCGTACGCGTGGACCCATCCCGGGCTGGGCGATTTCGCCCTGGTTGATGAGGCCCTCGGCCTGCTCAAGATCCACTATCTGAGAACGCTTCCCGATCCGCTCGCCCGACAACGCGCGATGATCCGCGGCATGCTTGGAACGTTGAACGATCCTTACACGATCTATGTCGAGCCAGCGGGTCACGAACTCGAGACGGACACGCTCGCGGGCGAATACGGAGGGATCGGTGCGAGCGTGTTCCTCGACACGGAGGGCGCCGTCCGACTGGTCCCAACCCCAGGTGGACCTGCGGATCAGGCCGGCTTGATCGAAGGTGATGCCCTGCTGGCCGTTGATGGCATCCCCATCGAGCAGTTCGCAGGCCTTAGCGACATCACAGCCTCGGTGCGAGGCCTGGCGGGCACGAGTGTGACGCTCACGCTCGCCCCGAGATCCCCCGGCGACGAAGCTTTCGACGTCGAGATCGTCCGCAGCGTGATCGATCTCCCGAGCGCGACGGGCTACCTGCTGCCTGAAGATCCAACTGTGGCTGTGATCGCGGTGTCCCTGTTCAGTGAGAAGACACCCGACGAGATCCTGCACGAGTACCACGATCTGGCCGAGCGCGGAGCCACCGGGTTCATCCTGGACCTGAGGGGGAACGGCGGCGGGCTGCTCGATTCGGCGGTGTCCGCGTCGAGACTGTTCTTGGAGTCCGGGGTGATTGTGGTGGAGCACAGCAAGAACGCCCCAGAAGAGCGATACTCGGCCCAGGGCTCCGGAGAGCTGGCGAAGATCCCGTTGGCCGTCCTCGTGGACGGAGGGACGGCTAGCGCGGCCGAGGTCGTCGCCGCAGCGCTCCAGCAGAACGGTCGAGCCCCACTCATTGGCATGCCTACCTTCGGCAAGGGCTCGGTGCAAGTGATCCTGCCCTTGAGCGATGGTTCGAGCTTGCACGTGACATCAGCGGAGTGGCATACGCCGCGCGATATGACTCTGGACGGTATCGGTCTCGAACCCGATATACGCGTGGACAGCGCCGACGCCACAAGTGAAGCTTCCCTTTCAGCGGCCCGGGAGTGGTTGAGAAGCCAAGGAGGCCGCGATTGACCGACGAGGGAACAAAGGTCGTTGCGACCAACCGCAAGGCGGCTCACGACTACTTCCTGGAGGACAGAATGGAGGCGGGCATGGTCCTCCAAGGGAGCGAAATCAAGTCTATCCGGGCCGGGAGGGTCAGCCTGAAGGAGGCCTACGTTCGCATCGAGGATGGTGAAGCTTGGCTGGTGAATGCTCACATCGCCCCGTACGATCCAGCAAGCATTCAGAACCACGATCCTCGGCGCCAGCGGAAGTTGCTGCTCCACCGCAGACAGATCCAGCGGGCCTTTGAAGACTTGAAACAGCGAGGTTATACCCTCGTGCCGACCAAACTCTATTTGAAGCGAGGGCGCGTCAAGTTGGAGATCGCGCTGGCCAAGGGAAAAAGGCAGTACGACAAGCGTCGAGCGCTGGCCAAGCGTGAGGCGGCCAGGGAGATCGAGCGCGCCCTCAGCTCAAAGCCAAGGCGATGAGCCCCTACTCCATCGCCGGCATCAACCGGCTCCCCACAGATGAAAAGCGGAGCATCTACTTTCGCTTTGTGCCGGAAGCGCTTCTGTCGCTCTTCGAGATAGGCCCGGATCTGACGGACCTTGCGGGACGATCCCTCGTCCGACTCGAGGCGCAGGCCGGAAGTTCGGATGTCATTCTAGAACTAAGGCACGCGTATGATGCTGAGGATCCCACCCTGTACGCGCATCTGACTGACACGGTCAACGGACAAGTCCACGTGCTGCTCTACATCACCAATGATCCACGTTCTCCACGATTCGATGTGGATCGGATGCCTGACGGCACCCCGACACAGTTCGGGACACGGATGCGCAATGTGCAGGCCGAGGAAGCGGCCCTTGGCGCCGGGCTGGCTCCCGGGCAGATCCGACGCGGCCTACGCATCTTGCGTCAGTCGGTCGAGGCTTTTGAAGGATTTGTGGCCTCCCTCGGGCACAACGTATACTTCGTCGATCCTCTCTTCTATCACAATGCGATCATCTTTGAAGGCTACGGTTTCGCCTATCTGCGCGGGCAGCGGCTGATGGCGGGCATTCATCAGGGATTCTCACAAGACGGGGAGCTCCGAGCGAAATTGGATGGTGAAACGGTTTTCAGGAAGCCTGAGGCGGCCGATTCGATTCGAGGTCGAAGCTGGGCGATCCACGACGGGATTCTGCAAGCGCCCTACTCCGACGTAACCATGTATCGCGGCATAGGCCACAATGCGCAGGTCACAACATTCCCTGACGGGGTCTGGTGAAGCTTGTACTGCTCGCAATGCGCATAGCCTTGGGTTCGTTTGAGGAGGTGGGCGGAGTTGGGGGAGATACTTGATATTGGCTATGCGCATTGTCGACAGAATATGCTACAATGAGCTATCGGGGATGACAGGCTTCGACGGAGGAGGCTGGCCCCGGGCTGCAGGCCGAGAGGCGCCGAACTCGTAAACTCAGCGCAACACACAAGTGCCAAGCGCACGAACTACGCTGCACTTCCTCTGGCGGCTTAACCCCGTCGAGGGAAGAGCGGTGGCCCCCTAGAGGGGCCCGTCGCCCTAAGCTCCTCCTGGCGAGTGCGGGGACCGACGACAGATGGCCGGGATGCGGCGCGTAAGGCCACGCAACGCGCTCAAGACAGGCTCTCGGGCCTGAGTGGCTGGCGGATCGGACGCCCTGTTCGTCGAGCCCCGTTCTGCAAGATCTGATCGATGAACTATGCCTGTAGACGCTCGACGGTCTAATCTTTCGGACGCGGGTTCGATTCCCGCCATCTCCACCAAGGAAAGACGGGGCCGCCAAATTCATTTGGCGGCCCCGTCTTTCCTCAGCCAGATGAAGGCTAGATCGGGTTCTGCAGCCGGAACCCGTGTCCTCGCACGGTGACCACGTACTCGCCGTGGGGATCGATTTCAGCCAAGCGGTTCCGCAGACGACGCACCAGTGCGTCGATGGCTTGCTCGGAGACACCTTCCACTTCCGAGTCCGGCCAAACAACGGCCACGACCTCTTCGCGCGACACCACTCGATCCTGATTCTGGAACAGCACGGACAGCAGGCGATACTGAGGCGGCGAGAGCGGCGGGTCGAGTTCGGCAGTTCCGACCCAGACACGATGCGCCTGAGGATCCATTCGCAACCGGCCAAGGCCCATCTCGGCCGCGTCGTTGATGGATAGCGGCACCGTGGCCTCGGTCCCGACGTATGCCAGCTGCACTGCCAGTGCAACATGGATGACGTCGCCGTCCTGGAGCAGCGCCGGCCGGCTGAGCGGGGATCCGTTTACGTGCGTTCCGTTCTTGCTCCCCAGATCTTCGATCCAGTACCCGTCCGACTGCTTGCGAAGCACCGCATGGTGGCGCGAGACCTGACGATCTGCGATCATCAGATTGCAGTCCGCGCCACGCCCGATCAAGAAACGCTCACCGTTCAGGGGCCAGCGTGTCCCCCGCAATCGTCCGGTCTGCGCGATCAGGACGGGGACGTCTTCGGTGTTCTCGTGCATCTGCAGTCCTCTGCGGTTGCCTGAACCAACTCAGAGTATAATGCCGGCGCGCGGCAGGCACCCTTAGTCCGAGAAGAACGAGGGCCACGCCAAGTATGTCACCTGTCGCGCCCCGCTCCGAGCGGACCCCCAAGGGAGGAGAGCTCTTGCCGCTTCCGCTAGAACCGGGGCAAGTCTTGCGCGAACGCTACAGCGTTCGCCAGATCATCGGTCGTGGCGGGATGGGTTCGATCTATCTCGCCGAAGACAACCGGCTCCCCGGACGCCTATGCGCCCTGAAAGAAGTCGAACAGGATCCCGGCCTACCGGATGCTCTGCGCGCGCAAGGCCGAGATCAGTTCTACCGCGAAGCCTCGATCCTCGCCCGTCTTGATTACCCCAACTTGCCCAAGGTCTCCGACTTCTTCTCCGAAGGAGAACGAGACTACATCGTCATGGACTTCGTCGCCGGCGAGGATCTCAAGAAGCTGATGGACGAGGCTCGCAGGAACGGCGAATTCTTGCCCATGTCAGACGTCCTCGAGTGGGCCTCCCAATTGGGTGGCGCGTTGACCTATCTTCATAGCCAGGATCCCCCCGTCATTCACAGAGACATCAAGCCCGGGAATCTCAAGCTCACCCCGAATGGGCTTCTGAAGCTCGTGGACTTTGGGCTGGTCAAGATGATGGTTCCGGACGAGATGACGATCACGGTCATTCAAGGACGCGGCACGGCGCTATACACACCACTCGAGCAGTACGGCGGTGACTCAGGCCACACAGATCCGCGGAGCGATATTTACGCCTTCGGTGCTACCTTATACCATCTTCTCACGAATCGGTCGCCTGTCGAGGC
Organism: uncultured Anaerolineaceae bacterium; assembly: GCA_964528155.1. Lineage (GTDB taxonomy): Bacteria > Chloroflexota > Anaerolineae > Anaerolineales > E44-bin32. The sequence goes on from CAZGRL010000100.1 coordinate 9,002, forward strand.
CAAACAGCGCTTTCTTCAGCCTGGCTCCCTCACGCCACCGCGAGAGATCAATCCCGATATCACCGCCGGCGTCGAAGCCGCCGTGCTCTGGGCGATGGCACTTCACCCCAGTGAGAGACCCCAGGACATCCAGACTTTTGTTGAGGCATTGGAGACCGGGAGCGCGGCAACAGGCGGACTGGCCTCGCCCCTCTCCCCCCGACTACTCCTCCCCACCCTGACCGACAGGATCCTGGCCGGGGTCGTCGCCGGATTGCTGCTCGTCGCCCTCCTCGCTTCCTTGCGGTAGCGGGATCGCCTGAGCTCGACGCCTTCTGAACCACATGTCGCTGACCAGCATGGCAAGCCCACCGCCGATGGCAGCTGCCAGTGGCGTGGCGACGATCCCCACCCATCCAACCAACGCTTGAGTCCCGGGGAGCGAAAGCGCCAGGTAATTGTATCCGATGAGCCCGCCCACAGCCGCGTACAGCGCCTGGCGTGGGATCGCTCCTTTGCGAGAGGCTCGTTCCTGTGACGTACTCATCTGCCCGCCGGCCCACGAGATCCATCCGACCGCGAGCATGCCCAGGATGAAATCTGCCGCTCCCAGGCCCGTCGTCGGGCTTTGGGTCGAATTGGCCGGAGCCGCTGCCTGAGGCGTCTCGGTGACAGACAAGACCGTTGGCGAGGGCTCGACAGTTTCCGTAGGCTCCAGCGTTGGCGCTATCACGGTCGGAAATGCCGGGACACCTTCTTGAACGTTAAGTTGAACGACCTGAGAGACTCGCGCAGGATCGCTGTGGCAGGAGATGGACAGCACGCCCAGGCCATCAAGCGTCACACTCGTTTGAGCGACTCCTTCGACCGTTTCCGCGCTCAAGACGACCGGCAGGGTTTCTCCCTGGTAGGTGAGCACGAATTCCACCGGAGTCCCGTCCGGGACAAGGTGCCCATTCGTATCGACCATGGCGCCAGTCTCAACCAGCGCGACGTCGCCGACGACAAACCCCTCCTCGGGGCCGTTCACCGGCGTCGCTTCGGGCGTTTCGATGACGCCGGCCGCCCGCACCGTCAAGGGTATGATCTGATCGGGATCGGGCCCGGTGGCTTGAATGATGTCATAGCCGATTCCAGGAACGCTCACCGGCGACGCGCCGGTGGCAGCAATCTCCTGGAAGAGCAATCGTGCAGCGACATCCGTGAAAGGCGCCGTCTTGGCATACAACTCGTAATAGACGTCTATCTTGCTGATATCCGTGGCATCGAGATCATAAGGGGCATCAAGACCAAATACGACCATTCGCTTGCTTTGGGCCAGATCGGGCCTCCGATCGAGCAACAGCTTGAGCGCATTCGACCCGTACACCGAGCTTGAGCTGCTTCGCACCAGAAATACCAGCCAATCGGCCGATTGCACAGCCTCTCCCACTTCGTCAGCCGGCGCCAGAGGCACGCCGAGCGACCCGACTGGAGATTCGCCAAGGTATCCGGCCAGATCTGCCGTCCTGTAGGACGTGAGATTCCAGCCTCCGACCTGGCCTGCTCCTCGCGGCCCATACAGACTCAGGATCGTCTGTTCCAACGCATCGACGGCGATGTCAGGGGTCGACTGGCATGTCGAACATTGCTGGGTCATGCGCGAGTCAGTGAAGAACACGATTCGCTGGCCGAGCTGCGGCGGGCCGCCCAGCCGGTCCTCGATTTCCTCGCGAGACGGACTCAGCAGAGTGGCTGCCGATCGCGCCACCTCGAGCGTGACCTCGCGTCCCGTCCCGGCAACCTCCAGGCCCGATTCTGGCGAGATGACACTCGCAAACTCGAAGGATCCTCCGTACAGTCGCAACTTCATCTGAAGAATGCGCAGGACGGCTTCGTCGACGCGCTGCGCGAAGACCGAATCCTCGCGATACTTCTGGGCGAAGAAGGCCAGGGTGCCGAGGATCGTGGTCATCTCGTCGGGATCGTCGGTGCTTCGGAACTCAGATAGGAAGAGCAAGTCGTTCCCGGCCAGCAGCGCGTCGCGGGCGACAAGATGACCCTTGAAGCTTTCTTCGCGCGGATCATAGAAGCGGCGCACCGCTCTTGATCCGAGCGAGTCGCTGATGGTGACACCTCCGCCGGCTCGCCAGGTCGACAGCGGTTCGAGGGCCATGACCTGTGCAAACGCCTGAGGATCGAGGCTGATCGGCCTGGTTTGGGCCCGGATGTTTCCTTGAAAACCAGCGTACTTGATATGCGAAGTCAAGACAGCGTCCGTGACCGACGGATCCGAGCCGGGGACGCCGGACGTCACCGCGAAGAACGGGGCAAGCTCGATGCGCTTGAGCTCGTCCAGCGACTTGCGAACCGTGGCTACCTCTTCTTCCAGCGGGCGATCGCTTCCCCCATAACCGGGAAAGTGCTTGGCCACGACGGCCAAGCGTCCGTCGGAGCCCAGATGTAAGCCCTCGACGTACGCCTTGCCCAAAGCGCTGACCCAGAAGGGGTCTCCGCCGAACGATCTCACGCCCAGCTCTGCCGGACCCCCGAGGCGAGGATCCTCGACGACATCCAGCGATGGGCCGAGGATCAAGTTAAAGCCAAGCGCGGTGAGCTCGCGCGCAGACACCTCGCCCACCTGTCGCGCAAAATCCGGGTTCCAGGTCGCGCCGAGCGCCATCACCGATGGAAGCGTGGTCAGGCCTGAGGCGATCTCCGAGAAAGGCGGACCGTCCCCGTCCTGTCTCACGCCGATGATGAGCGGGACATAGACCGGCACGTGCACCGCCCCACTTGCCGGATCAACGATCACGGGCTCCCGTGAGCCGTCGAATTCCGCCGTCTGCAGGGCAGAAGTGAGCTCGTAGGCCGTCGGGATCGTGTCCGGTTCATCGGCGAAGTTGTCTGAACGAGCCTGGAGAATCACGCCCGAGATGTGGTGATCGCGGATCAAGGTGAATATCGGATCATCGGGCTTGGGCGCGCGCCCTCGAAATGTGACAAGGAACAGTTGACCGATCCTCTCTTCGGGAGTCATCTGTTCCAACAGAGTTGACGCCTGGTCAGCGATCGGACCGGTTCTCGAGACCGCCAGGCCGCTCACCGGCCAAAGAAGCAGTCCTAGTGCGAGGCAAGAAAGGACAAGCGAGCGCATGCCCGCGAGTATACCTTGCGGGTCCATGGCTCACAAGCTGGCGGGCTTAAGGCCTGCCCTCGCGCTGGAGGATCGTACGGAGCGCCTTCCGCCTTTCGGGGCCACTCAGAAATTCCAGTTTGCGAATTCCAAGCGGGTCGATCTCTTGTCGCAAGAGACTCAGGTCACGCGCCTCAGGGGGCTCGGTCGTCTGGATCGGTGTGGCGAGTCCCAGGTCGAAGCCCGTCTTGGCCTGCACTCGCTCGAGGGTGACGCCCGGGTGAAGATGCGTGAGCCGCATTCTCCCGTCGACGAAGTCGAATTGCCCCAGATCCGAAACGAGGTACACCGGGCCCCGACCGCGCCGCCGATGTCCCACGTGCCCCAACCCGGACACGAAATCGAGCTTCTCCACGAAAGTCACCCGCGAATGGCGCGTGACGTACAGGCACACGTTATCCATGAATGTCGTGACATCCGGGATGCCGCCAGTGCCGGGCAAACGCAATCTCGGTTTGCGGTAGTCACGGCCGAAAGCGATGTTGTTGAAATTCCCCGCAGCATCCACCTGACCGGGACGGAAGAACTCCCTGGCGTTGGCCGCCGGCAACAGGTCCGCCACCGCGGCAACGAACCCGAACGATCGTATCGCCTTGTCGAGCCAGAGCGACTCGACGTTTACCAATCCGAGCGGCGCGCCATCGCGGCAAACGCTCTGCCCTATGGCCGAGGCGAAGTAGGCGTTGGGGGCATGAGTGTGCCAGGCCAGCAGGTACCCGGCTGCGACGAGCGGCGTCGCCAGACCTTGAGCCAGCACCTCACCGTCGACGACGCTCCGAGCGATCGACGTGCACATCAGTTCGTCGATGGTGTACTCGATCGAGGACGCGTCAGACATCGAGTTCGTCCATGAGACTCTGATCGATGTTCCCCCCGCTCAGAATGACAATGCGTTGGCGACCCTCATCACCCTTCAGCGCCGCGGCCACTGCAGCCGCAGCCGACGGCTCGACCCACCCTCCGGTCATCCGCCGAACCCACTTGACCGCCTCACGTATGTCACGCTCGCCGACCGTTTGCATGTCATCGACAACCGCGTTCACCATATCCAGAGTGATCGAGCCTTCCTCG
>CAZGRL010000101.1:0-12880 GCA_964528155.1 uncultured Anaerolineaceae bacterium
GGATGGCCAGCGGTGGCTCACGGAATGTGGCTTGATATCGTGTCTCGAACGAGGTCCAATCCGGAAGGGCTGTCTGAGCCCCCCATTCCTCAACCACAAAGCTCGCCGCAGTCGCCCCGGCCTGGACAGCCTTTCTCATCATCGTGGCGTCGCGTCCCATGAACGCAGCCGCCACGCCCACGAACGCATCTCCTGCGCCAACTGGGTCAACGACCCTGGCCGCCTTCACCGCTGGGATACGCTCCTCTCCATCCTCAGTAATGATGCGAGAGCCGCGGCGCCCTTCCGTCTGGATGAGCGCTCGAGGACCCAGTTCAAATAGCGCCTCAACACTATTCAGGTGCAATGTGGCGACGAGCATCTCCAATTCCGAGCGGGTGCAGAATACAACGTCGGTGCATGAAGCAATCGGGCCAGCCAGCTCCGGAGATGTGGACAATGCACCGCTCGTTGTGACTAGGGCGCCCGATGCCTTCGCCAGACGGGCTGCCTCGAGCGTGAATTCGTCGAACTTGTAGTTCAAGACAACTGCGCGCGCCTCGCGGATGACTCCAGCGTCGGGATGATAGCTATCCTGTGTCTCTGCAATGCCAAGGTGAGAGATGCAGATAGTTACGCCAGCCGGATCAGTGAACAGAAAGCTGTGGCCACTCGCGCTTCCTCCCACTACCTTGACGCCCCGCTGGTCAACGCCTAGGGACTCGAAGTGGCCAAAGTAGCCATGGGAAACATAGTCCTCGCCTACAACGGAGACAAGCCCTGTCGAGAATCCCAAGCGGCAAGCAGCAGCAGCATTGTTCGGAGCGCAGCCGCCCCACGTCATCGACCCAACACGCTCAATCCCGCTGGTGATGCGGATTGTCTCCCCCGGGGCCGGGATCCTCTCCACACCAAAGATGTGATCGAAACTGCTCCAAGAGCCGACAGCTACTAGGTCGATACTGTTTGTCACTTCGCCAGCGCCTCTATGACATGCGCGCCTTCCTGACGGCATCCATGAATGCAGAGGCACGCACAGCGGAGACGGGACGAGCCGCTATCCCCTCCTGCTTGATGCCTGAGCCGACTATGAGACCGTCTGCGATCTGCAGTATGGAGCCCACCGTTGCCTCATTCGCCCCTGCCCCGACTAGCACGGGGAGACTGACCGCGTCCTTCGCGACCGCCACATCTTCGAGAGGCGTCGACTGTCCTGTCGCCTCTCCAGTGATTATGAGCACGTCGGCTCCGGCCTCCGAAGCGCGCATGGCCGAGAGGGATACGGTGGATGGATAGATGGTTTCGGTGTACTTGGTGTGAACATCGGCCAGCACGAGGAACGGAAGGCTCCCCAGCTGCCGTCGATACCGCTCAAATGCCCCCGCACACGGCGTAAGGATACCCATTCCCGACAGCGCGACCTCGGCGAATACTTCCACGCGGATGAAGAGTGCGCCCACCGCAGCGGCAATTGCAAGTTCAGCCCTCCAAGCGTTGTACTGCACATTTACGCCGATCGGGACGGACACCCTTCTCCGGACTTCACTGGCTATTGACGCCATGGCGGCTACGGTCTCCAATGGCACTTCCCCTACCAGGTATGGTTCGTCACCCAAGTTCTCAACTATTAGGCCATCAAACCCCGCTTGTTCAATCGCCTCCGAATCCGCAAGCGCGCGCTCGCGCACAGAGTTAAGGTCTCCATTGAATCTCGGGCTGCCCGGCAGCGGCAGCAGATGCACCATGGCAATCGCGGGCTTGGTTGTTCCGAACACGCTCTCGAGTGCGTCTACTCTCCCCATGGGCCCCATACCGCCTTCGCGTTCTCATTGAATATCGCCCTTAGCGCGTCTTCGGAGTATCCTCCGTCAAGTATCTTCATCAGCTCAACAGCCGGGGATTGGAATGGCCCGTCAGTGCCGAACAGAAGTTTGTGTGGGCCGACCTTCTTCACAAAGGCCTTGATGTCATATGGCCAAGCCTGACTCATATCACAGTAGACATTGTCGAGCTTGCCAGCCGCGATGATCGCGTCGGAGACGTAGTCGTGAAGGCCAATGTGAGCAATGACCACGCGAACTCGCGGGTACCGCCGTGCCAAGTCTGCCTGGAGAGAGGGCAAGTCCCGTGGTGGGTGCCCTGAGTGGAAGAGAAGGGGGATATCGAAATACTCCGCAGCCTCCATGAGTGGGGCCATAACCCGTGTGTCGTTCGGCCGATAGAAATCCGCGCGCGCAACAAGCTTAACTCCGCTCAACTTCCTTTCTTTGACAAAGTGGCTGATCCGCTCGTGCAGAAACTCGGCGCCGAAGAGAGGATTCAGCCGCATGAGGCCCTTTACTCGGCCTGGATACTGGGCTACAGCGCGCGCCACGGCCTCATTCGCCTCATCGTACGTGAAATCGGATGGCGGATTCAGAACACGATCGGGCGGCAGTAGCACCACCTTGGAGACGCCGTAGCGGTCCAGTGTGGAGATGACGCTCTCGGGGTCATCGTATCGAAGGCCAGGAACCATCAAGGAGTCCGCGATGACGGGATCCGTTCCATAGTGCAGGTGAGCGTCAATTACCTCGATGCCCCTTGTATCCAAGATCATGGCGTTTCTCCAGTCTTGGACGCCCAGTACGTACGTCTTTGTAGCTCAACCTCGTAGCTGTATCGATCGCCGCGATAGAGTGCTGACGAGTACTCGACCGGATTGCCGTGAGACGACACGCCAATCCATCTGATGCTGAGGCATGGGAAACCGGGACGAATGAGAAGTAGGGCTGCATCCTCGGGCGAGGCACCCACTGCCTCGATGCGAGTTCGCCCGGCAACGACGGACACACCGTACGACCGTTCGAGTAGCTCATAAATCGATTGCGTGAAATCATCATCTGGCGATACGGCGGGCAACAGATATGAGGTCGAAAGGACAATGGGCTGATTGTCGATGTGACGCAATCGTATGACCCGGAGGACCCTCGTCCCAGATGGCTGTGCAAGCTCTCGCGCAACGTCGTGTGGCGCGGGGACCTTCTCCACAGAGAGCACACTTGAAGTAACGCCGTAGCCCCTCGCACGCATCTCCTGGCTGAAGCTGACCAACCCCGGCAACAGCTCAATGATCTTGCCGGGACCGACGAACGTGCCAACACCTTGCCGCCTTTCAATCAGCCCCTTGTCGCTTAGGGCGCGTAGCGCTTGGCGAGCGGTCGCGCGACTGACGCCATACCGCTTTGCTAACTGTGCTTCGGTGGGCAGGATATCTCCAGGCTTCTTGTTACCGAGTCTGATCTCCTCCAGCAGGGCTTCCTGCAGTTGATGATAGAGAGGCAACGGACTGTCCGGCCGGAGGGTCACGGCAGCGTCAGCCATGGTATGCAATTCACTGTCTTGTGCGACCATAGGTTCTGTGTCTGTGCGGCGTGCTGGGACCGTGCGGATTGCACCATCGCGACTCTCCTTAGCCTTTCCAGAGAGTCCTGAACCATCGACTCCGCTGCTCAAGGTCCTTTGGCCCCAAGAGTCGCGCATAGTAGCTGTCCCATGCATGGTCCCAAGACTGATAGCCGTGGCTACCGCTCCGGAAGTACTCCGCGTAGTAGGGCAGCACCCCAGCAAGGAACTTCCGCTGCATTTCGTAGTAGTTGGCCAAGTACTCTCGCGCGGTGGGCGACTGCAGCTCCCGTAGAGCGTGTTCCCACGCGGCCATGATCTCGCCAAGTATCTCCAGGCCTTGTTCACGGCTAGCGCTGCGAGGGTCGACCCCCATGATCCCCCATTCCCTCCAGCCTCTAGGTTCGTCGAAGGCACTGGGTGGCAAAGAAGAGCTGATGGAGCTCATGTCCACGAGCGAGGGCTCGAGCGCCATCATCAGTGATGTTTCGTAACGCGCGGCGTGGTCGAAGTAGAGCGATGAGTCGGCCACTGGGCCCGCCTCGCGAGTTGCCAGGACAAGTGAGTCGCAGTCGGCCATGTGGCTTTCTGCAGCTTCTGCCAGCAGAATCAACTGCTCGCCCGAGTAATGCCCTGACACTACGAGGATGTATCTGAAGCCAAGTCGATCAAGCTGCCGAAACAGATCAACCCACATCGCGTGGAGCAGCTGCCAGTCGCAGGATAGACCGAATGGGTATTGGAGCAGTCCTGAGCCCAAGTAGTACGCCGGAAAGACGAGGCCCCCAAGACGCTGAGCTAGTTGACTACACAGTCGTTCTACCTTCAGACCGTCGGTTCCCAGGGGAAGGTGGTGAGAGTGCCATTCGACTACGCCGCACGGAAGCCAGGCAGCCGGCAATCTCGCCATTTCCGCCTCCGCATCTCTCGGCTTGAGGTGTGTGATCCTTTGTTCCTTCATCGTGAGGCCCCCCGCTTGAGAAAACTGCGGCGAACCCGCCGTGCCACCGGTCGGCCCGAGGGTTGCTGGGAGCCGATCATCATCGGCCCCCAGCAACCCTCACCGTGTCGCTAGTAGCCGGTCTCGTCCGCCCCGTACTTGGTGACGTACAGCTCCTGCACCTTGTCCCCCCAGAAGTGAGAGTAGTCAGCCGGCGCTGGGATTACATGCTGCTCTTCGTAGAGCCCCTTGTTGTCACTATCCCAAGTCAGCTTCCAGTAGCAGTAACCTTCCGGACTGAGTATATCGCGCTGCACCTCGCTTGCGTTCAGGTCGTAATGCTCGAGCCTCTGCCAAAAGTCCGTGAAGTCAGTGACAGTCATGCTGGAGCCGGTGCGACTGTTGAGAGTATCGGTGATGAATGTCCCGCACTCCTCCTTGTTGGCATCACAGTACCGCATGATCCGGAACATGACGTGCTGGATCTTCAGCATGACATCTTCGTTCTCGGTGGCATACTTCTCGGTGGTGACAAATCCGTTGATCGGCGGGGGAGCGAGCTCTGCCCCCGATGCGAGGACAACCATTCCCTCCTTCTCGGTACGGGTCCGCTGAGCGAGGCCACCCAGATACGCGTCACCCGTCCCAGAGAGAAAGGCGGCGAGTCCTTGGTCTGGATCCATGTCAATGATCGTGGCATCCTTCTGGTAATCCAGGCCGACACTACTTAGGGCCGCAACGACTTCCTTTCCCATGTCCGTGCCCATCGTCGTGAGAATGGTCCGGCCCTTGAGCTGTAGGAAGGTTGCCCTCAATGCCTCTTCATGCGACATCCCCTGCGCCTCAAAGTCCTTTACGGTCTTGAGTCCGCTGGCCGGATTGCCCATGAGGGCTGACGCCTGGTCAAAGATGTTCCAGCCATACCAGAAGATCGCCTCTGGGAACTGGTGAACGACGGACACAACCCCGGCCGTATTGTTCACGGCCAAGTCAATTGATCCAGATGCCAAGGTGGTCATGATGTCGTTCCACGCGAGCGTGGTCATCTCGACATCGAGACCCTCCTCCGCGTACCAGCCTTTGTCCACGCCGACAAGCGGCAGCAGGGTGTCCTGGAATGGCGATATCCCCATTCTCACCTTGATGAGCTGCTGCGGGGCTGCTGACGTTGCCGGCACGGAGGTTGCTACGGCGACGGGGGCCTCGGTGGCGCTGGGCACAGGAGTACCCGTCGCACACGCACTAAGCACAAGGCTACCCAAGATGGCAATCTCTACTACAAAGCGCGCCTGCTTCATGGCTTCTTCTCCCAATGAGTACATCGAATGTTAGCGGTCTAGGTACACGCTCAAGGACGCCCCAATATCTGGCCAGCTTCTCGATTTCGCCTCCTCTCCTCAGACGGCTGTTGCTTCAGGGGTCTCAGCCCATCTTGTCATTATGCCTGCCACGAGCGCGATGAGCCTCTCAACGGCAAAGGCCTCAAGGCCGATCACAATGGTGCCCAATAGCACTACATCTGTATTGAGCGTCCGGCTCGCGAGCATGATGAGCGCCCCTATGCCACTCTTTGCGCCCATGAACTCGGCCGCGACAGTCAAGCCAAAGTCCAGTGCAATACCGACTCTGAGACCGGCAACGAGGTAGGGGACAATGCTGGGCAACACAACTGTTGAGTAAACCTGATTCTCCGATGCACCAAGCGACCGTGCCGCTCTTGCAAAGACCAACGGCACGTTCTTGGAGGCGACAAGGGTGTTGACAACCATCACCATGAAACAGCCGAGCCCCCCAAGGAAGAGCTTTCCCGACTCCCCTATGCCAAACCACAGGATGACGAACGGAATGAGCGCGACTGGCGGAACGGGTCGGAGGGCCTCAATGATCGGATTCGCGACATGGTAGACGAGCTTGGTGCGACCCATTGCCAGACCGACTGCCACTCCCAGGAGGGATCCGACCAGCCAGCTCACGAGTACCCGAACCAGCGTCGCGAGAGAGTCGGTGAGAAGTGTACCCTTCAATATGACAAGCCGGGCCCATACGGCTTCAGGGGCAGGGAAGAACAGACTGCGTATGGTCCCGGTGGCAGTGGTGAGAATCCACCAGACGACCGCGATCACCAGCAGGGTAAGGAGACTCACTGCGGGCCATCGCCAGCCCGCACGATTACGCATTGCCTTGCCTCTCCTTGTCTATGTCAATTCTTCGAATCCAAGCTTCACGAGGATGTCGCGGCGCAGCGCCTGAAACTTCGGGGTTGTTCGGATTCCCACTGGGCGGGGGTGCTCAAAGGGCACGGGAATGCTAGCAACTACCCTCCCCGGGCGGGGACTCATCACGACGATTCGATCTCCAATGAACAACGCCTCCTCGACATCATGAGTCACGAAGATGATCGTCTTGCGGTCCTGCTCGACGATGTGAAGCAGATCCACTTCCATGGTCTGTTTCGTGAATTCATCGAGTGCACCGAAAGGCTCATCCATGAGCAAGATCGCGGGGTCACTGACGTAGGCTCTGGCAAGGTCGACCCGCTTCTTCATGCCACCCGAAAGGACCTTGGGATAGCTGTCGGCGAATTGCTTGAGGCCGACAAGGTCAATGAACTTCTCAACGCGAGGACGCCACGTGGAGGCTGGGACTGCGCGCATTCGTGGTCCGTACGAAAGGTTTTCCCGGACAGTGAGCCATGGGAATACGGCGTCCGCCTGAAACACAACAGTCCGGTCAGGACCGGGTTCTCTAACACGCTCTCCGCGGACGCGGATGACACCCTCCGACGGGGCCATGAATCCCGCGACCAGATTGAGGAGCGTCGTCTTCCCGCATCCTGATGGGCCAACAAGAGATACCGTCTCCCCGGACTGGATTGAGAGGTTCGTTTCCGACAGGGCGAGCAGTCCCTCCTCCTCCGCCTCACTGGTGAACCTCTTGGCGACCCCTGAGATCTCGATTTCAACCACGCCAACTTCCATCAGTGACTGGATCCTCCGGCGCAAGTAAAGGATGCTTGTGGATGCATCCGGGTGGACGAGCCTTCCCAGATGCACCCTCCAGCGGCATGTTGACGGGCAACTACCACTCAATCCCGTCCGAGCGGGTGGCTCGCAGCCGGGCGGGTGAGCAGTGCGTCCGAGCAAGGCCACATCAAGTGGCCTGACGGTCATCCGGTTGTCCGGTTAACAGTATAGGTTCAGACGGCCGGTTGTCAACGGGCAATCTGGCGTCCTGACAAGGGTTCGGACAAATCGCCATTGGAAGATGAAACTGGGGTGGGCCACCTTGGTCCGTGGCACGAAACTGGCCTCCGCCCTGGATGATCCGCTCAAAGGTCATCCGGCAGGAGGCCATGTTCGAGTTCATGACTATACAAGAATTCTGCCAGCACCTTTTCGACCGCCCCACATTGGCCGACAATGCTGGCGCTATCCTTCAAGCGATTCTGGAGGCCTGATCACCCCGCTTGTCCGACCTTTCCCACAAGATGGCCGGCAGCCCTGTGGCCAATTACAGGGCCATCCAACGCTTCATCGCCGAGTGTGATCTGATCACGGCCCTGCGGCGGCTGTTTCGAGTTGAAGCACCCTTCGTCTTGGGCGATCCCACGGAGATCCCCCGCGCCTGTAACCAGGCCGTTTGGATGGGTGACCAGAGCGCTGAACTGGACGGCTCGGATGATTACTGCTCATCCTGCCCTATTTCGCGTCGGTCCAACTTGCTTGCCGGCCGACTCAGCCAGGGCCATTTCATAATAGCCCATGCACGGGACCAAGTGCCCGATTCGAAATCCCCGACCAGCAGCGTGCATGAACAACTCCCGGTCTGCCTGAGCTCCGCACGCCGCTCAAGGAGAGTCCTGGCGACGACGGTCGTCAGCCTGACCAGATCCGCCCTAATCTCAGGGCTGAACCCTGATTGGGCTCCTCACGCCCATGGGTTGATCGTGCTGGCCGGCTGTCCCACCACCGCCCGGATGCGGCTGTTGAACTCGAACGCGCGCGCCTTGGAGAGCACCGGTGATATCACCTGCTCCTGGAAGCTGGTCGTCAAGTTGTCGTAGTCGGTCTCGAACCAGGCAATCAGGTTGTGCGATTGCGGTTCGTCAGGGGGAAGGACCTCGCGCAGGAAGTGCAACCTGCGCTCCCTCGCGAGGGCGATCAGCGGGGCCAGCGCCAGGATGGTGAACTGCTGCTCGGGAGCCCGGCGAGTGTTGGCCAGCGCCAGCGCCAGCAGGAGTTTGCGCAGCGGCACGAGCATGCGCGGCCCCCAGTAGCCAGCCCAGAGGATAGAAGCGACGTCCACAAAGGCTTCCACAACTCTCTCCGGATCGCCAATCTGCTGGACGTCTAACAGGTTGAAACCTGGAAGGAATCCATCGTCGGCCAGGTCGATGAGAACGACGTCACCCACCCTCTCCGGCGGCACATGCCCCATAAGTTCGTCTACCATGTCCCGGTGCGGATCGACGATCACCAGGCCGCGCCCGGGCTGGCGCATGGCCCAGCATGCGACATGCTGAGCCAGGGTCGTCTTCCCCATCCGGGTTCGCCCCACCAACAGCATGTGCCGCTTCAACGCTTCGGGCGGAAGGTAGACTGGAACGCGTACGCCACTTGATTTGCGCGCCTCGCCGATCAGCAGGCCTGCGGGGTCGAGCACCTGTTCCGGGATCGGAAGCGCCACCTGCACTCGAGAGGCAGACAGCAGGTCGGGCAGTTCGGCGAGCGGTAGATGCCACATCCCGGCCATTTCCGCAGCATTCAGCAGAGACACGGCGGGCTCGTATGCCGCCAGGCTTGCAGGCGTGAATTGTGGAGAGCGTGCAGGGGCGAGGAGTTCCAGCCGGTTGCCCGAGTCCTGCGAGAAGATGTTATAGGCTGCCGCGATCTGCTCGAGCAGCTGGACTGCCCGGTCACGGGTGGATGCGGCCGCCGCAAGCCGCACCTCGCAACGGTACGCTGGCCGGCCGATCTTCGCCTCGACCAGCGTTTCGATCGATTCATCCCACTTCGCGCCCTGGGCGCGGTCCACAATGAGCGGCCCACCGAAATACAGCGACGCGGCGGAAACAAGGAGAGTCGATATTCGCCCGACAGAGAACCAAGTGCCGCTCAGCGTCCCCGCCAGCATCACGTAAGAGAGGCCTGCGAGTCCAACCATGAGGGCAATGAGGCGCAGGACGTCGCTGACTCTGACCATCCCGAAACCATGGCGTTTCAGGCGAAGGAGTTCTCTCAGATAAGGTCTTGCCCAGCCCTCGGGCGCCCGCCCATGGATGAGCACCTGGGACAGAGCCAGCTCCCCCTCCCTCACCGAGCCGGCAGCTCCCATCAGTCCCAGCACAGGGTCGTTCTCCTGCAGCTCTCGCCAGGTCAGCAAGGGAAGATGCGGGCCAACGCGGAGTCTCATCCGTCCGGTGGCCACCAGCTCCCCACCCCTCTCCATCCGAATCGCGGGATCATCCTCTGGTTTGAGCCTCTCGAAGATCGGGGATCCATAGATCGCGGTGATCTGCGCCTGCACGAACTCTGCGGTTCTTCTCTTACAACGGACGATCAGGTAGCGTCGAGATTCATCAGCGGCGATGTCCAGGGAGATCGGCCCCGCTGTCGCACCGACAGCGTTGATCAACTGCTCAATGGCGGCGACATCCCGGGGAACCCCCCTCACCGGCAACACCGAGAACGCGATCACATCCTCTGGATCCCCCTCCCTGCCAATCGATTCGAATCTCACGCGCTCCGACTTCGACGATATTCCCGACTTCCCACTTGCTCCCGCCAGGACATGCCCATTCCCGCCTCGGTGGCCGTTTGCGGACTCCTCATCTGATGCGCCCTCGCTACCACCCAATTTGAGGCGCGCGCCACAGACCCGGCAGTGCAGGCCGCTCGCTGAAGCAACCGTCAACTCGTACTGCTCATTGCACTTGGGACACAGGTAGATTCCGCTCACGGTCTTGCCCCGCTATCAAGGCACCCCAGGACACTGGTTGGCCGGATCAGTCCGAAACTCTGAACAAGAAACGCTGATCCCCAGTTCTTCCCAATTGCAGAAGCCTCCCTGCCCCGGCAGGAGGGCTGACATCGGATCACGCGCCGTACATGATCCTGTCTGCAAGTCGCACTCGCGGAATTCCATGTGGACGTGCGGCCCTGTCGTGTACTGGCCGGTGTTTCCGCTAAGGCCGATCACGTCGCCCGCGGCGACGATCTCTCCAGGTGATGCCAGTTCCCCACTCAGGTGGGCGAAGAAGACCTGCCATCCCTGGTTCTCTATGACGACCGTCCCGCCGTACACCGCGTGGTCTCCGGCGTAGGTCACCATTCCACCAAAAGGGGTCCGCACTCGGTAGCCCTGGCACCAGCACGTCGAGTAGTCGATCCCCTGGTGCGGAGCAGTGCGGCCTTCGGTGTCTCCGAACGGGCTGCTCAGTGCTCCGACCTCTGGGGGGAGCACGCAGGCGAAGCTCGTCGGCCCTGCATATCCCTGGAGCGAGAAGCGGAGGCCCGAAGCCGGCTCCGACTCCTGGCCGGGATCACTACCCAGAGCCCAAGCCTCGATCTGAGGCGCGAACATCGGCAGTTGAAACGCCGTTTCCGCAACCGCGTAAGCAGGCATGATGACCAAGGCGAGCATGTAGCAGGCCGTCAAACCCATAAACCCAAGACAACCCAGGGATGCCGCTTTTCTCATGCTCCGATCCGAAGGCGACCAGCCACGTGCCGCAACGGCAGCAGCCCCCGTCTAACCGCGGGGACGGCTCCTACACTGCGTGCGGATGCACTCGTGACCCAATGCTATGGGAACGACGCGACCAAGATGTCCCAGGTTTGTCCCAGTGATGGCTCCCCAGCCGTCCTTGATAACCCATCAGGGGATGCTCTCAGGCTCCGCACCCAGTAGAATCGATTCGTGCACTCTTCTTGGAGAATCCGTGAATGGGGAACTCGACTTCGGCCGATCTCATAGTTCCTTCCGACAACCTGGGGCCACTGCGCGACCTCATGGCGGCCATGGGAATGGTTGACGTCGTGCACCAAGTCCGGGTTGTCGTAGACAGCAGCTGGGTGCTCCGCGATTTGCGTTGGCTTGTCGGAACACGGACCAGCCCGGAAGCCAGAACCGCTCTTCAGGAGGTTCTCGACAGCCGGACGGTTATGGCGTACGCGCCCAACACACTCAGGCAAGAAGTGGAAAGACACATCCCGCAGCTTGCGAGCGATCTGCGCGTCAATGAGGAACAGGTCTGGGAGCACTGGCGGGACTACCAGGCGTCCATCCACTTCTTGAACGCACCATCATCGCCGCAGCCAGAACGGCTGCGGGATCCGACTGATGAGCCTTTCATCTACGTCTACGCTATCGTTGGAGCCGAGGCGATCCTCTCGAGTGACAAGGACCTGCAAGATTCGACGGCAAGGGTTGTCAACCTCGACGTAGTCCTGTCGTTGCGCGACTACTCCCGCGCCGCAGCCCCCGAAATGACTATCAAGCTGGGCGGCGCCGTGATCCTTGTCGCCGGAATTCAGACCATACGCCTTGCTGTTGATGGCCTGAGGGCTATCTATCGGGGATTCGCTAGGTTGCGGTTGGAGGTGAAGGCAGTCGTGCTCGTCCTAGGTGTTCTTGCCGCGGCCCACTCGAAGACGCGGACGGCGATAGCGGACGCCCTTCGTTCGATGTCGGCTCGAGCAATTCAAGCTGCAGCACTGCTTGCCCCGGTCCTCGCCTCGCTTGGATCAGATCTCGGCCTACAGCAGGAAAGAGCTCAAGGAAGCTGGGAAGCTGCGGGATTCTCCGGCGGTCCGCGGCGTCCGGCGCGGTTAGTCGCCTACGCCGTGTGTCTTGCAGCCTCAGAACCCTTGCCGGTGGATGTGATCGAGTTGCGAATGCGAGCAGCCGGTTACAAGTCCGCTGCCCGCAGGTTCCGACCCTACCTGTTGCGGGTCCTCCGAAGTGATCCAAGGTTCACAGAAGTGCAACCAGGTCTCTGGGCCCCTTCTGCCTCAGATGGTCCTCCTGCCAACACACGACGAAGTCGTTTTTCGTGAAGCGGCACCCCCGAATAGAGGGATACCATCCACGGCCCATTATTCGGTCGCATTTGACCAGCCGACACTGGAGATCGCTGCGAGCACTGGGAAGGCGGACTCTCGGAGCGTGCCCTTGATCCCCGAAGCCTTCTTCATTCCACGGCCATCTCCTCTGCTAGATTCCGCTGCATAGGGGCCATGTCTGTCTCGGACGCCGGCGGCACCGCCACCTTGAGGGGAAGATGTTGCTGATCGGACATGACGAGAATTGCCTCCCCCACTTTCAGTCGCGACAGCGAGCCCACCTCCTCCCGGCTGAGCTCGAGACGCTCCCCGATCTCATGCGCTGAGGCCGGAGCCTGGAAGAACAGCCAGTGCGTGCCCAAGACGCCCAGAAGCGTGTTCACGGACTGGGCACCGTTTCCACCCTCCTGCCCGAAGTGATCCGCTTTCACCAGCGCGTGCGCGTCCTGAAACGCGAGGTGCAGCGTCACGCCGAACGCCGGAAGCGTCGAGAGCATCTTCACCACGGTGCTCA
>CAZGRL010000102.1:0-8484 GCA_964528155.1 uncultured Anaerolineaceae bacterium
CCTGACCTGGATCCAAACCGAGTACAACAACCAGAGCTCGCCTTCGACATTCCTCAAGTCACTCGGCTCCGAGGAGGGCCAATCGAGCGTCGATATCACCGTCACCGTGTCGCACACCGATGCTGACGGCAGCTCGCCGGCGACGATCGTGACGACTTCGACGACGATCGACTCGACCACGGCCAATCCTCTGGCTCTCGATCTCGGCTCCGGATTAGCCCGGACTTTCACCGCCGCCGATCCGCAACGTCTACGCGTGGAGATCACCGTCGACGATGTCACAAGTTCAGGGTCATTCGATCTCTCGTTTGACTCGGCGGGAGAACCTACTCGCCTGGATACGCCGGCGGTCACCGCCCCGGAGAATTCCCTCGCCCTGCTACTGGTGGCGATCCTGATCCCGCTGCTAACAGCAACCCTCACCGCGGGTCGCCGGCTTGGGGTGCGCCTGGTGAGTGTGGTCGGCGCCTTGATCATCGCCCTAGGCCTGTTGGCGAGTCAGATTGGGCTTGTCAGCGCCGCTCCGGACGCGTTCTTCCTGCACCCGTACGCCCTCAACGGCGGGGAGATGATGAACATCTCCCAAGGAACTGGTTCCGCCACCAAAGTCTTCGACACCGCGTCGCAGACGGCAGATTGGTATACAGATCTGGCCTACCCGACAGGCCAGGACGACGCCACGCTGGCCTCCGGCAACTACTCGCTGCAGATGTACTTCGACCAGCTTCCCGATCCGTGGTGGGACAGCGACTATCTATACCGACAGCAGATCACGGTCACCAACAATGACTCCATTCAACTGGGCGCGAACACCATCGCCAGCTTCAGTGCTGATACCCAGCAACTGATCAACGGAACGAAGCTTCGCTCTGATGGAAACGACTGGCGCGTGGTCTATTGGAACGGTTCCGACTGGACCGAGATAGCCCAGCACGTCGAGAGCGGTTGGAACACGTCTTCGACGGAAACCTGGTTTCGCTTGCAGGCGGCGATCGATCCAGCTGCCAGCGACAGCGACTACTACGTTTACTACGGCTGTGCAGCAGAAGCCACTGGCCCCTCGACTTTCAGCACCAGCGAGCAGCTGCTGGAGAGCTATCTGACGGGCGACGACCAGTCCAACGAGGCCATAGACTGGAACGGCACCGAGTGGGGCGCGGCTCAGGGGTTGCAGTTCAGCGCAGGGACCTCACGCTACTGGCAGATCACCCGCATCAGTTTCTACCAGAACGATGGGACCGGATCGACAAGTGATGTTGCCGGATTCGTGTTCGACGCCGTCGACTCACTTGAAGGCGATGAGATCGCCAATGGCAAGAGTGATCCTGTTGCCTCCGATACCTTCACCAACAATGCCTTCAACGACCTTTCATGGAGCGCTGCACAGCCCAAGGTTGAGACCGGCCAGCAGTATTACATCGCCATCTTGCCGACCAGCCCAGCGGGGCGGAACGCCTCCACCGGATGGTTCCGCTGGGACTACGACAACGCTGGTTCGAGCTATCGCGGCGGGTGCAGTGAATGCAAGGCCTATGGCGTCGCCCAGAACGGCACCTGGGGGTTCTATTTCGTCAACGACGGTGCCGATCGGGTATTCCAGGTGTACGGCCGGGAAGCGGCCAACAACGATCTCTCCGCCTCGCTGGGCAGCGAAACCGACGCGATCAATGTGCAAATCACCGTCACCGTGCAACACACCGCCACCGACGGTAGCGACCCTCAGTCCATCACCAGCACCTCAACGACTATCGACTCCAACACGTCAAATCCACTCACGCTCGACCTTGGTTCTGGCGGGCCCCTGACTTTCACCCAGGCCGATCCTCGCCGGCTACGTGTTCGCATGACCGTCGACCAGGTCAATGGGGCCGGTAGCTTCAGCCTGGCGTACGACTCGGCGACTGACCAGACGAACCTGGAAACGCCCAGTCTTGTTGTTCCCGATGTAACGCTGATCTACGTCGTGATCGTTGTCTTCATCCCGATTCTCACCTTTGTTCTAACCGAGCAGCGTCGTCGTCGGCTGGCGGCCAGGATCCTCAGCGTGGGCATCGCCATCTTTCTGGCTCTGGGGTTGCTTTCGCAAGATGTGATCTCGGCTGTCGCCTCCCCTGATGCGTTCTATCTCCACGACGCGTCTAAGGGCGCATCCAACTGGTACGACACCGATTGGTCATACAGACAGAAGATCACGATCGACCACACGAAAGTCGCTGGAACACCGGACCTTTCCTATTTCCCAGTTCTGGTCAACATGACCGAGGCCGACTGGGCAGATACGGGCCATGGCGGCAAGGTCGAGCAGTCCGATGGCGGCGACATCCTCTTCACCGCTTCCGACGGCACAACCAAACTCGACCATGAGATCGAGCGATACGACAACACAACCGGTGAGTTGATCGCCTGGGTCGAGGTGCCGACCGTCTCCTACAGCGCCGACACCGATATCTACATCTACTATGGGAACTCCACCGGCGTCCCCGACCAGTGGGACAACAACGGGACGTGGGATGAGGGTGGAACTCAAAACTACCGGGGAGCCTGGCACCTCAGCGAGGCCTCGGGGAGTGTGTTTGATTCGACTTCGTATGGCTCGAGCGGCGCCGTGACCGGGACGGTGACACGCCAGGCTACTGGCGTTGTCGGCTATGGCTATGACTACAGCACAGATGGTCAGGTGATCGTAGTCGATCCTGGCGATGGCCATCTCGACTTCGGCACGAGCAGTTTCACGGTCAGCATGTGGCTCAATGTGGACCAGAGCACAGGGACCTGGCAACTGCCGCTCGCCAAAGGAGGGTATTCGGATACCCATCCTGGCTACGCATTCGAAATGAACCCGAGTGCAGACGCGCTCCAATTCGAGATAAGTGATGGGTCCCTCTACGAGATCTCTCCCGTGAGCACCATTGGATTCGACACCTGGTACTACGTCACCGGCGTGGTCGACAGGGCCAATGACAGCCTTCGTCTTTACGTTGATGGGTCTGAGGTCGGCACCGGGACCGACATCAGTTCTGTCACAGGTCTCGATTCGGATGAGGATCTGACTTTCGCCTTCGATGCATACGATCTCGACGGGCTCCTGGATGACGTCCGTGTCGCCGCCGGAGCCCGCACTCCGGGTTGGATCGCGACGGAATACAACAACCAGTCCTCCCCCTCCGCTTTCTTCAAGCCCCTTGGCACGCAGGAAGCACCAGGTGTCAATCCTGCCGGGCGGACGATGGACCCAATCCTCGGCACGGGCGCGGCAACGCTGACCTTCGATACGAACAGCCAGGTCGAATACTGGTACACCGACGTCAGTTATCCGACGGGCCAAGGTGACGCGACGCTCGACGCCGGCAACTACACGATGCACCTTTACTTCGATCAGTTGCCGGATCCGTGGTGGGATACGGCCTACGCGTACCGCAAGCAAATCACCGTCAATGCCACGGACGCGGTGGATGCCGGTTACTCGGTCTCGCTCACCTTCGATCACGCTTCCCTCGTGACGGACTCCAAAGCCCTCGGTTCCGGAGAAGACGTGCGCGTCGTGCACTTTGACGGTTCCACATACACCGAACTGGACCGGGCTCTGGATCCGCTTTCTTCGTGGGACGATGCCAACACTCAGATCTGGTTCGCCCTGGTTGACCCCGTCTCAGCCTTGGGGTCTGACGACAAGTACTACCTTTACTACGGCAACACCGCCGCCGGCTCACCTCCGGCCGATTGGGCCAACGTCTTCATGCTCGGCGATGACTTCGGTGACGGGACGATCACGTCCGGGCTGGACACCTCCACCGCAGGCACGGCCTCGATCAGCGAGACCGGTGGTGAGGCTCTGATCGACCTCGGGACAAACGAGTCGACCGATGCCGGCATTCTTGTCAGCGCCAGCCCGCTTCCGTCCGACAACCAGTTCGTCATCCGCCACAAAACCAAGGTCGTGAGTGGCGGCGGCGTGAGCAACCCCGAAGTCAAGAATATCGGGATCCAGGAGTCGACCGGGCAGGCAACTGTCGACACTTCTGCGAACGAGAACTCCCGCCGGCGGATCATCGACTTCACTCGCGTGGACACCGGTGCCCAGATCTATTACTTCGACAGCCCCGGAAGCGCCAACCACTGGGATGGCGCGGCGTGGCAGACCGGGAATGGGTTCTGGGGCAACCTCTCCCTTGACACCTACTACATCCACGAGCTCGTCAGCGATGGGACGGACTGGTACGTCCGCGTCAGCGATGCCAATGGGACGGTCCTGACGACGACGACACCGATCGCCTGGACCAGTACCTACGATACCGGCGGTCCTTTCTGGTTCTACTGGGGCGAGATATACACCGACTTCTACTATGCGGATCAGACGAGTGATTGGGTCTATGTGCGCGACTACGTCCCCTCGGAGCCAAACGCAGCTCTCGGTTCGGAGGAGGACGCGCCCTACGTCGACATCACCATCAGCGTGCGGCAAACCGCCGCCGACGGGAGCGACCCGCAGCCGATCGTCAACGCCTCAACCAGGATCGACGCCAACACCAGCAACCTACTTGATCTCAGCCTGGGCTCCGGTACCCAGCAGACCTTCACCCAGGCCGATCCGCGCCTCATCAGGGTCGTGGTCTCAGCGGATCAGGTGAATGGTGTAGGAAGCTTCGACCTGGCCTACGACTCAGCCGGAGAACCGGCCAACCTGGAGACACCCAACCTCACGGTTCCCGAAGCCTCCCTTATTTTCGTCCTTCTGGCCCTCTTCATCCCGATACTGACCTTCGTGCTCACGGAGAAACGCCGCCGCCGGATGGCAGCGCGGCTCGTCAGCATCGCCGTCGCCGTCGTGCTGGCGCTCGGCCTCATGCCGAAAAGTGTGATGCCGGCCTTTGCTTCGCCGGATGCGTTCTACCTACACGACAACGCCCTCAACGGTGGCAAGGATATGAACATCACCACCGGCAGTGGGACAGCGGCGATCACCTTCGACACAGTCAGTCAAACGCAGAACTGGTTCACGGACATCTCCTATCCCACAGGGCAGGACGACGCCACACTGGCTGCCGGCGCCTATTCGCTTCAGATGTACTTCGACCAGCTGCCCGATCCCTGGTGGGACAGCAGCTACCTCTATCGAAAGCAGATCACCGTCAGCGCCGGCAGCGACGCGGTGCCCTCGGGCTACTCGATACCGCTGAGCATCGATCACGCCTCCCTCGTCAACGGGGGGAAGTCATTGGGCTCGGGGGACGATCTTCGGATCGTGTACTGGAATGGATCGGGCTGGCAGGAACTGGACCGTTCACTCGATGAGCTCTCCAGCTGGGATGACTCCGCAACGACCGTCTGGTTCCGCACGCAGGCTGGGATTTCAGCCAGCGGGTCGGACAACAACTACTACGTGTATTACGGGAACTCGAGCGCGGGCGCGCCGCCGGCTGACAAAGCGAACATCTTCGATCTTTGGGACGACTTCAACGATCTGGCCGACTGGTCGACCTGGGCCGACGATAGCGATCGCAACGGTCAGACGGTGAGTGCGACTATCTCCAGCGGCATCCTGACGATCGACGCCGGAGGCGGGAATCTCGGCGGAGTCCAGCACGACACTTACGCTCCCGGGAACAGCTATGGTTTCGCCAGCCGGTCTCGCGCCCGCGCCGTGTCGGTCATCACCGACGATTTGGCGCCCACCTGCTGGTTCATCAACGCGCCGGCTGGTCAAACCTACTGCTACGAAACGAGAGGCAATGCACCTCGGAACCGCTACATCTTGAAGTATGACAGCTCCCAGCCCGAAGGGAGTGACTTCAACATCGAGACCGAGGAGAGCATTGGCCCATTTCCGTCGGCTGACGTCTGGAACATCTACGATGTGGAGCGTTTGACCGATGGCACAATGCGTGCAATCCGCGACGGGAGCCAGCAATTCCCTCTCAGCGGATGGTCGACCGCCGACACTTCTGAGTCTTCCGGCGGGTTCGGCCTGGGTGGGGAAAGCGGGGCGGGCGAGACCTACGATTTCGATTGGATCTGGGCACGCAAGCTCGTCGCCTCCGAGCCGGGCGCCGTTGCCGGCAGCGAAGAAGATGTCATCCGCGTCCAGATCACCGTCAGCGCGCACAGCACCGCCGCCGACGGGAGCGACCCGCAGCTCATCACCAGCACGTCGACGACGATCAACTCCGACACTGCCAATCCGCTGACGCTCGATCTGGGCTCGGGGACGCAACAGACCTTCACACAGGCCGATCCTCGCCGCGTCAGGCTGCAGATTGCGGTGACACAGGTCTCCGGTGGTGCGAGCTTCACCCTCGGCTACGACTCGGCCTCCGACCTAACAAACCTCGAGACCCCCAATCTGACCGTCCCCGAGGTCTCGCTGCCGTTCGTGGCCCTGGCGATCCTGCTCCCATTGCTCGCTGCCGCCTTGACCATGAACCGCAAGACCGCTGTCCGACTTGCAAGCTTGCTGGCATCGCTGACCATCGCCCTGGGGCTGCTCGCCAGTCAGGTGGGGACGGTAACGGCTGCGCCGGATGAGTTCTACCTGCACGACAACGCCACTGCCTCCGGAGTGGCCTGGTACAACGCCGACTGGGGCTATCGGAAGAAGATCACCATAGATGGAGGCCAAGTAAGCGGAGCATCGGATCTCGACTACTTCCCCGTGCTGGTGAGTCTGACGGATACGGATTGGGCGGGCACGGGAAATGGCGGCAAAGTCAGGCTATCCGACGGTGGCGACATCCTCTTCACCAGCTCAGACGGCACAACGAAGCTGGACCATGAGATCGAGAGCTACGACAACACCACCGGCGCGCTGGTGGCCTGGGTCGAGGTCCCGGCGCTCCACGCCACCGCCGACACGGAGATCTACATCTACTACGGGAACGGAACCGGTGTTGCGGATCAATGGAACATCAATGGCACCTGGGATGAAGGCGGAGCAGACGACTATGCCGCCGTCTGGCACCTGAGTGAAACGCCGAGTGATGGAACCGTGGGTGGTCACGCGGACTCGACCGCGAATAACAATGACGGCACGCCCGAGAACTTCCAGGATGGCGGTGGCGGATCCACCGATGCCGTGGGACAGATGGATGGAGCGGATCTGTTTGCCGGGGATGACGACTACGTCACTGTGTCAAGTCCGACGAACACGGATCCCGCCAGTCAGCTGACCATATCCGCCTGGATCGACATCGACGGGTCGCCCTCACATCATGGGGAAATCATCAGCCGCGGCGACAGCTATGCCCTGCGCTTGTGGATGACCGGTGAGATCCTGTTCTACAAATACAACGGATCGACCTGGATCAACATGGCGCCAGGGGGGGTCGACGTCATAGACGGTCAACCTCACTACATCGTCGGAAGGCAGGATGGGACAGGGATGTCCCTCTTCATCGACGGGATCGAGGTCGACAGCAATAGCGACACGAGCTCCATCGACTACAGCCTCGGCCCCACGTTGGAGATCGGGCGCCATGGTGACGGTGACCCTGGGTATGCCTATCTTGGGATCATCGATGAGGTCCGTGTCTCCAGCGTTGGTCGGTCCGACGATTGGATCGCGACGGAGTACAGCAATCAGTCGTCGCCCTCGACCTTCTTCAAACCCCTGGGGGCGGAGGAGACTCCCTCCGTCAGCCCGGCCGGCAAGCTCATGAACACCACGCTCGGGTCAGGCGGCAGCACGCTCGTCTTCGACACACCGGGACAAGACGCCTACTGGTATACCGACATCAGCTATCCCACGGGTTCCGACGATGCCTCCATCGCCGCGGGCAACTACACGTTGAATCTCTACTTCGATTCTCTGCCGACCGGGGCTGGCAATTGGTATGACACCGCTTGGGGCTACCGAAAGATGCTGACGATCGACTCGGCACAGGTGGCGGACAACCTGAGCGATTACACAGTCCTGGTGAGCCTGCCGTCTGACAGCGAGCTTTCAACGTATGCCCAAGGCGACGGCGGCGACATCCTGTTCACCAGCTCCGACGGCACGACCAAGCTCGATCACGAGATCGAGCGCTATGTGTCGGGCACGGGGGAGCTTCAAGCGTGGGTCAAGTTGCCGAGCGTATCCAGCTCCGTCGATACCGATTTCTACATGTACTACGGCAATCCGGGCGCCGCCGATCAATGGAATCCCGCCGCGGCCTGGGACAGCAACTACGTCGGGGTGTGGCACCTGGACGAGAGCGGAAACGGCACCCTCGACGAATTCAGCGACAGCACCGGCAATTCGAACGACGGCACCGGAGGCAAGGGTTACTCGGGATACACGCCATCGCAATCTACAGGCCAAATCGGTTACGGACAGACGTTCGATGGCGTGAACGACTTCATCGACATGGCCAGTTCCGGTTGGGCGGACTCCAATTGGCCTTATCGCAAGCGCGTCGTCATCCAGGGCGATCAGGTCAGCGGCGCGTCAGACCTGAACAACTTCCCGGTCTTGATCAGCTTCGCTCCGGATAGCGACAACGACCTCAA
>CAZGRL010000102.1:8494-12769 GCA_964528155.1 uncultured Anaerolineaceae bacterium
CTGACGGTGAGTGCGGCGATCGCCGCGCTCGGGCCGGGGACGGCGGCCACGTCGGCAAGAACGACGGCACGGACATCTTCTTCACCAATGACGAGGGGGCGAAGCTCGACCATGAACTGGAGAAGTATGATCCGGCCACCGGGGAACTGATCGCCTGGGTCGAGGCGCCGGAGCTCTACGCCTATGCCAACACGACGATCTATATGTACTACGGCTACGCCTCGGCCACGGATCAGCAGAATCCCTCCGGCACCTGGAGCAACGGCTACGAGTCCGTCTACCATCTGCACGATGACTTCGCCGATTCCTCCGGGAACCAAAGCGATGCCACCAACAACGGGTCCTCAGGCACGAGCGGCGTGGCAGGGGACGGTCAGAGTTTCAACGGATCGAGCCAGTACATCGACACCAACTTCAACTCCAACTACGCCTCGGACCAGGACTTCACCTGGGAAGGTTGGTTCAAGGTCAACGGGGTCAACAACTCGGACGATATTCTGGGCATCGAGGACCGAGGCGGCGGCGACAATTCGGAGATCCGCCTTTCGGTGCGAGATGACCAGGCGCCCAGCGGCGAGGCCGACAGCTACGACGTCTGGATCCGGCCGGACAGCGGGACGGCCTACAGCGCCACCCAGCCGATTACTAATCCCGATGACGGTACCTGGCACTACGCGGTGCTTCTGCGCGATGGGACCACGGGTCGCCTGTACTACGATGGCGCGCAGGTGAATAGCAACAGCGTCGCGACCAATGCGCTCAACTTCCCGGTCACGCTGCTCATCGGAGGCCAGTGGGACACCGATGCCTCAGGCATCCGGAACTACTTCGAAGGCGATCTGGATGAAATCCGAACCTCGACGGCGCTTCGCTCGCCGGACTGGATCGCCACTCAATATAGCAACATCAGCTCCCCCTCGACCTTCTATCAGGTGCTCTCAGAAGAGCAGTCGAGCGACATCACGCTAGACGTGACCGGCAGCGCCATCAGCCTGGAGGCATGGGTTCGCTACGACAGTTCGAACCCCGGGCCGAACGGCGTCATGATGAAGAACGGCTGGGCGGATGGATACCGGATCGAGCTGGTGCCGTCACGATACCTCGATTTCGAGCTTTCCGGCGACACCACCGCCGTGTGGACCGATAGCACGCTCTCGGCCTCGCCAGCCTGGCATCATGTCGTGGCCACCTATGACGGCAGCACGATGCGGGAGTACGTGGACGGCCAGCCGGATACCGCCACGACCTCGCGGACCGGACCCATCGAGCGCGCCGGTAAGGAGTTCTGGATCGGCCACGGTGATCATGCCATCGAAAAGGCCTGGAGCGACCCGTGGCAGGGCGAGATCGACGAGGTCCGCGTCTCCACCAACGCCCGTACAGCCGAGTGGATCGAGACCGAATACAACAACCAACTCAATCAAGGCACGGGGTCCGGCGCATTCATCAAGACTCTCGGCGCGGCCGAATCCGCCGGGAGTGTTGACATCACAGTGACCGTCTCGCACACGGCCGCCGACGGCAGCGACCCGACAACGATCGTTGCCAAGTCGACAACGATCGACGCAAACACGAGCGACCCCCTGGCTCTTGATCTCGGGAGCGGGGCGTTGCAGACATTCACAGCCGCCGACCCGCGCCTGTTGCGGGTCATGATCACCGTCGACTCAGTTGCCGGCGGCGGCAGCTTCACCCTGGCCTACGACTCGTCCTCCGACGCCACCAGCCTCGACACGCCGAGTGTCACGGTGCCGGACTTCTCGCTCGCCTTCCTCGTGCTGGCGATCCTGATCCCGCTGCTCACAGCAACACTCACCATGCGGAGGAAGATGGCCATTCGCTTGCTGAGTGTCTTGGCTTCGCTCACCGTAGCGCTCGGGCTTCTGTCAGCCCAAGTGGGAACGGTGACGGCCGCGCCGGATGCGTACTACCTGCACGATGCGGCCACCGGCGGTTCGGGCAACTGGTACAACGCCAGTTGGCAATACCGAACGCCGATCACAATCGACAACACAAAGGTCAGCGGGAGTTCCAACCTGAGCTACTTCCCCGTGCTGGTCGATCTTACAGACGGCGCCAGGGCCGACACCGCCCATGGCGGCCATGTCGAGCAGTCAGATGGCGGCGACATCCTGTTCACCGCCGGGGATGGCACGACGAAGCTGGACCATGAAATCGAAAGCTATGACAACACCACCGGGGCGCTGGTGGCCTGGGTCGAAGTTCCGACGCTCAATGCCCTGAGCGACACCGATATCTACGTCTACTACGGAAACGCCGGGGCGTCCGACCAGTGGAACATCAGTGGAACATGGGATGAGGGGGGAAGCCAGAACTTTCGGGGTGTATGGCATCTGGATGAAGCCTCCGGCAGCGCGATCGATTCAACCTCGTACGGCACGAGCGGCTCCGTGACCGGGACGGTGACACGCCAGGCTTCCGGCCCCTTCAGCTATGCCTACGACTACGGCACGGATGGTGAGGTAAATCCCGGAGATCCTGGCGACGGCCATCTAGACTTCGGCTCGAACAGCTTCACTGTCAGCATGTGGCTCAACCTGGACCAGAGCACCGGGACTTATCAGTTGCCTCTCTCCAAGGGAGGATACCAGTCAAGCAGTCCCGGCTATGCATTCGAGCTCAATACCAGTGCAACGGGCCTCCAATTCGAGATCAGTGATGGGTCTGCCTATGAAACCTCTCCTGTGGAGACCGTCGCGCTCGACACCTGGTACTACGTTACAGGAGTGGTAGACAAGCCCAACAATAGGCTCCGACTCTACGTTGATGGATCGCAGATCGGCTCCGGAACAGACATCAGCGGCGTCGGCAGCACCAACTCCGGTGATTCTCTGACATTTGCGTTCAGCAACTACGATCTGGACGGCTTGCTTGATGAAGTCCGTGTCGCTTACTCGGCCCGGACGCCTGACTGGATCGCCACCGAGTACAACAACCAATCTTCCCCCTCCACCTTCTTCAAGCCGCTGGGCTCTGAGGAGACATCCGGTGTCAGTCCGGCCGGCAAGACGATGAACACCACGCTCGGGTCGAGTGCGGCCACGCTGACCTTCGATACACCGGGGCAGAACACTTACTGGTATACCGACATCAGCTACCCGGCCGGTGCCGGCGATGCCTCGATCGCTGCCGGTGACTACACCCTGAACATGTACTTCAATTCGCTGCCGTCCGGTTCGGGAGACTGGTACGACACGGATTGGGGCTACCGCAAGGCGATCACGATCGACAACGCGCAGGTCAGCGGCTCTTCCGACCTGAGCTACTTCCCTGTCCTGATCGACTTCTCCCCCGGGAGCACGACTACCGTCAACAGCGCGGTCTCCGCCTCTTCCGATGACGCCGAGGAGCATACCGACGGGGACATCGACTACACCAGCAGCGACCTCGAACTGGTAGAGGAGTCCGATACTCAAATCATCGGAATGCGCTTCAACAACATCACGATCCCTCAAGGCGCGAATATCACCAACGCCTACATTCAGTTCACCGTCGATGAGACCGGCTCAGCGCAGACCGATCTGACGTTCCACGGGGAATTGATCCCCAATGCCCCGACGTTCACCTACACCTACTACGATATATCGAATCGGACGCAAACCTCCGCCGCGGTTGACTGGAACAACATTCCGGCCTGGAACAACGTCGGTGACAGAGGGGTAGATCAGCGGTCGCCTGATATCTCGTCGATTATCGAGGAGATCGTGGGCCAGGGGACATGGTCGAGTGGCAACTCCCTGGTGATTATCGTGGATGGCTCGGGCAAGCGGGTTGCCCAATCGTGGGATAACTCCAGCACCGGGACCGAGCCGGAGCTGGTCGTCGAATACGAAGTCGGCGCCGACACTCGGGACCTCGACCTGCGTGATACGAGCAACGGCGGCCACGTCGTCCAGTCCGACGGCGGCGACATCCTATTCACCGACGCCAACGGGACCAAGCTCGACCACGAGATCGAGAAATACGACAACACCACTGGCGAGCTGGTGGCCTGGGTGGAGGTCCCCACCGTTTCATACAACAGCGACACCGACATCTACCTCTACTACGGCAACAGTGTAGACGGCTCCAATCAGTGGAACATCGCCGGCACCTGGGATGAGGGCGGAGCAGACAACTTCGTTAGCGTCTGGCATCTAGACGAGGATGCCTCAGGTACAGGCACGGCTGATCTCTATCAAGATTCGACCGTCAATGCTAACCACGGTGATGATCAGGTGGTTTCCACCGGTAAGACCGGCGTGGCCGATGGTG
>CAZGRL010000103.1:0-12735 GCA_964528155.1 uncultured Anaerolineaceae bacterium
CGATGGCTGTCGTCGGACTCGGAATGGCGTGGGTTTTCACGCTGATCCTGCGAGGCCTGGCGATCTTCGACGACTACTTCCATTTGCCCCTTGTTTCAACAATGGCGGCCGGCAACATCCCACCTGTATTCCAGCTCGATCCCTCGCAGCGCCTACCGTACCACTATGCCCTGCAGGTCTTCGCGGCCAGCCTGGTCCGTTTGGGGGGGCTCCTGCCATGGAGCGCCTGGGACATCAGCCGCGGGGTCGCACTTGGGCTCAGCTTCGTCCTGGGCTGGATGTGGGTGCGCCGGGTCACGCGAAGCCAGGCGGCGGCCTGGATTGGGACGGGGCTCTTCATCTTCGGGGGTGGGGCTCGGTGGCTGTTGCTTCTCGTCTCACCCGAAACGCTGACTCGATTCGGCGCCGGTCTGCAGTTGGATGACACTGGAGTCCGGGCGGGGACGGACCTTGGCCTTGCCATAACCCACGCATGGCCGATGGAGGGTGGAGGGCCGATCTCATTCCCTTACGCATACGCAAACGGTATCTTCCGCGCGTGGTCGATGGCGCTGGGCACGTCCGGCGCCCTGCCGGCCCTGACCATCCTCCTGCTTCTCCTTCTTTGGGGGCGCCGGCGCGTCTCTCAGTCGGGAATCCTGGTCCTGGGGCTGATTCTGGCCAATCTGGCGTTGAGCGCGGAGCACCTTTTCGCCGTCGTCCTTGGCGGCGCCTGCATCGCCCTGGCCGCCCACTTGATCCGATCGCGCTTGCGTCACGTCACACTCGACAGGTCGTTTCTGCGGCGATCGGTTGCCGTATTGGGAATAGGCCTGGGGCTATCATTGATCCAAGGTGGGTTCATCACCGAAGTCGCTCGTGATGTGCTCGTTCGGATGGCCGGAGGGACGCTGAGCATTGTGTCCACCGACTACCAGGGTTTCTCGCTCCGGGCAAGCCTGGCCATTCCATCCGGTCATTTCGGTCCACTTTCCCTACTGATTCCCGGGCAACTGGTCGTCCTGCTGGCGGAATTGGGCCCGGTCCTACTCCTTGCTCCGGCCGTGGCGCTCCTGACCGTGCGAAAGGTTGCCGGCAAGGATCTGCTGTTCGCCTCGTTAGCGGCCGGCTCGATTCTGAGCTTCTTGTTCCCCATCTTCTTTCGCTATGGGCTTGATTTCAATATCACCCGCCTGACAGGGGGCGCGTTATGGTTGTGGTCGGTGCTGGCGTTCCCCATGCTATGGGGCTGGATGCTTTCCGGCGGAACTGGCGTGCGGTCTTTGGCTTGGGCCGGCTATGCCATAGCCGTATTCGGTGGCGTGGTGCTGTTCGGGATCCAGTTGATTGCCATCCCTTCGCCTGTACTGTCCACCTTTGTGGACAACACGGATGCACGCTATGCCCGCGCCTACTGGGATAAGCTGCCGCAGGGTGCCCAGGTGCTCGACTCGACTCCCGAGAGAGCGGTCACTCTGTTCGGTCGCGCATCGCGGGCCAAGAGGGATGTCTACCACCCATGGCCAGATTGGATGTCCCTCATACAGAACCCCGACCCGAAAGTCGTCGCCAATGCTGGGTACAGCTACATCTATGAAGATGAGGAGTGGTGGCGCGGCATGACCGGTGAGCAGCATCAGGCATTGAGAGACCCGTGCGTCAAGGACCTCACCATAGACTATCTCAAGAAGGACGAGTTCCCCAGGCTTCTTGACGTCAGTGCATGCAAATGATGTCGAGCGCGATTGCGATTGACCGCCTTCGCTCCTGTGGTGGAGGCGCGGGGAGGATTCACGATGCCGTCTGAACGCCGATCGGCTGTGGCCCTTGTCCCGATGCGGCATCATTCGGAACGCATCCCGGGCAAGAACTACCGTGAGCTGGCAGGCAAGCCTCTGTATTCCTACATTCTCGAAACGTTGATGGCCTGCCCCGACATCTCGAAGATTGTCGTGGATACAGATAGCCCTGTCATCTTTGACGGCGTCCAGAAGTCATATCCTGTCGTGCAGCTGATTGAAAGGCCAGAGACCTTGCGTGGTGGCGCCGTCTCGATGAATGACGTATTGCTACACGACCTGGACGTTGTGGAAGGCGAGTTCTTCCTGCAGACGCACTGCACCAATCCCCTTCTGCGGCCAGAGACGATCGGCACGGCGATTCGGACATTCCTCGATGGCTATCCTGAACATGACTCGCTATTCTCGGTCACCCCGCTGTACTTTCGGCTTTGGAGCCAGGAAGGGAAGCCTCTCAACCACGACCCCAATGAGCTCCTGAGGACGCAAGACCTTCCGCCAGTCTTTCAAGAGAACTCGTGTGTGTATCTGTTCGATCGGCGGGGCTTCTGTGAACGCCGCAACCGTCTGGGCGCGAAGCCAAGGATGTTTGAGGTTTCTCTTCCTGAGGCACTGGATATCGACGACGAGTTGAGCTTCAAGATAGCCGAATGGATCATCAAGGAGCGCCTGCGCGGGCCAGGGAGCCGCATCGCGCCCTAAGAAGGCTCGCACGGAAACGGGCATAGGGTCGATTGAGTTACAATCGCGGCTCCAATGTGTCAGGGAGGGCCACATGATCCACTTGTCGATGGCGGCGGGAGTCCTCGCGAGCCTGTACCTGTCCTCTGAGGGTGTGCGCTCGAACCTGCTGGCGTACCTGGATCCCGGATCCGGGAGCTATATTCTTCAACTCCTGATCGCGGCTGCTCTGGGCGGTTTGCTCTTGCTTCGCGTGTACTGGTCCAAGGTGAAGTCGTTCGTTCGCCGGCTCTTCACGGGCAAGGTTGAAGATCTGGACGTCGATGAATGAGTCGCGAGTCGCGGGGTCGTTTCGTGACCCGAGCGGTTTCATTTTTCGCCGAGACGGGCAGTACTTCCGACAGGTCAATCTCACATATAAAGACGAGTATGACCTGCTGCTTGGATCGGGCCTCTACGAGAATCTCGTAAACGACAGCCTGCTCATTCCCCATCGCGAGATAAAGGCGGAGGCGCCCGAGCCGATGCTGGCGTACAAGATCCTCCAGCCGCAACCGATAGGTACGATCTCATACCCGTATGAATGGTGTTTTAGTCAGCTCAAGGACGCCGCGAGGCTCACCCTCAAGATTCAGAAACGCGCGCTTAAGAGGGGCTTGAGTCTCAAGGACTGCAGCGCGTACAACATCCAATTCCAGGAGGGCCATCCGATCCTGATTGACACCCTGTCGTTCGAGAAGTACGAAGAGGGTGCGCCGTGGGTTGCCTACCGACAGTTCTGCCAGCACTTCCTGGCACCATTAGCCCTGATGGCCTACACGGACGTCCGACTTGGCCATCTGCTCAGGGTGTTCATCGATGGCATACCTCTCGATCTGGCCAGCCGACTGTTGCCCTGGAAGACTCGAGTGGTCGTGCCTCTTCTTGTTCACATTCACCTGCACGCAGCGGCTCAGAGACGCTACGCGGATGCGAAGGTAACTCAAGTCGGCCGCGGTCGACAGGTATCCAGGACCGCCCTGCTTGGTCTGATCGACGACTTGCGCCGGGCGATTCTGAGGCTCAAGTGGAAGCCGGCCTCGATTGGCTGGGCGGACTACTACGATACGCACTCGTACAGCCAGGCTGGGCTGGCCGCCAAGAAAACTCTGGTGGCCGAGTTCGTCGAGTCCACGCGGCCGACCAGTGTTTGGGATCTTGGGGCAAACATTGGGGAGTTCAGCCGACTGGCGAGTGACAAAGGGATTCCGACCGTCGCCTTCGATTTTGATGCGGCTGCCGTGGAACTCAATTACCAGGAGGGCCGCTCGAAGGGCGAAAGGCATCTTCTGCCGCTGATCCTCGACTTGACCAACCCTAGCCCAAATCTCGGCTGGAACAACCAGGAGCGGGCATCGATCTTTGATCGCGGTCCGGCTGACATGGTCTTTTCTCTGGCGATCATCCATCATCTGGCCGTTGCGAACAATGTCCCGCTGGAGGACTTGGCAGCGTTCTTCTCCCGCCTGTGTAATTGGCTGGTGATTGAGTTTGTTCCGAAGGACGATCCGCAGGTCGGTCGGCTCCTGGCCAACCGGAAGGATATCTTCGCCGACTACTCTGTTGAGACGTTCGAACAGGTTTTCGCGAGACGCTTTACGATCCATCGGGTCGAGCCCCTACCTGACTCGGGACGCAGGCTCTATCTGATGGCGCGTGCAGGCCGAGTCATCGACATCGAATAACCTGCGCGCCGGGCTGATGCAAACGACGTCCTTCCCCCGGCGGGCGGATGCCGAAAGGCATCTATCGAACCATTGAGCACGACCCGCAAGAGATGACTGGAATGCTGGTCGGAAGTCACAGCTGTTTTTCAGAGCGCGGCGGGCCGGGCACATGCGATGGAAGCACGCTGCCGGCCCAGGCTTGAGTGGAGGAGTGCCAGCGATCGTGGGGCAGCGTATCCTGCTATCGGCGCCTTACCTGATCCCGGCTTATGAGAGATTCCGATCTCTTTTTGAAGATGCGGGACTCGAAGTGATCATTCCGGAGGTCCGCGAGAGACTGTCTGAATCGGAGCTCCTGCAATTTGCCGGCGAGCTTGATGGGGTCATCTGCGGGGACGATCAATTCACACCCCGCGTCCTCGAGGCGGCGGCGCCGCGCCTCAAGGTTATCTCCAAGTGGGGGACCGGGATCGATTCCATCGACGGCGAGACGGCGGCGAAGCTCGGCATCCAGATCTGCAACACCCCGGGGGCATTTACGGAGGCAGTGGCCGACACCGTCCTGGGCTATATCCTGAGTTTCGCCCGCATGCTTCCCTGGATGGATCGCTCGATGAAGTCAGGCGCCTGGTCGAAGATGCCGCTCACGGCTCTGAATGAGACCTCGATCGGCGTGATCGGCGTGGGAAGGATTGGCAAGGCTGTTCTTCGCCGGGCGCGATCATTTGGTGCTCGTCTCTTGGGGAATGATATTGTCGAAATCGATCCGGGTTTTGTAACGATGGTTGGGGTCGAGATGATCGGTCTGGAGGAATTGCTCGGCGAGGCGGACTTTGTAAGTCTCAACTGTGATCTCAATCCGACCTCAAGGGGTCTCATCGGTCGGGAGCGGCTGGCCCTGATGAAACCTGGGGCCGTGCTGATCAACACGGCCAGGGGGTCGATCGTCGATCAGGTATCCCTGGTACAAGCGCTGGAAAGTGGGCGGATCGCGGGAGCTGGACTGGACGTCTTCCAGGACGAGCCTCTGCCCGTCGACAGTCCACTCAGGCGCATGGACAATGTCCTGCTGGGACCTCACAACGCCAATGCCAGCCCCTCTGCCTGGGAAAGAGTGCACTGGAACACGATCCGCAATCTGTTCTCCGGGCTGGGACTGCCGGAGCCGGAGATCACGTCAGACCGGTGACGCGCGATCACCAGCCGCAGATTGCGAGGAGGAACACATATGACGAAGACGGTGCTCGTGACCGGCGCGGCCGGAGGGATCGGTCGCGCGACGGTTGAATCGTTTGAACAATCCGGCTGGGCCGTGATCGCCGTGGATCGACAATCGGGAAGCGGGTTCTCCGGCACCGTGCGAGCCGTGACGGCCGATGTCTCCGTCCCGGAGTCGGTCGACCGACTGTTCGAAGATGTGCTACAAACGACTGATCGTCTCGAAGCCCTGGTCAACAATGCCGCGATCCAAATCTGCAAACCGCTTGTCGATATGCAGCCTGACGAGTGGGATGCCGTCATGGGATCCAATCTTCGGTCGGTGTACCTCACTGCCCGTAGGGGTTATCCCTTGCTCAAGAAGGCCAAAGGCGCGATTGTGAATGTGAGTTCTGTGCACGCCCTGGCAACCTCCGTCGACCTGGCGGCGTACGCCGCCAGCAAGGGGGCGTTGATGGCACTGACGCGGGCGATGGCGCTGGAATTTGCTCCCGACGGAATCCGAGTGAACGCCATCCTGCCCGGCGCCGTCGATACACGTATGCTCAGGGACGGTCTGGGTCGGGGACATCTGTCCGGCCTGACGGTCGAGGAGCAGCTACAGGCGCTGGGAAAACGCACCGCCCTGGGTCGCGTAGGTCGGCCGGACGAGATCGCCCGCGCCATTCAGTTCCTTGTCGATGAGGAGCAAGCCTCCTTCATCACAGGGCAGGCCATGATTGTAGACGGTGGGGCAACCGCCAGATTGAGCACGGAGTAGCCAGACCCCAGTGCGCCTTGCGTCCTCCTCATGTTGATCTTGCTCCCTGTTGCTGCATTCGTCGCGATTTACATTTGCATCCTGGGCTCGAGTGCCGAGACGGATGAACCCTCGCTGGATTGGAGGCGTCCATTCTTGCTCACGGCAGCGGTCTGGGCCGGACTGTTGACGCTGGTCACAGAGTCGCTCAGCTTGCTGGCCGCCATCAATCAACTCTGGCTTTCCCTATCCTGGCTCGCCGTTCTTCTTCTGGCAATCTGGCTGGGCGCGAGTCGCGGTTGGATGTCGTCCGCCGTTCGGCGGCTGAGGCGGGGAGTCAACCTTGGCTTCGAATGGGATGTGCGATCCATCCTGGCCGGGATGGGGATCATCATTCTCTCCTTGCTCGTTGTCGCGCTCGTGTCGCCCCCGAATAATGTGGACTCCCTGCTGTATCACATGAGCCGGGTTGTACACTGGGCCGAAGATCACAGTCTGCGGCACTACCCGACCGCCTACAATCATCAGTTGCGCAACCCGATTTGGGCCGAGACGGCGATTCTCAATCTGCGCGAGCTCTGGGGAAACGACCGACCTGCCAACTTGGTCCAATGGTTCAGTATGCTCGGCTCGCTGGTGGGCGTCTCGGCGATCGCAGCATTGCTGGGTGCGGGCCGCAGGGGGCAGATCCTGAGTGCGGTCGCTGCCCTGAGCATCCCCATGGGCCTGCTACAGGCGACAAGCACTCAGAATGACTACGTCACTGCCTTTTGGGTCGTCTGCCTGGCGTTTCTTGTCGTTCTGAGTCGAAAGCGGATCCTCGGCCGATTCGAATTCCTCGGCTTGGCTCTGGTCCTGGGGATTGGGATCCTCACGAAGGGACCCTTCTTCGTCTACGCCCTGCCTTTGATGCTTTGGTACTTCCTGCCGAGGCTCAGGCCGGGCAACACGCGCCGCCTTCTGGCTGAATCAATCCTTCTAATCCTCGTGGCCGGTGTTCTGAATGCAGGTTTCTGGACCCGCAACATCATCACCTATGGCGGTCCCTATGGGGACACCGAGTGGCTAAGAGACAACATCGGATTTGGAATTCCTTGGATTGGATCGGGCCGCTCTGCGGCCCCTGATGCACTGGGAGTCAAGAATGCCGCGCTACGAGCAGACCAGGACACGACCGACATCAGCCTCCCTCCAGGGGAGTTTGGCGTGGCGCCCTCTGCGAGTGCCCCAGGCCCTTCAACTGCTGAGCCGACCGACCCGAAGACATCTCATCGGCTGACGAGCATCACCTTCCTTGACCGGGTTTCGTCCCGAGGGCTGGGGACGGCCCAAGAGAGTGTGATGTCGATCGCGATCCCGTCTTCGGCCGCGCTCCAAAGGGGAACCCAGCCTGCCGCTCCGGGGCTGACGTGGGGGATACTGGCCTGGTGGATCCCAAGGATGTCACAGACGATCGCCTGGAATCTGGTCACACCCTCAGGTGTTGCGAATGAGATGATCGCCATGGGACTTCGAGCGGTTCCGCCCTTGTTCGGACTGGGAGCGGACTTCCAGCAAGGATTGATTCAAGCGGCCTGGAATCATGAGGACACTGCCGGCAGCCCCGTTCATCTGTTGCTGGTGCCCTTGTCCCTGATCGGCCTGGTGCTCTTCTCTCGCCGCTCAAACGGGGCGCAGCCCATCTGGTATGCTCTGGTCGCACTCTCGGCGTACGGCCTCCTCCCGGTCGTGATCAGGCAAGGTAACTCCATTTGGGGGATCCGTTTCCAGCTTTCATTCTTCGTGTTGTCGGCTCCTGTAATTGGAGTCGGCCTTTCATATCACAGGGTTCGCTGGATTGGTTCGGCGGCTGCCGTTGCGCTGCTGCTGTACAGTCTCCCCTATGTCTTGCTGAACAATACTCGTCCTGTCATCGGCCTGCCGCCCTGGCCGACCCGGATCGAAAGCATCTTTGCCACCCCCCAAGAAGACATTCTGCTTGCCATTGATCCCACCTTGAGGCATTCGTACATTGAGGGAGCGAACGCGGTTGAGCAATGGGAATGCAGAAGCGTCGGTCTGCGTCTGAATTCCAACGACCTGGAGTACGCATTCTGGTGGCTCCTCGATGCACCACAAAGTGGCGTCCGTCTCGAGACGATCTACACTTATCCCTATCTCGAACGCTATGTCGATCCGGCTTTCAAGCCCTGTGCCATCATCTGCACCATCTGCGGAGAACGTCTGCAACTCCATGGCCTACCTCGAGTTATGAATTCCGGCATAGTCTCCGTATTCGTTGGGCCGGACTACGATCCAAATAAGGGTTCCTGAGACCGCTCTCCGGGGAGATTGGAGATCTGAGTGCTTGCGCTCTTACCTTTCGTTGCGTTCACGTTTGTCGTTCTGGCGCTAGGAAACATCTTCCCGAGTTGGGGCTGGCGACGCACGTTCGTTCGTTGCTTCGTCGTAGTCGGGACCTACATGGTTCTCGCAAATGAGATCCTGAGTCTCATCAATGGGATAACCAAGGTCGGTCTGGTGGTAGCCTGGTTGCTGCCGATCCTGGCAGTGTGCGTCTGGGTCATCCGCGCCCGTCAAACCGGCCGATCGATCAACTTTCCCTCCTGGCGTGTTCGTTTCACGCCGACAGAATGGCTGCTGATCGCCGGCGTGGTCGTGATCGCAGGGATCACAGCTGCGGTGGCCTGGATCGCACCGCCGAACACCTGGGACTCACTGACCTATCACATGAGCCGGGTTGCGCACTGGGCTCAGAACGCCTCCTTGCGCCCGTATCCGACAGGGATCGAAAGGCAGAACTTCATGAGTCCTGTCGCAGAGATCGGGATGCTCCAGGTGTACGTACTCGGCAGCGGGGATCGACTCGTCAATTTCATCGAGTGGCTCTCGATGATTGTGTCGATCGTGGCTGTCACGCTGCTCGCCAAAGACCTTGGAGCCGGTCGCCTGGGGCAGGTGTTCTCTGCCGTGTTCGTCGTCACCCTGCCGATGGGGATCGCCCAGGCTTCAAGCACGATGACCGACTATGTCGTGGCGGTGTGGGTCATCAGTGTCGCGTGTGAGGGCCTGCTGCTCGCACAAGGAGTGACGGGCAAGGCCCCGGTGATCTTCGCAAGTCTGGCTGCGGCCCTGACGATAGGATCCAAGCCGACGGGTTTCGCCTATCTGATTCCCCTGGCCGTTTTCATTGGGTTCGCCCTTTGGCGTCACCGCGGCCTGAGTGAGACTGTCAAGTGGGGTCTTGTTGCAGGCGTGATCGTCCTGATTGTGAACGCTGGATATTTCGGTCGGAACGTGGCCGTTTACGGAAGCCCACTCGGGAGGCAACGGAGCGTAGAAGGTCACTCAAACGAGATACTCGACTGGCGCGTCTTTGTCTCGAACACTCTGCGCAATGCCAGTCTGCATGCGGGAACGCCGAACCGTGAGATCAACGATTGGCTCTATCTCACCCTAGCAAAGGTTCATGTGAAGCTAGGTTTGGATCTGGCCGATCCCCGCACGTCGGTCCATCCGGACTTCCTCATCCTGGGTCCGACCACGAACGAGACGCGTGCGGGGAATCTCTACCAGGCGGTCCTGATCGTGATCGGTACGGCATTGGCGATTGTCTTCTGGCGGAAAATCGGCATGATCGCTGCGATCTATGCCGTTGTGGTGGCGCTCAGCTTCGTTGCTATCAGCGTCATGTTCAAGTTCACTGTGTTCGGGAGCCGATACCACATGGGCTTCTTCATCCTGGCCGCCCCGGTGGTAGGCTATGTGATCTGGCGGCTGCTGCCCCGCAGCCTGGTTGTCCTGATCGGGCTGGGGCTGATCATCGCCTCGAGGGAGTGGGTGCTCGGCATCAACCAACGACCGCTGATCCCCATGTCCAGAAG
The DNA here is from genome assembly GCA_964528155.1 of uncultured Anaerolineaceae bacterium. Taxonomy (GTDB): domain Bacteria; phylum Chloroflexota; class Anaerolineae; order Anaerolineales; family E44-bin32. Next base: position 10,007 of record CAZGRL010000103.1, read on the forward strand.
CGCTTCACCCAGTATCCTGCAAACCCCCAGGCTTCAAATGTATCTCGACAAGGGTCCCCTGAATGCGTATAAGACGATGACCGATGCCGTCCTCAGCGCCCAATGTTCCACGGTTGGCGTGATGATTTCCGGCAATTCGCCAGAGTATGCTCTCTGGGTCCTGTTGGGAGCTCCGCGAGATGACCTCGAGATAGAGTGGATCGTAGGAGGCACGGCATCTGCCCGCTTCGAAGACCCGGCATTCCAGCCGTGCGCCGTGATCTGCGATGGGTCTTGTGAGAAAGGCATGGAAAGCGTCCGCGACCTGCCGCTATTCCTGAATCTCTCCGGCTATCGCCTCTTCATGAAGCCTGCTACCGCAACGTTGCAGTGAAGTATTGTGTGAACTTCTATGAGCGTCGTCTGAAGGTTCTAGCCCGGAAAAACCGTCCCCGGCATCCCGGTCTCGCTATCGATGCTCAGGATCCAGACAGCTGCGTCCATGGCCAGCGCGCCAGGCTGCCTGTCTTCGGCCGGCAACGACCGGCCTGAGGGGATCGGGCTGTAGCTGGTCACTCCAGGTCGGCCCCAGGCGTAGACAGAAGTGTTGTGCGCTCAGTCATGTGCCAAGGCTGCCGGCGTCTCAAGCTCTTTCACCTCCACTCTTCATGAGCTCTTTGAATTGGCTGCCACTTGCCCAGACCACAAGGGCGGCGAAGATGATCGCCGTCTGGAATGACTCACGCGGAAACCCTCGAATGAGGTAGGCGTAGAAATCCTCGGACACGAAATACCTCAGGTAGAACAGGAGTGCCGACAGAATTCCCGTTGAGAGAACCACCACGTATCCCGAGATCAACTCCGTATCGCGGACAAGAGAAAGCTTCCGGAATCCGAAGACGGCCATGATCAGACCGCCAGAGAATAGGAACCCCCACGTGCCCGGGTCAAAGAGGTACCTTCGCAAGTAGCCGAGGATCATCCGGAATGCATAGAGATCCAACTCCCCGCGCCGGAACGAGGCGAACATTGCATCGGCAGCTCCCATGGCTTGGCTTCCGCTAGCGCCGAAGCGGAGGTAGAAGATCAGCCAGATCCCGCCCAGTGCCGCAACGGGCAGGCAGATGTGGAGCCAATGGATCTCACCGTTCCGGCTCAGGTATCTGGCAAACAGCAGGCTTCCCAACACAACGACTGCAAAGAATATGCCCTCGACGATCGTCCAACATGCGAGCCCGAGGAGGAGCCCTGCAATGACCTGGCCGCCGCGGCTGCCGGATGCAATCGCTTCCGCGCCGATCAGGGCTGCCAGGACAAGATAGCAGGCCGTGGGAAGGTTGGCGTAGCCATTCGTCGCGTGTGTGAACAGGACGGGCACGGACGCCAGAAGAAGGCAACCTCCGGTCGCCCACTCCTTTGGGACTCCACGTCGCGTCCAGAAGCCATAGCATCCGAGCATCGTTGAGACCAAGAAGAGGGGGAAGATCAGCTTCGAACCGGGGAGCATGTCTCCGCTGAGCACCTTGAAAAGTGCGATCAGGAGATGAATGTTGAGTGGGTATGCCAGCGCGTGAGCCCCCCAGGACCGGGCGGCGAAGATCGACCCTTCGAGGGCGATACCATAGCCTTTGATCCCCCACATGGCGGCCGCGTCCCAGGCGGCGTAGGCCTGACCGACTGAGACGATACACTCGAAGAGGATGACAAGCCCCAGCGCTCCCACAAGGATTGCATTGGGGAGAGGCGAACGAAAGACCGAATTCTCCTCTGATACGTCCGGCCTTGATGATCCTTGTCGCCGGGCGACACGCGTTCTCAAGTGCTCCAAAACGCCAAGCGTCATCAAGAATACTGTCAAGACACTTGCCGGGGTCAAGGGCAATCCTGCCCAAGAGAGCAGGAAGAGCAAATACGTGAAGAGCCCGCCGCCCAGGGGGAAGGCGATTGCCAGGCGTGTAGCCCGTGATACGCGGCCGATGAGCAGCCGGGCAACACCCAATCCGATCGCGCTGAGGCCAGTGAGTATGGCCAGGTCTTCAACCAGCGATATGATCATCTCGGCATACGCATCTGTTCAGCGGGGCGCGAATACCCCCATGTCGTCTCTGTAGGGGATGAACCGCAGCTTCTCCGAGGCCAGCGCTCGTGGGGGGAAATCCGGGAGGGCCATGATGTATGTCTTTGCTCCCCCTATTCGTCGGACGCAGGCTTCGACCTCGTCATGGCCACAGTTCTGGATATCTCGAGGAAACAGGTAGTATTGCATATAGCCCACATGGGCGAATGGTCGTTGTGGAATGTTCGGTGGGAGGATCAACCTGCCGTCCTCCGGTACCTGCTGTCGCAGAAACCCCACGAAACCCGCGACGTCACCGGGCTGGAGCAGAGCAGAGCGCTCCCAGTCTGCTTTGAACCGCAGGTCCCAGAGGCGTCTGGCGATGGGCATGCCCCGCCCGACGATCGTCAGCCGCAATTGGAGCATCAGTACAACCAGAAACGTGGCCATCGCAAGGATACCGAGAATCGACCGACGCACCCTTCCTCCTGTCCCAAGACCGACTGGATCGCTCTTGAGGGTTGCTCACCTCCCTCGGCGGCCTCATCTCTGAAATGAGTGAGAGGGGTATTCCATTCTGCACTTCTGGGTGGTTGTGGGAAATCATACCGCAGATCAGCTGGATGACGAGCCGCGCGACGGGAGGGGGCGGAGGCTCACCTTGGGTTAGAATAGTTCGCCGGAGCTCTCAGGG
>CAZGRL010000104.1:0-12620 GCA_964528155.1 uncultured Anaerolineaceae bacterium
AAGCACGTTTCCGAGGAGCCGGCCTTCTCATTCCAATCTCGCTGGAGCGGACCCGCCCAGGCATCGGTTCAGAACATCGTTCCTCGTCGGGGTACCGCTTTCATGGCTCTCGATACGGAGTCAAGGATGTGAGTAAGCTCAATAGAGACCACCTTGAATTCGACGAAGACGACGTGCACCTCATGAAGGAAATGTTGAAGAAGTTCCACGACCTTCATGGTGGCGCTGAGACCCCCGACTGGTCGAGGAACTACGTCGCGTACTTGCCCGTGTTCGCGATTTCCATGCTTAGCGCGCAGCAGACAATTGATCAGCTAACCAAGCAGTTAGTGTGGCTCACACGCGCCCTGGTCTTCCTCACTTTGGTCCTCGTCCTCCTCACGATAGCCCTCATGGCCGCTTGAGACAGGCTTAGAGGCCGCATGATTTCATTGAGTGCCCAACTAGGTTTTTCATACAATGTTGGCCTTGCCGCCCAACCACTCGCCGGGACGAACCCGGCCAGGGCAGCGCCATCATCAGGGTGTGTCCAGGCCGAGGCGCCTGGCGCAAGGCCGTTGGGCCGGTCCCTCCCGGCGCCACCCTCCCTCCCTCTGTAGGTGATACTCCAATGCTCCCTCGACATGATCCCGACCTTGCCTACTTCATCGACACTAACACATCCCTGTTCGATATCCCGCTGATCCACCGGTACCTGAGTCAATCGTCGTACTGGGCAAGAGGACGATCACTCGAAACTACCGAGAAATCCATTCGGCACTCGTTGTCTTTCGGCGTGTCCTCACCCGAAGGCAAACAGATCGGGTTTGGCAGAGTCGTTACTGACTACTCCACCTTTGCCTGGCTCTGCGATGTCTTCATCCTCGAACAGCATCGTGGCCGCGGCCTGGGCAAGCGCCTCGTCGAAGCGGTTGTATCCCATCCCGACCTGAAGGAGATCAGGCGCATACTACTCGCGACCAGCGACGCCCATGATCTCTACCGCCGCTACGGCGGATTCGGGGCCATTGCGAACCCCGAGACATGGATGGAGCGGGTCTGGCCGATGGATGAGCAACCGGGAAAGCCTTGATCTTATCGAGAGTACCTAGGAGAAGGTGATGCGCGAGCGCAGTATCTCCTGCTCGTCCCTCATCCCTCCCGGCGACATCCGCACCATCGGCAAGGGACCATCATGGGTCACTGTTCCTACAGCCTCGGCGGCGGGCTTGTTCGTCCCATGGGCGAGGCCCATCATGCCCTTCGCCTTGTGGGGTTGAGCGAACACGGGAACGCAGCCGGCTTCCTTGGCCTCGACCATGATCCCGCACCTCTAGCCACGGCCTCCGGGGCAATAAGAGTGCTCGATGCGAACTGAGAAAGGTTACTCTCATAGGGCTCTCAACCACCTTGTGTCTCTCTTGAGGCTCGCAAGCTACTGATCATGCCTCCCTCTCCATCGTACACTTCGGGTGCTCCACGAAAGGAGAACAAGAGATGCTGTAGACAGAGGGCCTCTTCGCACTGGAGTACAGTCTCCAGCAGAAGGCCTGGCACGTGGACAGCCTGGATAATGTCTTGAAATTCAATCTTGGATGGCTTGTCAAGGGAGAAACAGGCTACGACTATAAGATCCTGGCCATCTCTGACTCCCGAGATGAACTGAGGGAGTTTAGATTGGCGATCCTCAAGAAGATTGAGGAAACAGGATAGCGCATCGTCCGCCTTTCAAGCCGGGATGATGCTCAGACACGCCTGGATCCGGGTCGTCCGCCGCCCAATGCCAGATGGTTCTTGGCCCGGCAGCTCAGCTGGCAACTATTGGGTGCTCTCCTCATGGGGGGAGGCTCATTACTTGATCTTGGTCCTCGGCTCAGTCTTCTGGCAGGCCCATTGGCAGGGGCGCTGGCGCATTGCTTCAATCCGAAGGGCGAAGCCACTCGTGGGGCCCTTGTCACGTGACGAAACGGCATCGGAGGATGAGGGAATGTGCCGATGATAACGGTCTGCCTCTCATCCATGTGACACTCCTCCGCGGACTATAGCAGGCCACCCAGACTACTATGCGGTGGGGCATGTGCGGACCCAATGGAGCACTCGCCTCTATACACTCTGACACGCCGACAAACGGGGAACGAGTTTCTGGCAAACCCTCAGCCGGTACTCAGAGATTTCGCGTTATAATGAGTCAGACAGCCGCTCTTTACGCCGGCCCCCCTCCGGTGTGAGGAGCGGTTGCGTCATAGAAGACGAGCGCGACAATGGACCATTGAAGCCTGAGAGGGAATGGGGGGATGCATGAGACCATGATGAGTCAAGGGGGACATGTGCGCTTCCCAATTGCGCTTACCGCTCTCGCCTTCGCCTCCGCCGCTTGCTCGTCTGTCAACCCTGACCTCGGCGTAGTAGACAGGGTGGCGACAGGCGTAGCCGGGACCGTGACTGCCATTGCTGCCTCGGTTTCACCGGCAACGGACACCCCCCAGCCTACAAACAGTCCTTATCCAACCGATACACCTCCTCCAACCAGTACGCCGCTTCCGAGTGACACACCCACGTCTGAGGCAAGCCGGACACCTACGTCTACAGTACCACCCACTCTCTCGCCTGCTGTTGAGGGCATCGAATGCATTCCAACGGACACGCAAAGAGATGTTGCGCAGGTTGTGAGCATCACCGACGGAGACACCATCCGGGTGGATATGCGAGGAACCACCTACCGTCTCCGATACATCGGCGTGGACACGCCTGAGACTAGCCAGCCTTTCGCGGACGCAGCCACAGCCAAGAACCGCGCCCTGGTCGAGGGCAAGACCGTTCTGCTGATCAAGGATGTCTCGGAGACGGATATCTATGACCGCCTCCTCCGGTATGTCGTCGCGGAGGGTGTCTTCGTGAACTACGAGCTGGTAAGGCAGGGCTATGCCCAAATTCTCACCTATCCCCCAGACGTCGCTTGTTCGGCGACGTTCCTCGGTGCTCAGCAGGCAGCGAGAGAAGAAGGTAAGGGCCTCTGGGCTGCCACCCCGACAGCGAAGCCAGCTGCAACCCCAGAGCCGACAACCTGCGATCCGTCTTATCCGACGGTTTGCATCCCTCCTCCTCCACCCGACCTCGATTGCGGGGATATCTCGTATCGCAGGTTTACTGTCCTACCTCCCGATCCTCACCACTTCGATGGAGATGCCGATGGGATAGGATGCGAGAGTGGGTAATGAGGGCCGTTGAGAACAGCCGGAACGGGCCGGATCATCGGCCGGGACGCAAGCCGGCTATTTGCCTGGCCCGGATGGAAATCGCCCCGCTGTACCGCGATCGCTTGCGACCCACCGCCGCCGGCCGGGGATGGTACGGAGGACAGCATCGTCAATTCCCATCGTGGGAATGCCAACAATCACCCCGACAATAGCTTCGATCAGCCGCAGCTTCCTGTGCCGGCCCGTGCCTTCACAAGCTACCTCCTCTGCGAACACCGACGCTCCCCTCTCCCTGAAGGATCGGCCACGCCCCAGCATGGACCTCCGGCTTAGATGCAGCGGACGCGACTTCTGGGAGGCAGGGAGAGGCCGCGCGGCGCAAGGCTGTTAAATGAAGCGCGTGGTCAAATGGGGTTGAGCCTCTAGCGTTCCGGCAGCCGGACTACTATAGAGTCGCTGCAAATAGATCTCGACACATCCGGTAGTCGCCTGCTGCCCAAAGGAGTTACGAAAAGATCCTGCGATTCCCTTGCAACGCTGTTCAGCTTCCACGCGTACACGGAAACACTCGTAGCCATCTCCTCAACCAGCCTCGTTGTTTGAGCGCCGCCTCCGCTGCAAGCAGATCCACATGCAGATACTGGACTCTGCATCAGAGGACGGATGACGTCCCAGCGACCCCCGCACCGTGGGCACTGAGGTGACGCCGCAGGTCGCTGCGGTTCCACCGTTTGGTCCACGAGCCCCCGTCGCATGACTGTGATTCGAGACCGTTCACATCGCAGTTTGTCCCAGATTTGTACCTCATCCCTCGTAGAGATTGACGGCCCTCCCTTGGCTGTGCTAACTTCGAATCGTCTCTCTCCTCCGCTGCATTAGCGCGGTCCTCTCGGGCAAGTGGCCCCTCCGCCTTCAGGGAATGTGTCCCTGCAGGGCCCCAATCGAAGTCTCTGATGCATTTGTCCACGCTATCGCTCGTGATGGTCCTCCGAGCGCGCACGTCACCAAGTTCCAGATTGAGTGAGCCTAGTTGGATGCCGGGCGTTGACGAATGCCACTGTCCCGTAACTCTGCGGCAGAAGCCCGCCGCCCTTCCGCGACCATTTCATTCAGCTTTCTCTGAACACGAAACCGATGACCAGTGAAAGGAGATACGCCATACACCCCGATGGAGGCACCGTAAACCCAGTTCCGCTTGGAGATCTCGTGGGGGTGGCGCTCCCGTGCCTTTTCTGGACCCCATCTGGGCGGGGTTCTGGCGCCAGAGCATCGGCTACGGCGGGCAGGCAGGAGTTCCCGGCGTTGTGGCAACCATCCGTTTCGCCCTGTCGCATGCTTCCAATGCGACGATCGTTATGGCTGTCTGGCTGGCCGGTGTGAGATGTCGGCTAGATCACCTCAGGTGGAAGGTGTCGGGGTGACCAGTCGGTACGCCGCGGCCGTCATCTGTCTACTCGTTGTGCTTGTCGGTGCGACGAGCCGATATCCCATTAGAGACCTGGCGGTGATAGCCGGGGCCATTTCGCTGGGTGTCATTGCAGTGGAGTTCATCCGGTTCTGGTACGACGTCTAGGCCATGCCACGGGCAGGTTATTAGAGAGGCAATTGCCTGACCACAAGGTCCACCTAAAGGAGGTGTGTCATGAACACCCAAGTTGCGAGGTACTGCCGGAGGCTGGGCCATTCAATGCTACGGAGCCGTAGAAGGCCGAGGGTGCCGACATCGATCTGGGTACTCAGAACGAACCCAAGGGCCGAGCCTGCGATTGAACAACGGAAGGGAAGGAGGTGCGTGATGCACGGGAAAGAGAAGTGCCGGCGCTGCGACACCGGCACTATTCCTGCGGTTTGCTTACCGCAGCTTAGGCAGCCACTTCTTAGCACAACTCTCGCCCCTCGTCAAGAAGAAACAGCCCTCCCAGCCCTCCAACACGTACGTTCTCCGCGGTATTTCCTTGTCCCTCATTCTTGATCACCATTCTCTAGTCGCAAGACTCCTCACCTGCCGCTGACACTCTCCCGGACACCAGGCGGAGTTGTGGTCACCCGCCGTCCCGGGGAGGACTCTGCCCCGGGATGGCGGGTGATTATCAAGCTGTTTAGACATACACAACTGATTGGAGTCACCGGGCGCGTCCCGCGCTCGGTGCAAGCCGTGCATTGCGGAGGTTGCGAACATGCGAACAAGCACAGGCCTTCTTGCCGTCCTCATCGCCGCGCTCGTTGCCGCGGCGAGCACCCCTTCGCCGGTGAGGACGGATGGCTGGCAGGAGATACGAGACCCGTCGAGGCCAAACCTGTGGCGGGCAGTGATCGACCAATCGGGATCGGAACCGAGCCCATGGCGGGATCCAAGCGCACCGCACGCGCAGTTCCTTCTCGATCCGATCGGCCTGCTGCGAGCCTGGCTGCTATGGCCTCTCGACACCCTGGCGCTTTCGTTCTGGTGAAGCCTCGTCTGGTTCGTTGTCCCTTGAGGGATAGGTCGTCTTCCACCAGGATCGAGGATCCCTGGCAATCAACCCTTTGCGCGGTCGCGGTAGTGGCAGCGCGTCCGCGCAAAGGCCGCCAGGGAGCACAGCGCCAGGAGACAGCATTCAATAGGAGGTGGCCGCGATGGATCATTCACAACATGCACTTGTCGCCCTCGTCGACGCCAGGAGAGGCGACAGGACTCTGGCTTCGCTGCTGAGCGCTGCAGCGAGCAGGATCACAGCCGAAGCTCGAGATCAGGCGATGGCGTTGAGAGAGGAGGCGAGACGACTTCGGCGACAGGCCTGGAACGAGTTGCAGTCGGCGAGAGCAGAATTCGAGGCCTCCGGTCACAGGACGATGGTGATCCGCGGCCTCGAGCTCGACGGCGAACTGAAAGCGGCTGCAATCCGCGCGGCCGCGCAAGACTTGGCAAGGGCGCGGCAGTCCCTTCGCAGGGCCGCCGACGGTGTAGAGGAGGCGGTCTGCGCCGCCAGGTTGGCTGAGTCTCAGGCAGAGAGAGCGGTCGTCCGCGCCGCTACCCGCCCCGAGGTTGTCGCGCTCAAGGCACTCCAGGATTCCCTGGATCACCGCAGTATGTGCGGAAGGGCTATCGATCGGGCGCTGGCAGGTGCGGGGAACACCGCAGCCTGGCGAACTCAGGATGCTGCCTCCTGCTCCGCTCGAAGCCGTCTCAACATGCCGAACCCTGTGTGCACAGTTGGCAGACATGCCGCATGAGGTCAGACATCCATTCTGGGTGATCGGGATCGACCTCGCTCTGCTCAACGCCGGGATCGTGATGGTGAACAACAAGAGTGATGTCGTGTTTCACGGCACGGTGCATGTTGGCAGCCAGGAGGATGAGATCGGGAGGATGATGCGCTCGAGGAGCTGGGTCGAACAGGCCGCCCACCAACTCCGCGGGGCCATCCGGATGGCGCAGGCCGGTAGCGCTGACTCTGCCTTCATCTACCTCGTCTATGAGAGCCGGCCTTTCCTCTCCGGAAAGCACAAAGAGCGCCGGCAGTCGATCCAGTCGGTGCTCTCCTTCGGCAAGGCTCTGGCCCTGCTGCGCGTCGCGATGGCGCAGGCCATCGAAGCGACGAGCGGCGGCGGGTCACTGAGAATCGGAGCTGTCCCGCCGGAGTGGTGGCAGCTGAGGCTGATCGGAAACGCGCCTCACCTCGGTGCGGCCTTGTTGGACGAGGCCGAGAACCGCCTCGCCCGGGCAAAGACACCTAGGACCGAGCGCCGGAGGAAGGGTAAGGTGCTGGCGGCCGTGTACCTGCGTACGGGCGCCTGGCTTGAGGACGACCACCAGGGGGACGCGGCCGGCATCGCCATCAGCGTGGCAGACCATCTCTCGATGTACGGGCCCGAAGGCTGGGAGACTGTCGTCGATGATCGGTTTCGCTGGTAGGTGCATGGGAAAATGGGCAGGAATGGGGCGTGGGGGCCATTCACTTCGGGGACCAGATGCCGTATAATACACGGACCAAGTGTACGGCAATCGGGCCGGGGCGATCGGGAGCAACAAATGGCCGAGAAGCGAAAACTCACCGTGCGAGTGGATGAGGAGTGGATCGAACCCGCGAAAGAATATGCGCAGAATCACAACACCTCTCTGTCGAGGCTGATTTCTGAATTCCTCAAGACCATAGCGAAGGCGAGGAAAGGCTCGGACAGGGGGCCCGTGCTGAGGCGCCTGGCTGGCATACTGCCTTCCGGCGTCTCGAGGGAGGAACACCGGGAGAACCTCGCAGAGAAACACGGGAGCTAGGATGCTCGTCCTCCTGGACGTGAACGTCATCCTCGACGTGCTGGGCCGCCGGGAACCGCACTATGAGGCGGCGGCCGAACTGTGGTCGGCGATCGAGGCTGGCGAGGCGACAGGCCTGATCGCCGCGCATACGGTGACAACTCTCTACTACCTCCTGCAGCGGCATACGAATGCCCGGCAGGCCACAGCCGCGATTCGGGATCTCATGCGAGTCTTCTCCGTCGCGGCGGTCGATGAAGCCGTTCTATCGGAGGCACTTGGCCTGAAATGGGAGGTTTTCGAGGATGCGGTGCAGATGGCAGCTGCAGCCAGGGCTGGTGCCGAGTACCTGATCACACGTAATCCGGGGGATTTCGAGGGCGGAACGGTGCCGGTTCTGGGGCCGGGCGAGTTCACCATCCTGCTCCGGGGAACCCGAGGGCCGTAGGTTCGGGCCGGCACAACAGAAATGTTGTGTTATGCTGAAGGCTGAGGAGCTAGCCTTGGCTTCTGGAGAGATGATCACCAACGAGAGGCAGTATCGGGTCACCAAGTCCCAGCTCAAGAGGCTGGAAAAGTCTCTCCCTGGGAATGGGGCGTCCAGGGGGAAACTGGACCCTCGCCTTCGCGCCGCGGTCTGGGACGGACTTCAATCGCAGATCGACGAGCTTCAGGAGCAGATCGCCGAGTACGAGCGCCTGAAGGAGTCATCGGTCTCAGACCTGAAGCTCGGAGCGCTGGATGAATTGCCAGCGGTGCTGGTGAAGGCCCGGGTCGCGCAAGGGATGACCCAGAAGGATCTGGCGCGCCGCCTCGGGATGAAGGAGCAGCAGATCCAGCGGTACGAGACCACACGGTACCGATCGGCCAGCTTCAAGAGGATCATACAGATAGCAGACGCGCTTGGCATCGAGTTGCAGCGCCCCACTCGCATACAACGAGCGACCAGAGCGAGGCGAGGCTGACATGAGGCGCCTGGGCCGCCAGCCGATCATGCTTGTGCCAATGATCTCGGCGACTTTCCCCCAAGGGAAAGACCGACGCTTGAAGCGCTCCCCCTGCAGATGGGCTGTGGATGGCCGCCGTCGAAGGCCTGGGCGTCATGGATGAACTGGATGGGTACAATTCCCTACCCACTGTGCATTCCAAACGGTCAGGTTGAGTTGGCGGAAATCGGGAGCCGGGCGGAACGGAGCGACAAGACGGCTGCCCTGCGACAGCTACTCCATGCTGGCGCTGAAGAATGCGGGTTGAGCCTCATTGCCGAAGTACACGTATCCGCGTAGAAGGTCTCCAAGTTGCTGGACATCAGGACGCGCGATTTTCAGCGTCTAGCGCAGGAGCTTGGGATCCAAACTCGGCGGCACCCTTCAGCAGCACGCAAGTGCCCTGGAGGTGGCCCAAGACCTCAACTAAGGACTGCCGACGACGCCGCGTTACCAATGGCCGTTGCGCAAGCCCCCAGGCAAAGGATCAGAGACGATGGCCCTGAAGATCAAGATCGCGAGCGCAGACCTTGTCGATTTCTGCAAGCACTGGAAGGTGACGAAGCTTGCCGTATTCGGCTCGGCGCTCCGCGATGATTTCAGTCCCGAGAGCGATGTTGACGTCCTGGTCGACTTTACCCCTGGAGCACAGTGGAGCCTCTTCGATCTGGTCAGCATGCAGGATGAACTGCAGAGACTGTTCGGAAGGGAAGTGAATCTATGCGAGCGGTCTGCCATCGAACGGAGCGAGAACTATATCCGCCGACGGAACATCCTGGCCAACACGGAAGTCCTTTATGAAGCGCGATGATGCCTACCTGTTGGACATCCTGATTGCGGCCCGCAAGGCCATCGGCTTTCTTCAGGGTATCTCCCGGACGCAATTCGAAGGGAGCGAGCTTCACCAGGCCGCCGTAATCCGGCCCCTCGAGATCATCGGAGAGGCGGCGGGACGCGTGTCCGAGGAGACAAGGCAATCCCATCCGGAAATCCCGTGGCAGCAGATGATCGGGATGCGGAACCGCTTGATCCACGAGTACTTCCGCATTGATGTTGAGGCTGTGTGGGATACGGTCCACAAGGACCTCCCCGAATTGATCACCCTCATTGAACCCCTGATCCCACCGGAGAGCGAGGTGTAGGCTGGAGCATGCTTCGACTCGACGGGCGTCCTGCAGCGAAGCCCATCTTCCGCCTCGGAAGCGGAATCGAGTACATCGATGAGCCATTGCAGATTCTCAGAAGGCGATGTCTACATGTATCCCTCGCTCGAGGGCATCGAATGCTGCGCGTGCCGCCTCGCTCCTCTGGTCAAGACCATTTTCACCGAAGGCGGCCATGCGCCGCTGTTTGGTTACGTCGAGCCATGCGACTGCGGCGGCGAGGGCTGCGAGAAGTGCATGATGCACGGCAGCCTAACCTTCCAGACCGAGGAAGAAGCGCTCGCGCACTTGCTCAAGCACAGGGAAGCAGGCCACGTCGTCCCGCAACACGCAGTTGACAGGCTGCAGGAGGAAATCAGCAGCGCGTGAGGGCCAGACCCGACCATCACCTCGCCCTAGGGCAAGATGGAACCGATTGCAGTGCCAGGATTACATATGGACTCAAACATGCTTCTCAGAACAAGGAAGCCGGCATGCACAGGATGACACGCTCGCAAGCCAAAGCCTTTCGCGACCGTTGGCAGGCTGTTGCCGCCGTCGAGGCGGAGGAGCGCAGGGGCACCTCGCTTCGGCAAAGATGGGTGCAGATGAATGCTTTACGGGGCCTGATGGTTGGCCTGAAGTTATCACCACCCTCGGATGGCGATCAGGAGAAGATCGTCTGGGAGCGCTGGGCGAGGCTGAAGGACCTCACGGAATGAACCCATCCCGAGAGGTCACGCCTTTCCTGGCCCCCCTCGCGGCGGTACAACGTGTCCTGGCCCACTTCGGCGACCAGGGCATGATCATCGGTGGCATCGCGTCCAGCCTGCTGGGAAACCCCCGCCTGACGGCAGATGTGGACGCGGTGATTCTCCTACCAACGGAGAAGGTACCTGAGTTGATCTCGGCCGCGGAGCAAGAGGGCCTGGCTCCGCGGCTCGAGGACGCGGAGGGATTCGCCCGCCGCCACCGGGTCCTGCTGCTGCGTCATTCGGAGAGCAGCATCAATGTGGACCTCACTCTCGGCACGCTCCCGTTCGAAGTTGAGGCTGTACATCGAAGCCGCGTGCATCAGATCGACGGATTGTCTCTCCGTCTGCCAACCCCGGAAGACCTCATCGTCTTCAAGGCCGTAGCCCACAGACCACAGGATCTGTTGGACATCCAGGCGCTCATCCATGCCAACCCGAACCTGGACCGGGCGCAAATCGAGCGCTGGGTTGGTGAGTTCGCCCGAGCGCTCGACATGCCGGAGCTCTGGAACGACATCGCCGATTGGATCCGCGAAGTCTAGGGCCTGTGTTTCAGCCAAGAGAGTAATCAGGCTGAGTCGGCGCGAGCTCAGGAGCTTAGAGCGCGGTTAGGAACCGGAACGCCCTTTTCACCGCTTGATCCAAGTTCCTCAAGCTATCATCACGCAACCGAGGTCCGCTGAGAGATAGCGGACTGCTCCCCCCCACCCCGAGCGCCAGGGTCCAAACCAGATCCTGGGCTTCCAGCTTTCCTGAAGAACACAACGTCCTGGATGTTCAGGCCCCACCGATGCGCCATGAAGGCCGCCCCTTGGATTGCGGCCCGGCTTCCGCGTGGCAGGCTGAGAGCTGACCAGGGCCTCATAAGTCGCCTCTCCCATCCTCCCTGGGTCGAGGTTGTTTGATACGGGAGGAGATCGCCGGCGCCGGCCGTGTCGCCCGGGGCGCCGGCGATTTGCATTCCAGGGCGGCGGTCCCAGGCCTGGCCTCCTCTCCGGCCGGCCAATGTCGGGGCATCGCAGGAGAGAAGCCACCTTGAAGGGAGATGGCTATGGCGATCCCGATTGCCCGAATGCAGGCCTGTGGCAGGTTCCACGTACCTGGAGTGCGGGAGTCTGTCACGGGCTACCACGTGCGAAACGCACTCAGTCTGCTGGATCCGATACAGAGGGTGACTGTCGAGGGCTACCTGAAGACCGGCTGCGAGGGGATGCCCCCACCCGCATCGACGCTCAAGGCGTTGCGGGATGCGATTCTTGAGACCATCCGGAATGCGAAGGCGGGCCGCCTACAAAGGCTAGGAGGCGGTGGTAGACGGCCGGTTGCGTTGGTGAACCTCATCCGCCACGAAAATGTGTGATACACTTAATCCTGTGGACATCTGGCGGAAGGCCACAAAGTGAGGCACCCATGGAAAGGCGAAATGTAACCCTGTCACTGCGCAAAGATCTGCTGCGGAAAGCCAAGATCCTCGCCGCGCGTGAAGATACCTCGATGACAGCCATCATGGAGCGTCTGCTGGAGGAACACATCGCCCGCCGCGAGGGCTATGAGCAGGCACGGCGACGCCAGACCTCCGCGCTTGCCGAGGGCTTCCCCTTGGGGACGAAGGGCAAAGCCCGATGGACACGCGAGGAGCTTCATGAGCGCCGATGACGGGCCAGTGTTCGTGGATAGCAACATCCTGGTATACGCCTACGACCAGACCGCTGGCGAGAAGCGAACGCAGGCCCGCGAGCTCCTTGAGGGGCTGTGGGAGTCTGGGCGAGGAGCCATAAGCGTTCAGGTCCTGCAGGAGTTCTATGTCACCGTAACACAAAAGGTCCGAACGCCCCTGAAACGGGAAACCGCGGCAGGCGTCGTCCGCGACCTGGCGCACTGGAATGTACATGCCCCGCAGGCCGAAGACGTGCTCGGAGCCATCGATCTGCAGGGCCGCCATGCGCTGTCATTTTGGGACGCCATGATCATCTGGAGCGCGGGCCAGCTCGGGTGCAGCACGATCTGGTCTGAGGACTTGAGTCCTCACGAGAACTATGACGGCGTAGAAGTCATCAATCCGCTGGAGGCCGGCGGCGGCATCTGACGTCATGGGACGGGCCGAGCAATACCACAAACTGGACGCGGAGATCGTCCGCCGAACGCTCGAGGGGTTCGCCGAAGTCAACAGACGCACCGCAGCGGAGCGGCACGCCCGGCTGCAGCAAATGTCGGACGCGGAGGCGCGTCGCGTCTTCGACGACCTGGTGACCACCGACGGACACTTCCTGGGCGATGGGCCGGTCTGGGAGAGACTTGCCCGTGCACGGATCGAACGCAAGCTTATC